>NZ_JBITCU010000008.1:0-225374 GCF_044453545.1 Streptomyces sp. NPDC051664 | reverse complement strand
CGGGGGGGGGGGGGCCTCCGCGCGCGGGCGGGGGGGGGGGGGCCCGCGCCCCCCCCCCCCCCGCCCCGCCCGGGGGGCCCCCCCCCCCCCGCGGGGCGCCGCCCCCCCCCCCCCCCCCCCCCCCCCCCCCCCACTGCGTTTTTTGCTGCCCACCGTTCCATACAAACGTGTTACACAGTCGTACTAGACACTTGTTTTAAACGCTCGTATATTTCCTGGCATGACGAACGCGACGAGCACCACCACTGATCGCAGTGACCTCGCCGGCCGCAAGGAATGGACCGCCTTCGTGGTCCTCCTGCTCCCCCTCCTCCTTGTCTCGATGGACGTCTCCGTCCTCTTCTTCGCGATCCCGTCCATCGACCGGGAACTCGCCCCGAGCGCAACCCAGCAGCTCTGGATCTTCGATGTGTACGGCTTCGCCCTGTCCGGCCTGCTCATCACGATGGGCTCGCTCGGCGACCGGATCGGCCGCCGCAAGCTGCTCCTCCTCGGGGCGGCCGCCTTCGGCACCGCGTCCGTCGGCGCGGCATACGCCACCAGCCCCGAGATGCTGATCGCGGCGCGCGCGCTGCTCGGGATCGGCGGCGCGACGCTGATGCCGTCGACGATGGGGCTCGTACGGAACATGTTCCGCAACGAGCAGCAGCGCAGCACCGCGGTCGGCATCTGGTCCGGCGCGATGGCGGGCGGGATCGCACTCGGCTCGGTGCTCAGCGGGGTCATGCTGCAGCACTTCTGGTGGGGCTCGGTCTTCCTGATCAATGTGCCGGCGATGGTGCTGCTGCTGGTTCTGGTGCCGGTGCTGGTCCCGGAGTTCAAGGACCCGAACCCGGGGCGGTTCGACCTGTGGAGCGTGCCGCTGTCGATGGGCGCCGTGCTCCCCGTCATCTACGGCGTCAAGGAGAGCGCCGCCCACGGTCTCGACGCGCGCAACGCCCTGCTCATCGCCGTCGGCCTGCTCGTCGGCTGGGTCTTCGTCCGCCGCCAGCGCGTCCGTGACGATGCGATGATCAGCCGGGAGCTGTTCCGCGGTAAGGGCTTCGCCGCCGGAATCGGCCTGAACTCCCTCGCCACCTTCGCGATGATGGGTTCCGCCTTCTTCACCACCCAGTACCTCCAGTCGGTGCTCGGCATGTCCACGATGGAGGCCGCCCTGTGGAGCCTGGCCCCGTCACTGGCGGTGGGAGCCGCGGCGCCGACGGCCACGGCGATCGCCCGGCGGATCGACCGTACGTATGTCATCTCCGCCGGATTCGTCATCGCCGCCGCCGGATTCGCTCTGCTGACCCTGTCCGATACGGACTCGCTGTGGCTGCTGCTCATCGGCTCGGCCGTGATGAGCTCGGGCATCGTCACCGTCATGGCACTCGTCTCGGACCTGGCGCTGGCGACCGCCCCGCCGGAGAAGGCCGGTTCGGCCGCGTCACTGCTGGAGACCGGTCAGGAGTTCGGCGGCGCGATGGGCATGGCGCTGCTGGGCGCGGTCGCCACCGCGGTGTACGGAGCGGACCTGCCGGACTCCGCACCGGAGGCCGCCCGCCAGACGCTGCCGGGGGCACTGGCCACGGGGGACGCGTCGTTGATCTCGGCGGGCCGGGAGGCGTTCGTGCACAGCATGCAGTACGCGTCGGTGGCGGGATCGCTGATTCTGCTGGCGGGAGCGGTGCTTGCCGTGGCACTTCTGCGGCGCGGAAGTGGGGCCCGGAAGCAGCTGGCCCCGACGCACTGAGGGGCCGCCGACGTCGCCCTGTCCGTCCTCGTTCGCCGGACGGGCCTGAGTCTCAAGCCCGTCGAGGGGCCCTTCCCCCGCCCTTCAGGCCATGGGGGAGATCGAGGACAGGAAGGCTGCTCGTCCGTGCGCCTCGTACTCGGCGAGCAGGCCTGCCAGTTCCACGCCCCCCAACGGGCCGTAGGCACCACCGCCCACCCCGTTCCACCACACCGGGTCCGTGCTCCGGAAGCCCTCGCGGCGGAGCGCGACCCGGTGCACCTTGTTCGTCGCCGTGACCGGCATCGCCGGGACGATCCGCACGAAGCGGGGCGCCATCTTCGTCCCCAGATCCGGCTGGGCCGCCAGGAACGCGGCGAAGGCGGCCGGGTCGAACACCGCCCCCTCACGCAGCGCCAGCGCCGCCATCACCTGGTCGCCGGCCACCGGGTCCGGCACCGCGTACACCGCGACGGCCGCCGTGTCCCCCCAGCGGGCCAGGATGTTCTCGATCATCGCGGCCGCCAGGTTCTCGCTGTCGACGCGCAGCCGGTCGTCCGTGCGGCCCGCGAAGTAGAGGAAGCCGTCGCGGTCGCGGAAGAACAGGTCCCCGGTCCAGTACCAGCCGCCGCGCACCCGCGCCGCGTCCGCCTCCGGATTGCGCCAGTAGCCCTCGAAGGGCGTATCGC
Source organism: Streptomyces sp. NPDC051664 (assembly GCF_044453545.1). Lineage (NCBI taxonomy): Bacteria > Bacillati > Actinomycetota > Actinomycetes > Kitasatosporales > Streptomycetaceae > Streptomyces > Streptomyces sp. NPDC051664. Next base: position 222,974 of record NZ_JBITCU010000008.1, on the reverse strand, counting down.
CCCGGTTGACCAACTCGCCTATGGCTTCGGCCCCGTTGACGAGTCGTCCGACTTCGTCGAAGACCGCGGCGGCGCGCTCCTCACCGGTCTCCGGGTCGACGACGGTGAGATCGTCCCGGGCGGAGGCCCGCCCGATGGCGCCCGCCGGGGTGTCCGGGGTCCGCTGGATCGCCGCACCGCCCTCGGAGGATCCGTACCCCTCCACCAGCCGCACCCCGAACCGCTCCCGGAACCTGGCCGCGTCCACGGAGCCCGCCTCGGTGCCGAAGCCGAGTCGCAGCGGATGGTCACGGTCGTCGGGGCGCTCAGGGGTCGCCAGCAGGTACTGCACGGCGCGGCCGACATAGGTGAAGTACGTGGCGCCGTACGCCCGTACGTCTTCGAGAAAGCCGGAGGCCGAGAAGCGGCGGCGCAGGGCGACCGAGGCGCCGCCGGCCAATGCGGGGGCCCAGTCGGCGATCACGGCGTTGCCGTGGAACATCGGCATGCAGACGTAGTGGACGTCGTCGCGCCGGACCCCGAAGTGGTCGACCAGCGACTGCCCGGCCGCAGCCAGTCGCCCCTGGGTGCAGATCGCGGCCTTGGGCGCACCGGTCGACCCGGAGGTGAAGTAGAGCAGCATCCGGGTGGCGGACCGGACCTCCCCCAGCACCGCGTCGCCCGGCTCGGCCCCCGCGTAGTCGGCGAGCAGCTCGGCGTACGCGTCGGTGTCGGTGACCAGCACCCGTACGCCCGGCAGATCGAGCCCGTCGAGCAACGGCAGATGCGCGCGTTCGGTGACCAGGACCCTGCAGTCGGTGTGCAGGATGTCGCGGGCCAGCTCAGCGCCGCGCCGGGTCGGGTTGATGCCCGCAACGGCGGCCCCGGCCAGGGCCGCCGCGCTCAACCACAGGGGAAATTCAGGAGTGTTGTCGAGCAGCACCCCCAGGTGCGGTTCACTGCCCGCCGGCAGCAGATCCACCAGGAGCGCCGCCCGCGCGGCAGCGCCGGCGGCGACCTGGTGGTGACTGAGGACGGTGTCCTCATGTCTCAACCCAGGCCGGTGGTCGCCCCATTGGCGCTGTACGAGCTCCGCGACGGTGCCTGCGCTCCTCATGACGCCGCACGGTAGTTGACTAGGCGTCAGAACTGAACATCGGAGCACGCATAGAACGCGTTCCCGGTGTCCGCTATGTTCCAGACGCTCAGGATGATGTGCCGCCCGGTCTTCTGGGTGGGGATGGTGCCCTGCTGGGTCAGGGTCTCCGGGGGCTGCTGACCGCCGTACGGCACGGTCATGAACGGCTGGGACTCGAGCGCCGCCCGGGTGAGCGGTTTGGTGGGATCCCAGCCGTTCTTGGTGATGTAGTACCGGAAGTCCGTTGTGGCGTGGCGGGCGGTGAACTGCCAGCGGAAGCTGAAGCCCTGCCCCGCGGTGACCTTGGTGGCGGGCCAGTTGCCGCCGCGCGGGTCGTCCAGTGCGGCGAAGTTGTCGTGGGCGCCGGAGCAGATCTTGCCGTCGGCCGGACCCGCCGCCGGGAAGCCCTTGGGAGCCTCGACGCTCTGCGGCTCGTACTGGATGGCACCGCAGTCGGTGACGGTGCCGTTGGCGCAGAGCTTCTGGCGACTGATGGGGTTGTCGGTGTAGCCGTGACTGTCGGCGCTGCTCGTCGCGAACATCGAGACGCCCGCGATGGCGAGGCCTATGACGGCCGCGCTTGCCCGTTTACGCATTGCTGTCGCTCCTCAAGAACGTGGGAGAAGTTCCATGAGCACTGCTGCGCGCGTGATGGTGCGGTCTAGACCAAGCCCTAGATTATTGACAGGGCATGAACATGTCCAGACCAATGGGAGTGGGATTCCGGTTCCCCACGGAGGCGGCGCGACGGCGCGGTCAGGAGCCCTCCCCACTGGTGCGTCCGGTGTAGAAGGCCACCGTCAGGTCCTTGACCAGCGCCTTCCGTTCGTAGTCGTCGAGCGTCACGAGGCCTCGCGCGGTCAGCCGGCTGACCGTGTCGTCCACCGCGTCGACCACGGAAGTCAGCACGCTGTCGCGGTGTTGGGCGTCGATGGCGGCGATCCGTCGGCGCTGCATGGAAGCGGCGACCTCCGGCGCGTACTCGATACCGGTCGGCTGCGCCGAGTACACCTCGATGCCCACCGGTTCGCATTCCGCCTTCAGCGTCAGGGTCAGCGCGTCACCGACCGCCTCCGCGTTGCGCAGGGTGTGCGCGTCCTCGTGGAAGGCGTCGGCGGGCAGCTGCGAGAGGACCCGCGCAATCGACGACTCGACCTGCTCGCGCAGATAGTCCTCGTGGTCCGTCACCCCGAACGTCGCCCGCACCGTGTCCTTGATCCGCCAGACGACGAGGACGACGACGCGCAGCGCCGTACCGTTCGCGTCCACAGCGGGCAGGGGTTCGCTCCGCCAGTGCCGAAGCCGTACATCGACACGGCGGCGCGCCAGCAGCGGGCTGGTCCAGACGAGCCCGGTCCGGCGCACGGTACCCCGGTACTCGCCGAAGAGCGTCAGCACCCACGCGCTCCCGACCCGGCCACGGCCCAGACCGCCGACCGCGACGAGCACCAGGATCACCAGCAGGAAGAGCTCCGCCAATGCCCCGAGGCCGATCCCGTCGTACGGGCGCGCACCGATCCCGGCCCGCGCGAGCACGCCACGCGGCACCGCACCGACCCACCACAGCACGGCGCCACCGGCGACGACCGCGGCCAGCCCGGTGAGCACCGCGATCCATCCGGGCAGTGCGGGCCCCGGCTTCTCGGTCAGGTACGGATCCGAGGTCGGAGCGGGCCGGATGGGTGCCTGCACCTGCCCCCTGCGTGCGACGGGCGCCCGCCGCACGCCCGTCGCCTTCTCCCCGCCGCCGCCCTGCCGCGCAGGATCGGTGGGGGGCTCGGCGGAGTCGTCACGGAAGAGGACGTGCGCGGGGACGACGGCGATGTGCTCCTTGGCGCTGACGGCCTGCTGCCGCCCGGTCTCCCACCGGGTATCGCCGTCGCCGTCCGCACCATCGCCCGCGGCTCCGGCCTCGGCCTCCGCTCCCACGGACTTCAGGGCGGCGGGTGCGGGGCCGGGCGCGGCTTCGGGCACGGTGTCGGGAACGGTGTACGGCGCGGCATCGAGCAAAGCGTCGGACACTGTCTCGGGCACGGTGTCGGGCACGGCATCGAGCATGGCGTCGGGCGCGGCGTCGGGCACGGTGTACGGCGCGGTATCGAGCAGGGCAGCGGGTGCGGGGTCGGGCACCGGCGCGGCTCCGACGGGACCGGGCGGCGACCATCCGGCCCCGGCCCCGACAGCCGGCACAGGGTCCGAAACCGGGGCGGACACCGAAACCGGCGCGGCTCCGCCCTCGGCCCCGACCGACACCAGGTCGGCGGCCACGGGGCCGGATGCGGCATCGAGCACAGGGTCGGGCACCGGCCCGGCTCCGATGGATTCGGGCGGCCATACGGCCCTGACCTCGACTGCCGGCACCGGGTCCGAAACCGTGGCAGACACCGAAACCGGCACGGAGCCGGGTGCGGCATCGACCGCGGTGTCGGACACCGGCCCGGCTCCGATGTATTCGGGCGGCGCCCATGCGGCCCCGGCCTCGACAGCCGGCACGGGGTCCGAAACCGGGGCGGACACCGAAACGGGCGCGGCTCCGCCCTCGGCCCCGGCCGACACCAGGCCGGCGACCACGGGGCCGAGTTCGGCATCGAGCACGGGGTCGGACACCGGCCCGGCTCCGACGGGACCGGGCGGCGACCATCCGGCCCCGGCCCCGACGGGACCGGGGTCCGGGACCGGGGCAGACACCGAAGCCGGCGCCGGGTCCGCGGCCGCGACGGATACCGACGCCGAGGCCGCGCCGAGGGTGGAGTCCTTGGCTTCGCCGGGGACCAGGTCGAGCACCAGGTCGAGGACGGAGTCCGTCCCGTCGCCCGGCTCGGCACTCGTACGGGGCTCCGCGTCGGCACCCACGCCCGGGCCCCATCCGGCCCTGGTTTCCTCACCGCCGTTCACCGGCTCACCTTCCATCCTGTTCTCCTTCTCCGGACCTCCGGAGCTGTCCGACACCGTGGATTTCATTCCCGCCTCCGTCATGTCCGTTCTGTCACGCGAAAAGTCGTTGCCAGGTCTCTGGGCCGGGGTAGCCGTCGGCCTCTGTGCCCCGCCAGCCCTGCGCCCGCTGGAAGGCCTCGACATTGCGCCGGTCCTCCTCGGTCCATCGGGGGCCGGGGCCCTTTGCGTAGTGCTTGTCGTATCCCTTCCTCACCAACTGTCTGCCGAGCTTGTCGACATGGCTGTTGGACTGACCCGGCCGGAAATGGTCCCGGCCCGGGAACGCCGGAGCCGCGGTTGAACCACTCCTGTCCCCCCTGCCGCTCGCGGGGATGCCCCGGCCCGTTCCGCTCACCAGCAGGCGCCAGGTGTCCGGGCCGGGGATGCCGTCCGCTTCCTTGCCTGACCAGCCCTGGGCCTTCTGGAACGTCTGGGTCGCGCGCCGGTCCGCATCGCCCCAGTGCGGTCCCGGGCCGACCTTGTAGAAGCGCCTGCCGCCGCGGTCCACGAGCATGCGGCCGAGCCGGGTGACGTACGTGGTGCTGGCGCCGGGACCGAACTTCGCGGCGCCCGGGAACGCCGACATCGCCTTCGAACTGCTGCTGGTGGTGCCGGTGGACAGCCCCTTGTAGCGGTACGGGACGTAGCTGCCGGAGTGGGTCCAGTAGGCCATGGGCGTCGTCTGCTTACGCGTGTGCGAGGGCGTCTGCTCGTACGCCGAGTAATGGCTGTGCGTGTAGTCGGTCCAGCCGCCGAAGATCGTGACGTGCGAGCCGTTCGTCGGGTTGGCCTTGTTGTGGAAGAGCAGGATGTCGCCGGGCTTCAGTTCCTCGCGGGCGATCTTGGTCCCGAATTTGGCGAGGCTGCCGGTCCACTCGTTGCCCTTCAGCTTCCAGGCCATCGACACATAGCCGGAGCAGTCCTGCCGGTAGCCGTCGGACCAGTACTTCGCCATGCCGTACGGGACCTGCTCGCTGACCCACTTCTTCGCCCGGTTGATGATGTCCGTCCGTGTGGTCTTCGGCTTCTCCGGTGCCGAGCCCGTGGACGACGGCGGCCCCGGGGTCCCGCCCCCCCGCAGTGGGCCGGGGGCACCCTGCGGGCTGCCGAATTCCGAGTTGTCCGAACCCGGATCGCCCGGGTCAGCCAGGTCGGCCGGTTCCGGGTCGGCCGGGATCGGCATCGGGTCCGCCCGGCCAGACCCGACGGATCCTGCGGTTTCGGCGGTTCCGGCGCCTTCGGCGATTCCGGCGGTTCCGGCGCCTTCGGCGGCGTGCCCGGTCGCCGCGCTCGCCGCCTCGGCCCCGCCGGTGCCGAGCACCACGCCGGCCGCCGTGACCATGACCAGCGCGCGCCGCGCCCCATGCACGGCAGGGTGTCCTCCGTACCGCCTCGGCAGGGCCCTGGCGGCCGCGCGGCGCTGCGCGGTACACCCTGCGCAGGTGCAGTCGACGGCGGGCACGTATTCCTCGAAGGCCGGCACGGTCATGCGAATCCCCTCCGCACTCTCAAGATCTTTGGGCGCACCTGCACGGGCGTCAGCGTTTCAACTAACCTGACATATTGCATTTTGACGGATAGAAGTGAAAAAACGACCATCCGACAGGCCGTGATCGACAGGAAATGGTCAGAAGCACCCCTGGAGGTCGGGTACAGTTCTCCAGGTCAGCAGGCGCCGCTAGCTCAGTTGGTTAGAGCAGCTGACTCTTAATCAGCGGGTCCGGGGTTCGAGTCCCTGGCGGCGCACGCAGAATCAAGGCCCTCTCACCGAGCGTGAGGGGGCCTTGTTCGTGTACACGCAACCCGCACGCCTCCGTGCGCCCTCCGCGGGAGTCGCCTAAATCGCACATATGGCCGGTTAAGCGTCTCTTTCACCCTTGCGATAACGACCTGGGTCATACAGCCTGTCATGGGGTCATCGGCTTCAACCAGGCCGATGGCACGCGCAGTTGGGACAGCACGGGGGAAGTTCCGGTTGCGGTACCGCGGGGTGGGGGTCCCGCTCATGGAGGGATGCCGAGGGGCATCCTGCAGCCGGAAGGGCGCCATCCCGCGCCTCGGGGAAGGTGGCCCGCCAGCGATATCGCCCGCGGCGGTCGAGGGGGACTCGCCGCGGACGAGACGACCGACCGATCACGCAGTGACCAGTGCGTGCAGGGGGATGACCCATGACGTCGACGCCGACTGGCGCCGGGCAGAACAACGACCACTCCTCCCGGACCACGCAGCTGCGGATACCCCTCGCAGCTGCGCACCGAGGTACAGCGGCACCACCCGAAGAAGGCGCTGCCGCGTTACGACTACGAGCACTACAGCCGACTCGCCGGGCCACTGACCCAGCCCGATCCGGACAAGCCCTACACCGTGCAGTACCGCTCACTGCTCTCGCAGGAGCCGCACAGGATCCGCGCGGCGCTCCTGCTGGGCGCCGCACCGCTCGTCTCGCTCGGTCTGTTCGCCTGGCTGATGCAGCCCGGGCACCGGACCCAACGCGACCCGAACGTCAAGAACGACACGCTGCTGATCCTCGACATCGTCATGCACGTCTCGATCGGCCTGATCGAGCTCTTCCGCACGATGAATGTCCTGTCGAACGCGCACCCACCTCGGTCGAGGACGTTCGCGAGCGACGGACAGTGACCGGTTCCGGACGCACCGTCAAAAAACGACTGGGCCATGACTGTTCACCGGCCTACAGTGTTCAGGAGCGGCCCACACGCCCTCTTGCCCTCCCGTGTCGGCGCCGGGCTTCTCCCGCAGCCCGCGCACCGCGGTCGAGGACCGGCCCGGCCGGCACCCCGGGGGAGAACGGGCGGCCGGCCGGGCCAGGTATCCCTCTTCTGCCCGGGCCGGCCTACGCGGAGTCGGCGGACGTGGCGGACTCGGCCGACTTGGCGGACTTGTCCACGGCCTCGGCTGCCTTGGCCGCACTCTTCTTCTCGCCGGTCAGGTAGGCGGAGACGACCACATTGGCGTTGTACTCGTGCGACGCCCGGTCGAACGTACCGCCGCAGGTGATCAGCCTCAGCTCTGCCCGGCCGTCCTTGCGGGGCCCGTACGCCTTGTGGGCGTTGAAGCGGTTCCGGGTGAAGACCTGGACGTCGTCGATGGTGAATTCGGCGACCGTGCCGTCCGTGCGGACCACCCGGATCTTGGCGCCGGGGCGGGCCGCGCTCAGCCCGTAGAAGACGGCCGGTTTGGTCTCGGTGTCGACATGGCCGACGAAGAGCGCGGCGCCCGCCGCGCCGGGCCGGGTGCCGCTGCCGTACCAGCCGACCGTGTGCGGTGTCGCGAAGGACGGCGGGTCGATCCCTCCCGCCGCGTCCAGGCCACGGGAGACGACGGGTGCCTTGATGCCGATCGAGGGGATCTCGACGCGCTCGGGCACCGCACCCTTGATCGGGGCGTGCGCCGCGGGCAGCGGTACGCCGAGGGGGCGGCCGACCGCGGCGACATCGCCGGTGGTCGGGGCGGAGCTGGCGCCGGAGCCGTCGGTGATGCCGCGACCCCAGAGCCACAGGCCCAGCAACACGACGGCCCAGGCCACGCCGGTGAGCAGCCGGCCGGTGCCTGTCGGGCTGTCCGAGGCGGACATCTCGTTCAGTCCGTGGACGGGTGGCGACGGCGGGAGCTGCGGAAGGCGACGGCGACGGACGCGACGGCGGCCAGGACCAGCCCGGTCACGGTGTGTGCGATGCCGGGCCCGTCCTGCTGGGCCGCCTCGCCGGCAAGGAGCGTCGCGGTGCCGCCGCCTCCGGCTTGGACCGGGGCGATCGGGGCGACGGGTGCGGCGCCTTCGCGGTCGACGACGGTGACGGTGCCGGACACCCGGGTGTCCTTGTCGTCGTCACACGTCACCCAGATGTCGTAGTCGCCGGCCGCGGCGTCAGAGCGGATCCTGCCCTTGGCGGAGAGCCTGCTGTCGTCGGCGGCCGAGAAGCCGGCGTCGGAGTCGAAGGCATCGGAGATCCCTTTGGCCTTCTCGCCCTTGCAACCGTCGACCTGCAGATCCACCTCACCCCCCGGGGCGATGGAGGCCGGGTCCACCGAGAGGGTGGCGCGGGTCTGTGTTTCCTTTTCCTGGCTGGAGCCGGAGTCGGCCAGTGCGACGGAAGCGGGCATCAGCGTCACCGCAACCACTGCGGCTCCACAGAACGTGAGGGGTATGGAACGCATCGTGAACCTCCTAAAGGCAGGTTCACGCGTCCGGCGGGTTTTCGCATCCGCTGGGGCGCCGGGGCTGGTCCGTGGGAGTGCGGGGAACGGCTCGCAGGAACCCCTCCCCGCACGCGCCCGTACCGGTGCCGGCCGGGGCCTCAGCCCACGTCGATGAGGTCGACCAGGTCGGCGATGGAGCCGACGACCGTGGACGGCCGGAAGGGGTAGCGGTCGATGTCGGCGGGGGTCGTCAGACCGGTCAGCACCAGGAAGGTGTGCATGCCCGCCTCCGGGCCCGCGAGCACATCGGTGTCCATCCGGTCGCCGATCATGGCGCTGGACCCGGAGTGGGCGCCGATCGCGTTCAGCCCGGTGCGCATCATGAGCGGGTTGGGCTTGCCCGCGAAGTACGGGTCTTTGCCGGGGGCCTCGGTGCTCAGTGCGGCGACGGCACCGGTGGCGGGCAACCTGCGAGGCGGAGCGGGTGACTCCGTATGTCCAGACCCGTGCCGTAGGTGATCTTTGGACGGATCGCTACTTACTGGTGTGTAGGGAACTCCATGGACCAAAGGCGACGTCTCCCCCTGGGACCGGTCCGGGCTACGAGACGTTCAGGCTCTGAATGCGGGGAGTGAATAGCATGGTCATCCCGTGAGTCCTCGTATGGCAGGAGCCGCACCCATGACAGATCACAAGCCCATCGAATCGTGGCTCACCGACATGGACGGGGTGCTGATGCACGAAGGCGTGCCGATCCCCGGCGCGGACGCCTTCATCAAGAAGCTCCGTGATTCGGGCAAGCCGTTCCTCGTTCTGACGAACAACTCGATCTACACAGCCCGAGACCTACATATGCGACTCAACCGCATCGGCCTCGAAGTGCCGGTCGAGAACATCTGGACCTCTGCCCTGGCCACCGCCAAGTTCTTGGACAACCAACACCCTGGCGGCACTGCCTACGTCATCGGTGAGGCAGGGCTGACCACCGCCTTGCATGAAGCGGGGTACGTGCTCACTGACACCGAGCCCGATTTCGTGATCTTGGGTGAGACGCGGACTTATTCGTTTGAGGCGCTGACGAAGGCCATCCGGTTGATAAACAACGGTGCCCGCTTCATCGCCACCAACCCCGACAACACCGGGCCCTCACCCGACGGGGCGTTGCCCGCCACCGGTTCCGTCGCTGCATTGATCACGAAGGCGACCGGCAAGGAGCCGTACTTCGTCGGCAAGCCCAACCCGCTCATGATGCGCAGTGCGCTGAACACTTTGGGTGCCCACTCCGAGACCTCCGCGATGATCGGCGACCGGATGGACACGGACGTGTTGGCCGGACTGGAGGCCGGGATGGAAACGTTCCTGGTTCTCACCGGGCTGACGAACAGGGACGAGATCGAGCGCTACCCGTACCGGCCGACCAAGGTTGTGGACTCGATCGCTGACCTCGTCGACCTCGTCTGAGTGGTGGTCTGGCACTCCGCCCCGCAGGGGAGTGTCAGACAGCCGGAGTAAGACGTCAGGAGGCCCTGAAAAGGGTGTTTCCGCAGGTCAGGGCCAAACATTCGTTGTGCGTTCGGGGCCCGTGCGCGGGGATGTCGGCGGCACCGCGTTGCGCAGCGCCGCCATCCCCGGTTTTAGGGTGCCGGGCCGGTGGGCCCGTGCCGGTCCCCACAGTCAGCTTCCGGTGGCCGTCTTCCAGGCGTCGACGTAACCGTCCAGGTTGGCGCCTATGTCCGACCAGTCCGGCTCGAAGACCTCCACCCCGTTCATCAGCTTGCTGAGCGCGATGGCGTTCGCGTCGGTGGCCTCGACATCCTTGCGGGCGGAGAAGCCGCCGCCGACCTCGCTGACGTCCTTCTGGGCCTGCTCGGAGAGCATGAAGTCGAGTAGCTTCTTGCCGTTGGCGCTGTGCGGGGCCTTGCTGACCAGGCCGGCCGCGTAGGGCAGGGCGAACGTGGTGGGCTTGGAGCCGGCCTTCGCCGGGAACCAGATGCCGAGGTTCGGCATGTCCCTGGACTGCGCGAAGTTCATCTGGACGTCGCCGTTGGCGACGAGCAGTTCGCCCTTGTCGACCTTGGGGGCGAGCTTTCCGGTGGAGGCGGACGGGCCGACGTTGTTGGCCTGGAGCTTCTTCAGGTACTCCATCGCCGGCTCCTTGCCGCCGAAGTCGTGCATGGCCTTGATGAGTACGGCCGTGCCGTCACCGGCGACTCCGGGGGTGGAGTACTGGATCTTCTCCTTGTACTTCCCGTCGGTGAGCTCATCCCAGGTGGTGGGCGCGGCCTTCAGTTCCTTCTTGTTGTAGACGAAGCCGAAGTAGTTGTTGACGACCGAGGTCCACTTGGAGTCGGACGCCTTGTCGGCGCCGTCGACCTGGTCGGAGCCGGCCGGTTCGTACGCCGTCAGGAGGCCCTTGGAGTCGGCCTGCTGGATGAACGGCGGGAGGGTGACCAGCACATCGGCCTGGGTGTTGGACTTCTCGCGGAGGGCGCGCTGCACCATCTCGCCGGAGCCGCCCTCCACGTACTCGACCTTGATGCCGGTCTTCTTCTCGAAGTCCTTGAAGACCTTGTCGTACCAGCCGTCGCCGTTCTCGCCCTTGAGTCCGTCCGCGCTGTAGACGGTGACGATCTTCTCGTCGGAGGCGGCGGAGGAACCGCCGCAGGCGGAGAGGGTGGCGGCGAGGGCGAGCGCGCCGGTGACGGCGGCCAGCGGCCTGAGGTGGCTCTTGCGCATGGGAGTCCTATCTCCTGGAAATGGGTTCGGTACGGAGGGTCAGCGGTACGAGGCTTTGGTGCGGATGCGGGAGACCGCGAGCAGGACCAGCAGCGTCGTGCCCATGAGGACCACGGCCACGGCGGCGCCGGTGAAGAGCGAGCCACGGTCGGTGGCCGCGAAGATCTGCACCGGGAGCGGTGTCCAGTCGGGCGGGTAGAGCATCATCGTGGCGCTCAACTCACCCATGGACAGGGCGAAGCAGAGCCCTGCGGCCGCCGTGAGGGAGGGCAGCAGGAGCGGCAGCTTGATCCGCCACAGGACGTAGGAGGGGCGGGCGCCGAGACTGGCCGCCGCCTGCTCGTACATCGGGTCGAGACGCAGTGTCGCGGCTGAGACCGACTGGTAGGCGAACGCCGTGACAAGAATGGTGTGCGCCAGGATCACGATCCAGCGCGTGCCGTTGAGCAGCATCGGCGGCTTGCTGAACGCGACGAGCACGGCGAGGCCGACGACGACGGACGGTACGGCGACCGGCAGCATGAACAGCCCGTCCAGGAACCTCTTTCCGCGCCGCCGCAGCGTGGCGGCGGCGAGTGCGGCCCAGGAGCCGATGGTGAGGGCGAGCAGGCTGGCGCCGACGGCGGTGATCAGGCTGGTGGTGAGGGCCTGGAGGGAGTCGCCACTGGTGGCGGTCCGGTAGTGCTCGGTGGTCGGGCCCGAAGGGAAGGCGCCGGACCAGTTGGTGGTGAACGACGCGGCGACGATCACCAGCAGGGGGAGCGCGAACAGGGGGGCGAAGAGCAGGAGGAAGACGGACCAGGTGGCCCACTTCCCGGTACGGCTATGCACCAACACGGCGGCTCACCATCCGATACAGGCTGTAGAGACCCACGGAGATCGCGATATTGACGACGGCGACGGCACAGGCGGCCGGGTAGTCGGACTCCAAGATCGCCTTGCTGTAGACGAGCATCGGCAGGGTCGTGACGCCTTTCGCCCCGGTGAACAGCACGATCCCGAACTCGTTGAGGCACATCACGAGGACGAGGGAGCCGCCCGCGGCGAGCGCCGGCAGCGCCTCGGGGAGGATCACCTGCCGCACGATCCGGGCCGGCTTCGCGCCCAGCGAGGAGGCGACCTCCAGCTGCGCGATGTCGAGTTGCGAGAACGCGGCGAGCAGTGGCCGCATCACGAACGGGGTGAAGTACGTGATCTCCGCGAGGAGGACGCCCCACGGCGTGGTGAGGAAGTGGAAGGGCCCGTCCGCTGCGCCGGTGACATCCGTCCAGACGCCGTTGGCCATGCCCACGGTGCCGTAGATGAACAGCAGGGCGAGGGTGATCAGGAAGGACGGGAAGGAGAGGAAGACGTCGATGAACCTGGCGACCGCCCTGCCGCCGGGGAACGGCACGAAGGCGATCACCAGGGCGAGGACGAGACCCAGCACCAGACAGCCGGCGGTCGAGCCGACGGCGAGCCAGACGGTGGTGGTCAGTGCCGAGCGGAACGACGCGGAGGCGAAGACGTCACCGTACGGGGCGAGCGAGGTGCCGCCCTCGTCCGGGCTGACGGACTGCTGGACGACGAGGACCAGCGGATAGAGGAAGACAAGAGCAAGAACGGCCACAGGCGGCACCGCCCACACGAACGGGGGGGCCGTGCGGTATTTCGAGCCTGTCCGGCGATTGAGGACGAAGCGGCTGCCGGACGCGCCCGAGGACACGTCTCCGGTCACGGCGCTAGGCACGAACTCCTCCCTCGACCCCGGCACCTGCCGGCAGCAGCACCGCGTCCTCGGCGGCGAAGTGCAGGGTGACCTGGTCGCCGAGCGCCGGAGTGTCGCGCAGTTCGCGGAGGTCGGCCTTGATCCGGTGGCCTTCGACGTCGACGTACAGCCGATGCGTGGAGCCGCGCCACTGGACCTCGGCGAGGGCGCCGGTCAGCGCGTTGGGCCCGTCGCCGAGTCCGACGAGGTGGGGCCGGACGCAGAGGGTGGCGGTGACGCCGCCGGCCGCCTCGCCGGTGGGTACGTCGAGCCTGCGTCCGGCGAACTCCACGGTGCCCGCGGTCCCGGCGACGGTGACCGGCAGCAGGTTGGCGTTGCCGACGAACGACGCGGTGAACTCCGTACGGGGTCGGCGGTACAGCTCCTGCGGGGTGCCGCAGTCCTGCAGCCGCGCCTTGTCCATGACCGCGATCCGGTCGGCGAGGGTCAGCGCCTCGACCTGGTCATGGGTGACGTACAGGATGGATACGTCCGGCAACTCCCGGTGCAGGCGTGCCAGTTCGGCGAGCATCCCGGAGCGCAGCCGGGCGTCGAGCGCGGAGAGCGGTTCGTCGAGCAGCAGTACACCGGGGCGGACGGCGAGCGCGCGGGCGATGGCGACGCGCTGCTGCTGACCGCCGGAGAGCTCGCGCGGGTAGCGCTTGGCGTACGCCGCCATGCCGACGAGCTCGAGGGCTTCGGCGACCCGTGCGGGGATCTCGGCTTTCGCGACCTTGCGGACCTTGAGGCCGAAGGCGACGTTGTCCTGGACCCTCATGTGCGGGAACAGCGCGTACTGCTGGACGACCATGCCGATGCCGCGCTTGTGCGGCGGCAGCCCGGTGACATCGCGGTCGCCGAGCCAGACCCGCCCGGAGGCGGGCCGGACGAATCCGGCGACGGCGCGCAGGGCGGTGGTCTTGCCGGATCCGGAGGGCCCGAGCAGCGCCATGACCTCACCGGGTTCGACGGTCAGATCGAGCCGGTCGAGGACGGTGTTCCTGCCGTACGCGACGCTGACCCCGTCGAACCGGATCCCGCCGCCCTGCGCGGTCCGGCCGACTGCCGCGGGTGCGGATGCGCCGGTCATGCTTCCGCCCGGGCGATCAGGTCCGGCAGCTCGGCGACCGAACCCAGCACGTGCGTGGCCCCGTTGCGTTCCAGCTGGTCCTTGTCGTGTGCGCCGGTCAGCACCCCGGCGACGATCCCGGCCCCGGAGCGTACGCCGCTGAGCATGTCGTACGAGGTGTCCCCCGCGACCACGATCTGCTGGACGCCGTCGACCACCCCGGTGCGCAGGAACGCGGCCAGGACCATGTCGGGGTAGGGGCGGCCGCGGCCGCCCGCGTCGGCGGGGCAGAGGGTCAGCGCGACCAGGTCCTGCCAGCCGAGCGCGGCGAGGATCGCGTCCTGGGTGGTGCGGGCGAAGCCGGTGGAGAGGACCACGGTCCGGCCCTCTCCCGTGAGCCGCTCGATGGCTTCGCGGGCGCCGGGCACCGGCGCGATACGGCCGTCGGCGACCAGTTCCCCGTACGCCTCCTCGAACGCGAGGTTGGCCTGCTGGGCCCGGTCCTCGTCGCCGAAGAGGTGGCGGAAGACCGAGATCTTGGACTCGCCCATGGTGGCGCGTACATAGTCCAGCTTCTCCGCGTGGTCGGCGGAGCCGGGCTCCACGCCGAGGCGCTGTGCGGCGGCGCCGAAGGCCTGCTCGACGAGGCCGCCGTCGGCGACGGTGGTCCCGGCCATGTCGAGGACGATCAGATTCAGCCTGCTCCTCTGCTCGTTCATCCGGTCGTTCCTCCGGTCGTTCTTCTGCGCGTTGCTCAACTTCTTCACCAGCCCAGTTCGTCGGCGGTCGTTTCGGCGATGGCGGGCGAGCAGGTCATACCGCGGCCGCCCGGCCCGGTGACCAGCCAGACGCCGTCCCTCACCTGCTGGCGGTGGACGACGCGGCCGGTGTCGGTGCACTGGGCGTAGACCCCGGCCCAGCGGTGCCGGATCCTCGGCAGCGGGCGGCCGAGGAAGGACTCGACGACCCGGGTGAGGTGCTCGTACGGCTCCTCGACGACGTCGAAGGAGAACGGGTGCTCGTACTCGTGGGTGTCGCCGATGGTCAGTCCGCCGTCCCGGCGCTGGACCATCAGCAGCTGCATCCTGTGCTCGGCCGCGGTCGGCGCCTGCACCTGCCCGGCGTTGAGGGCGTCGAGCGCCTCGCTCCGGTACGCCGGGTAGTAGCGGAAACTGTCGGCGTCGGCGACGGAGGTGGTGAGCGTTTCGCCGAGCGGGTCGGTCTGCATCATCTGGAGGCGGACGCGGCGCACCGGCAGGTCGGGGCCGGCCAGCTCGCGGACGAGGCCGCCGAGCCAGGCGCCGGTGCACAGGACGACGGCGTCGCCGGTGTGCACGTCACCGTGATCGTCGCGCACGGAGGCCGCACCGACCACCTCGCGGACTTCACGGCCGCCGAGGAAGGTGTACCGGCCCGACGACAACAGCTCCTGCTTCAACGCGAGTTGAGCGGTGCGCGGCTCGACGGCGGCGTCCCGCTCGCACCACAGCGCGGCGACGAAGTCGCCGCGGAGCGCGGGGTTGACGGCGCGGGCCTCGTCGGCCGTGAGCAGCTTGTAGCCGCGGGCCGCAGCGTCGGGGCGGGCCACGGCCGTCTCGGCGACGGCGATCTCCAGCTCGGTGCGGAGCGGGGTCAGCGAACCGCAGGGCCGGAAGCCCAGGCCGGGGACCTGCTCCCCGATGCCCTCCCACAGCTCGCGGGCACGAAGGGCGGTCTCCAGCTCTTCGCCACCGGCCCGGCCGCTGACCCAGATCTGTCCGAAATTGCGGAGCGATGCTCCGCGTGCCTCGCTCTCGCGCTCGATCTGTACGACCTCGTGGCCGCGGTTCACTGCGTGCCAGGCGTGCATGGTTCCCACCACGCCGGCTCCTACGACGATGACTCTCACGGCGGCAACGCTCCTCGGGGTGGGTGGCCCGTCCGGATCGGTACGGCAACGGGAGGGTGAACTGGGCCTCAAGGTTGGCCTAGACCCGTTACATTCCCGTTATCGATGCAAGTCGGTTGCCGGTCCGTGGCGTCAGCCCCGCGCGCCCAGGTGAGCGGTGAAGGAGAACCGGTCGCCGCGGAAGAGGGTGCGCACGCGCTCCAGCGGCCGCCCGCTCGCGTCCCGCGAGATCCGGTGGAGCAGCAGCATGGGCAGCGCGGGCGGCGTACCGATCAGCAGCGCTTCGCGCGGGGTGGCGAGCACCGTCTCGATCCGCTCGTCCGCATCACCGAACGAGATGCCGAGCCGGTCGTGGAGGTAGGCGTAGAAGGAGGAGTCGGGGTCGAACTCGGTGTCCAGATCCGGTACGCGGGCGACGGAGACGTAGGTGCTCTCCAGGCCGACCCGGTCGTCGTCGGCGAGCAGGACGCGCTCCAGGTGCCAGACCGGTTCGCCCTGCTCGACGCCGGTCTCGGCGGCGAGTGCGGCGGGGCAGGGGAACTTTTCCAGACCTATGAGGTGGCGGCCCGGGGTCCGCCCCTGGCGGCGCACACCCTCTGTATAGCTGGCGAGGGAGAGCGGCTGCTCCAGCTTGGGGCCCGCGACGACGGTGCCGCGGCCCTGACGGGCGAGCCGGCCCTCCAGCAGGAGTTCACGCAGCGCCTGACGCACGGTCTCGCGCGAGACTTCGTAGCGGACGGCGAGGTCACGCTCGGTGGGCAGCATGCCGCCCTCGCCCAACTCCTCGATGAGGAGCGAGACATGGGCCTTCACGGCGTAGTACTTGGGGATACGGCCGTGCTCCGGAATGCCGGAACGGATCGGTGCGCCAGGTGCCTGGTCGAGCAGGTAGTCCACGCCCCGATGGTCGCAGACGGACATGAACACCGCTGAACGGTGCGGCGCCGCAGGTCAACGACGGGCGCGGCGCAGCCGCCGGGACCACACGAGGACGGCGGCGCCGCTGAGCAGCAGGGACCCGGCGGTGAGGAGCGAGAGCCAGGGGACGGTCGACGCCTGGCCGGTCATGGCGAGCCCGGGACTGTCCTGCGGGGCCTGTCCGGAGTCCGGGACGCGCCCGGAGACCGGCGGGGTCGGCGTACCACCGTCGCCTCCGCCGTCGACTGCTCCGGTGGCGTTGTCCCGGGGGCCGGTTCCCGTTCCGTCGCGAGCGGTGTCCCGGCCGGGGTCCCCGCTCCCCGTCACATCGCCGACGCCTCCGGCATCACCGGTCCCGCCGATGCCGGAGGCCTCACCGGAATCACTGGTCTCACCGAAATCGTCGGTGCCGCCGTACTCGTCGGTGCCGCCGTACTCGTCGGTTTCTCCGAAATCGTTGGTCTCACCGAAATCGTTGGTCTCACCGAAATCGCCGGTGTCGCTGTCGCCACTGTCCTCGACGACGCTGAAGGCATAGTCGTCCGACTCACCGACCCAGTCCCCGTCGTCCTTCGGCTGCATCCTGCCGCTGTCGGCGCTCGCGCCGCGCTGCCGCTGGACGATCGCGGCGTTGACGGTGATCCGGCCGGGGCCGGTGTCGGAGGTGAACGCCATCCGGACCTCGACGGTGACGGTGCGGCCCGCGGGGACCGTGAAGCCGCCGAAGTCGTCGGCGCCGTCACCGCCGAAGACACCGATGTGCTCGTCGCGGTCGGTCGTCTCCCAGGCGACGCGGTGCTCGACATCGGGTTGGGCCTGATCGGAGAACTCCAGCTGGATCTGGTCGGAGGTCAGCTTCCGGTCCTCGTCGGTGAGGACCAGGACCGGGTGGATGGACCGGCAGGACTCGGAGGTCGTATTGGTCAGATCCAGGAACCAGGTGCCGTATCCGCCGCCGGAGGCATACGTCTGCGGGCCGCCGTGGATCCGGGTCGCGATCGGGAAGTCGCCCGCCGTCGGTGTACCACAGGTGGGCTGCTGGTCCGCGGTGACGGAGAGCGCCGGGACCGGGGTGGCGGCGGCGGACGGGCCGCCGAGGACGACGGCGGGGACCACGCTCGCCGCGGCCAGTCCGAGGGCGAGTCCATGGCGTGGCCGTGCGACGGGAGGAAGCGGTGAGGACGGCAGGAGCGGGGACGGCTCCGGAGACGGTTCGGGGGCCGGTTCCGGGGGCGGTTGGGGGGACGGCTCCGGAGACGGTTCGGGGGACATGGGGGCACCCTTCGCTGCTTGCGAACGGCCGGATCGCCCCGCGCCCGGAGTTCACCGGCTGTAGGCGGCGACGCTGTCACGCGCGCGCGACCCGCCGGGCGTCGACATGCCGAAGGGCCACCCGGTCGGCCGCCCTCAACCCCTCGGCCGGCCCACACCCCTGCCGCTCCGACGGCGCTATGCGCCACCGCCGCTGCCGACTCGGCCGAACAACGGGGCGAGGACCAGCTGCGCGGCCCCCTCGGCGACCGGCCGGCCGGCACCGGCGGTGGTGACGAGCGGCACCGCCGCACCGGTGCCATCACGCCGTGCACGCTCTTCGATCACGGCGCGGACCCCCCGTACGTACGCATCCGGATCCGCGCCGACGGTACGGCCGCCCAGCACCACCCGGTCGATGTCGAGCAGCCCGACGAGGTTGGCGGCACCGGTCCCGAGCACGCGCGCGGCCTCCGCGACGTCGCCGTCGGCGACGGCGGCGAGACAGAGCGCCTCGATGCAGCCACGCCCGCCGCAGCTGCACGGCGGCCCGTCCAGCGACACGGTCTGATGCCCGAACTCCCCGGCCCCGGTACGGGCCCCGCGGTGCAACGCCCCGCCGAGAAACAGCCCGGCACCGAGCCCGGTCCCGAGATGCAGATACGCGAAGTCGCCCGGACCGTCGGCCCGCAGGGCGAGCCCGAGGGCGGCGGCGTTGGTGTCCTTGTCCACGACGACGGGCAACCCGGTACGAGCGGCGAGGGCTTCCTGGAGCGGATAGCCGTCCCACTGCGGAAATCCGGTGACGCGATGGAGCACGCCACCGCGATGGTCCAAGGGCCCGGGCACGGCCACACCGATCCCGAGGACGGTCCGCGCGCACCCGACGGGGGCGGTCCCGCCCGCGCCCCCGTCGGCGGGGGTGGGCGCCGCAGGGGCCCGGGGGCCTGCCCCCGGTTCCGGCAAGGGGTACGGCCCGGGAGATTCCGCCCCGGCGTCCGCCCCCACCGGTCCGCCCAGCACCGCCCCCACCTCGCCCGCCGCCACCGCGACGACCTCCCCGGCCGGCGCACCGAAGTCCAGCGGCGTCCTGCGGCTCGCGACGACCGTCCCGGCCAGGTCGACCAGGACCACCGTCAGCTCGTCGCGGTCCAGGTGCAGCCCCACCGCGTGCCCCGCGTCCGGGACCAGCCGCAGCACCGTCCGCGGCTTGCCGCCCGTGGACGCGCGGTGGCCGGCCTCCGTCGCCAGGCCCTCCGCCCGCAACCGGGCGGTGATCTTGCTGACGGCCTGCGGCGTGAGCCCCGTCCGCTCCGCCAGTTCCAGACGGCTGATCCCGCGCTCGCCCGCGACACGCAGCAGGTCCAGCACGAGCGCCGCGTTGTGGCTGCGCAGTGTCGGCAGGTTGGCCCCGGCATTACTCCTGTTCACGGACCCATTGTCCCTCTCGCTTGCACTTTGGCAACAGCGTTGCTTAAGTGGATTGCATGACTGGCATCACGACTCCCGAGACGCGGCAGCAGACGCGCGCGCACGAGACCCCCCTCCGTGTCGGACTCGTCGGCTACGGCCTGGCGGGCTCCGTCTTCCACGCCCCGCTGATCGCCGCGACCGAGGGGCTCGTCCTCGACACGGTCGTCACGTCGAACGAGGAGCGGCGGGCGCAGGCCCGCGCCGAGTTCCCCGACGTCTCGTTCGCCGCGTCGCCCGACGAGCTGTGGGCCCGTGCGGGCGGCCCGGACGCGCTCGACCTGATCGTGATCGCCTCCCCCAACAAGACCCATGTCCCGATCGCGACCGCCGCGCTCGACGCCGGTCTGCCGGTCGTCGTGGACAAGCCGATCGCCGGTACGGCCGCCGAGGCGCGTGCGCTCGCCGCGCTGGCCGAGGAGCGCGGACTGCTGCTCTCGGTCTTCCAGAACCGCCGCTGGGACAACGACTTCCTGACGCTTGCCCGGCTGATCGAGGACGGCGAGCTCGGCGACGTCCAGCGCTTCGAGTCCCGTTTCGAGCGGTGGCGCCCGCAGCTGAAGGGCGGCTGGCGCGAGTCGGGCGATCCGCAGGAGATCGGCGGGCTGCTGTACGACCTGGGCAGCCATGTCGTCGACCAGGCGCTCGTGCTGTTCGGCCCGGCCGTCCAGGTGTACGCGGAGTCCGACGCCCGCCGCCCCGGCGCCGCCACCGACGACGACACGTTCCTGGCGATCACCCATGCGAACGGGGTCCGCTCGCATCTGTACGTCAGCGCCACGACCGCGCAGCTCGCCCCGCGCTTCCGGGTGCTCGGTTCGAAGGCCGGTTACGTGAAGTACGGGCTGGACCCGCAGGAGGCCGACCTGCGCGAGGGCCACCGCCCGTCCGCCGCGGCTCCCGGCTGGGGCGAGGAGCCCGAGGCGCTGTGGGGCCGGATCGGTGCGGGCGAGTCGCCGCTGACCGGTGGCGGCGTCCCGGTCCGTACCCTGCCGGGCGACTACCCGGCGTACTACGCGGCGGTCGCCGACGCGGTGCGCGGCAAGGGCGACAATCCGGTGACGGCCCTGCAGGCCGCCGCGGCCCTGGATGTCCTCGAGGCCGCCCGCCGCTCGGCCCGCGAAGGCGTCACCGTGACCCTGCCCACTGCTTCCGAGGAGCAGACCGCATGAACCCCACCGCTCCGACCATCTCCGAGCTCATCGCGCAGGAGCGCCGACTGACTCTGCCGCATTTCGGCTACGACGACGCGTACGCCGTCGGCGGCCTGCTCGTCTCCATGGCCCGGACGCGGCACGCGCCGGTCGCGATCGACATCCGGCGCGGCGCCCAGCAGCTGTTCCATGCCGCGCTGCCCGGTTCGAGCGCCGACAACGACGCCTGGATCGACCGCAAGCGCAGAGTGGTCGAGCGGTACGGCGAGAGCTCCTACCTGGTGGGGACCCGGTTCCGGGCGAAGGGGACGACGTTCGAGGACTCCTCGCGGCTGGACCCGGACCTGTACGCCGCGCACGGCGGTTCGTTCCCGATCGCGGTCGAGGGAGCAGGCGTGATCGGCTCGGTCACGGTCTCGGGTCTCCCGCAGGCGGACGACCACGCGCTGGTCGTCGAGGCGCTGGAACAGTTCGCCACCACGATCGCCGGATGACGCACCGGAGGGGTGGGCCGCTGCATCAGCAGCGCCCCACCCCTCCGATCTTTCGCTGCCCCACGGGACGGCCCTTGGCCGGCTACGCGGTTACGCGTCCTTGAGCTCCTGCCGCTGCCGTCCCAGCCCCTCGACCTCCAGCTCGACGACATCGCCCGCCTTCAGATACGGCTTGGGCTCCGGCTGCCCCATGGCCACCCCGGCCGGCGTACCGGTGTTGATGACATCGCCCGGGTACAGCGTCATGAACTGGCTGAGGTAGCGGACGACCTCGCCCACCGGGAAGATCTGGTCGGCGGTCGTGCCGTTCTGCTTCAGCTCGCCGTTGACCCACAGCTTCAGCGCGAGCGCCTGCGGGTCGGGCACCTCGTCCGCCGTCACCAGCCACGGCCCCAGCGGGTTGAACGTCTCGCAGTTCTTGCCCTTGTCCCAGGTGCCGCCCCGCTCGATCTGGAACTCGCGCTCGGAGACGTCGTGCGCGACCGCGTAGCCGGCGACATGTCCGAGGGCCTCCTCGGCGGAGTCCAGGTACCGGGCGGTGCGGCCGATGACGACGGCGAGCTCGACCTCCCAGTCGGTCTTGCGGCTGCCGCGCGGCACCAACACGGTGTCCTCGGGTCCGACGACGGTGTCCGGCGCCTTGAAGAACAGGATCGGCTCGGTCGGAATCGCCGCACCGGTCTCGGTGGCGTGGTCGTGGTAGTTCAGCCCGATGCACACGATCTTGCCAATCCGGGCGAGCGGCGGCCCGGCCCGGAGCCCTTCGGCATCGAGTACGGGCAGCTCGCCGGGCGCTGCCGCGGCAGCCCGTACGCGGGCCAGCGCGGACTCGTCGGCGAGCAGGTCGCTGTCGATGTCGGTGACGATTCCCGACAGGTCACGCAGCGTTCCGTCCTGGTCCAGCAGAGCCGGTCGTTCCGCACCTGCCGTACCCACGCGAAGCAGCTTCAACGGTCTGTCTCCCCTTGGTCGAGATCGGGCCCGTCGGATGGGTGGCGGCCATCGCAGGCTTGGCCGATCCTCCAAGACATCGGATCACTCCGCAAGACCCTGTTCACACACTGGACCGGCGCACTCGCTGCGGCGACTGCGCCGCAGTGGCCATGGCCCTTACGCCGCGGTGGCCATGGCGGCGCCCGCGGCCGGCATGTCGCGGTAGAGGACGGTCCGCTCCACCGCGGTCCAGGTGGTGCTGGTGACGATGTAGAGCGCGGCGGCGAGCGGCACGTAGGCGACCGAGACGAGTGTGAAGAAGGACATCAGCGGCATCAGCTTCGTCATCGCGCCCATGCCCGGCATCGGCTGCCCGTCGGGCCCGGTGGCGGGAGTGGCCGGGGCTGCGGCGAGCTGACGCTTCGTACGCCGGTAGTTGAACGTGGCGACGGTGGCGACGATCGCGAAGAGGCCGAGATAGACGACGCTCTGCGCGCCGAGCAGCCCGCCGTGCGCGAGCGCGTTGTGCCAGCGCTCGCCGAGCGGGGCGCCGAAGAGCTCGTGGCCGAGCAGCGCGTTGGGGTCGCCGCCGATCTTCTGGCTGGAGAAGAGGTGGTAGAGCAGGAAGAAGGCGGGCATCTGGAGGAGGCTGGGCAGGCAGCCGGACAGTGGCGAAACCTTCTCCTCCTTGTGCAGTTCCATGAGCGCCTTCTGCATGCGGTCGGGGTTCTTGCCATGCTTCTTGCGCAATTCGGCGATCTGCGGCTGGAGTTTGGTGCGGGCCTTCTGCCCTCGTGCCGCGGCCCGTGACAGGGGGTGCACGGCGAGCCGCACCAGCGCTGTGAAGAGGACGATCGCGGCGGCGGTGGCGGCGCCCTGGAAGAGCGGCTGGAGGAGGTCGGCGAAGGAGCCGACCAGGCCGGCGAAAGCGGACATGAAGACGGACATGGGTGAGCCCTCCGGGGGTCTCGTCGTGCCGGGGGAGAGAAAATCTGGCTCGGCATGACGACCCGCGTGGGGGTGCGCCCGGGTACGCGTATGCGTACGTACACAGGCAAGAAGGTGGGCGAAGTCCCTACGCGGCCGTCAGGAGGGCATGGCCGGGGGCTCGGGGCCGCCTGCGCCCCTTGGCGTCGGGGTCGCGCTGCGGAAGGAACGCGGTGCGTTTCTCACGGTCGCGCATGGCGGTACGGACCCGGGTGCGGGGCACCGGGGCGGCGCAGCGGGCGCTGATGACCGAGCAGGCGACGAGCGCGGAACCGGCGGCGGCGGTGGCGGCGAGCGCGACCGCGGCGGAGAGGCTGCCGCCCTCGGCGAGGAGGACCTCGGTCAGGAGGAAGAGCAGGATTCCGACGGGCCGGGGCAGGCGGGCGACACCGGCGCGCAGACGGTTGCTGATGCTGGCGCTCATCGATCCCTCTCCTGCTCGGCCCGGTGGGCTCGTCGGTTCGGCCCTCCAGCCGTTATACACGATGGCGCCGTGGCAGGTGGCCGGCGTCAGACGGGGGCGGCCTCCAGGGGCTGAAGCAGCCGGCGCGGTGCGAACAGGGCACGGCTGACCGGATCGCGGTCCGGGTCGAGCCCGTCGCCCGGCCGCATCTCGACATCCTCCGGCGGTACGACCTGGGCGCAGGCCGGGCAGTTGCCGTACGCCCCCAGCGCCGTACCGCAGGCGGCATGGACGAAGAGCCGCATCGGACGCGTACCGGGAATGTGCTCGCTCCCCCACAGACCGAGGGCGCGAAGGACCGGCCAGAGAGCCTTGCCGCTGTCGGTGAGGAGGTATTCGTCGCGCGGCGGCGACTGCTGGTAGCGCCGCTTCTCCATGACCCCGGCCTCGATGAGGGACTGCAGCCGGGCGGCGAGGACGGCGCGCGGGATGCCGAGGTGGACGAGGAAGTCGCTGTAGCGGCGAACGCCGTAGAACGCGTCGCGCACCACCAGGAGGGTCCAGCGCTCGCCGATCACTTCGAGCGCGCGGGCGATCGAGCACTGCTGTGTCGCGTAGTCCTTGCCGAGAGCCATGCGCACCACTTTACTCCCCCAAGGTTCGATGAATGAACCGACCCGTGCTAGCGTCGGCTTGTAGGTTCATTCACCGAACCAATAACGGCCGAGAGCCGAACCGGAACGAACGACCCGAGCCCCGGAGCGAAGCCATGGCGCAGCCCACACGTCCCCTCACTCAGCAGCTCGAGCGCACCCCGCCGCACCCCCCGAGACCCGCCGCTACCCGTCCGACCGCCGTCCTCTCCTCCTCTCCCCGCCCCACCGCCACCCTCGCCGTCACCGCTCTGGCCACCACCGTGGCGCTGATGAACTACACGTCGCCGTTGACGACCGTCCCCGGCATCTCCGCCGCGCTCGCCACCCCCGCCTCCGGCCAGGCCTGGCTGATCAACGGCACCCCGCTCGGACTGGCCGCCTTCCTCCTGGTCGTGGGCAGCCTCGCCGACGACTACGGCCGGCGCAGGCTGTTCCTCATCGGCACCCTGGGCCTCGGCGTCACCACCGCGGCCGGCGCCTTCGCGACCAGCACGCTCGCCTTCACGCTGGCCCGCGTGGCCCAGGGCGCGGCGACCGCGGCGATCCTCGCGACCAGCCTGGGCCTGCTCGTCGGCGCGTTCCCCATGGGGACGGCCAGGATCAGGGCGACCGGGATCTGGGGTGCGTTCGTGAGTGGCGGGATCGCGCTCGGCCCGCTGCTCGCCGGCTCGCTCGGCTCGGTCGACTGGCGGCTGACGTACGCCGTACTGGGTGTCGCCGCACTCGTCACGGCCGGTTTCGCGTTCCGCACGCTCTCCGAGTCCCGCTCGCCGCGCGGCGGCCGCCCCGATTTCGCGGGCACAGCGGCGCTCGGCCTGGCGATGACCGCGCTGCTGACGGCCCTCACGCTGGGCCGGGAGGGCTGGCTGCGCGCGAGCGTCGGCCTGCTGCTGCTTGCCGCGCTCGCGCTGACCACCGTGTTCGTGATGGTGGAGCGCCGGGCCGCGGCGCCGCTGATCGATCTGACGCTGCTGCGCAGCCGCCCGTTCCTGACGTCACTGGCGGGCGGTCTGTTCACCGGTCTCGCGGTGATCGGCCTGTTCAGCTATCTGCCGACACTGCTGCAGGGGGGACTCGGCCTGTCGGCAATGGGCACGGCGTGGCTGTTCCTGCTCTGGTCCGGTACGTCGTTCGTGGTGGCGCTGCAGGCACGGCGGCTGACAGGCCGGATCTCGGCGCGCCACCAGCTGGCCGCGGGCTTCGCCCTGCACGCCGTGGCGGTGCTGGCGCTGCTGGGCACCCTGGACACGGGAACGGCGGGCCCGTCGGTGTGGCTGCGGCTCACCCTGGCGCTCGTCGTCTCCGGCATCGGCAGCGGCCTGCTCAATGCCGCGCTGCCGCGTGTCGCTGTGGAGTCGGTGCCGGCAGAGCGGGCGGCGATGGGTTCCGGGGCGAACAACACCGCCCGCTACCTCGGCTCGTCCGCCGGGGTCGCGCTGACGATCGCGGTCGCGACGTCGGGCTCGGGTGCGGACGGGGCGGTGCTGCTCTCGGTCGCGATGGCTCTGGTGGCGACGGTGGGCGTCATGCTCCTGCGGGAGCGTCGCTCGCCTCGCTGACGCCGACCCCCGAGAGCTCCGGCTTCCGGCTCTCCGCGGTCTCCTGCCTCTCCCCCGGCTCGTCCCACGCGAGCACGTCGCCGTCCGGCCGGTCGTCGTGCTCGCGCGGGCCGGCGTAGGTCACCGCGAGCGCGACGGCGAGGTTGGCGCCGAGCGCGACGATGCCCGCGTTCACGCCCCACACCGGATCGTTCCCGGTGAACACGAACCCGCAGACCACGCCCACACCCACGACCAGCCCGGCCATCGCACCGAGCAGCGTCAGCCGCCGCCACATCAGTCCCAGCAGCACCATGGGGAGCAGCTGCGCCATCCCCTCGTACGAGATGAGGGAGAGCCGCACCAGCGTGTTCGGCGCGGTGTACGTCAGCACGAGCGCGATGACGCCCGCGACCACGACCACGGTCTGCGCCGCGCCCTTCTGCCGCTGCTGCCAGCGCGGTACGAGCGAGAGCACACTGCGCCCCCACATCGTGCCGATGACGAGCATGAAGACGGCCATGGGCACGATCGACGACAGCGCGGCCGCCACCCCGATGACGCCGACGGCCCAGGCGGGCAGCGAGTCCACGACGAGCTTGAAGAGCGCGAGGTTGGACTCGGCGCCGACGAGCCCCGGCACGACGAAGAGGGCGGCCATGCCGAGCAGCATCGGGACGAACAGCAGCACGTTGTAGGCGGGCAGCCACATCGCGTTGCGGCGCAGGACGTCGGCGTTCTTCGCGCCGAGGTACCCGGCGACGGTGGTCGGGAAGATCACCACGGTGAGGGAGTTCAGGAACGAGGTGGTGATGAACCACGCCTGCCCGAGCCCGCTGTCGCCGTGCCCCGGGAAGGTCAGCCACTCGCTCTTGTCGGTGACGAGCCGGTCCAGGAAGGGCCCGTACCCGTCGAAGTAGTGCATGGGGACGTAGAAGGCGAGAAACCCGAGAGTGGCGATCACCAGCACGTCCTTGAGCACGGACACCCAGGCGCTGCCGCGCAGCCCGCTGACCACGACGAAACCCGTGGTGACGGCGAAGGCTATGAAGTACGCCCAGTTCAGGCTGATGGCACCGTACGAGATGGTGGAGACGACGACGCCCATGCCGGTGATCTGCAGCTGGATGTACGGCAGCAGGAACACGGTCGCGAGGACTGCGACGAGGGCGCCGAGCCAGGGCCGCCCGAAGCGGTGCGCGACCATGTCGGTGATCCCGACGAGCCCGTGCCGGCGCGCGTACGCCCAGAGCATCGGCCCGACGACATACCCGACGGCGTAGCCGCAGGACATGTACGCCACCACATAGAGCACGGGGGCCCCGTAGTTGTAGCCCCATCCCGCGGCGCCGAGATAGCTGAAGCTGGTGTAACCCTCACCGGCCATCAGTACCCAGATGAAGACGGTCCCGAGGCTGCGCCCGCCGACGGACCACTCGGCAAGCCCGTCACGGCCCCTGTTCCCGCGGCCTCGCACGGCGAGGAGCCCGAGAGCGACGGTGGCCACCATGAAGGCCCCGAAGACGGAGGTAGCGACTGCGGCGTTCACCGGCGGTCCCCCCGCCGGGTCAGCCAGACCGCCACGGGTGTCAGCAGGGTCGCCCCGAGCAGCCACACGAAGAGGAACGGCAGTCCGAGCACGACGGGACGGACCCGGTTCACGAACGGGAGCGCCCCCAGGTACAGCACGTAGGGAACCAGCAACCACAACAACTGCGGACGTCGTCTGAGCACGTCGGGAAAGCTTAGCGACGCGTCCTACCGCCCCCGCACGCCCGCCAGCTTTCCCCAGACGACAAGCCGGTAACGGGAGGTGAATTCAGGCGTGCACGTGGTCAGCGTCACGTACGAACCGGGCTCGCTGTACCCGGAGGCGGGCTTCAGATTGCTGCGCGGCACGGCGGCGATGACCCCGCTGTCCCGGGCGGCGGTCTGCGCCAGCGTCTTGTCGACGACGTACGTGTACACGCGCTCCCGGGTCTCGACTGTGATCCGGTCGCCGCGCCGCAGCCGATTGATGTAGCGGAACGGCTCACCGTGCGTGTTGCGGTGCCCGGCGAGCGCGAAGTTCCCGGCGGCACCGGGCTGCGCGGTGCGCGGGTAGTGCCCGACGTACCCCTTGTCGAGGACGCCGCTCTTGCTGATGCCCTGGGCGACGGGGGCGGTGAGCCCGAGGCGCGGGATGCGGATGACGGCGTAGGCCTGATCCCAGCGGGGCGCGGCAGCCGCTGCCGTACGCGCATCACCCGCCGGCGCGCCCCCGCCCTCCCCCGCCGCATCCGTGTCCGTATCCGCGTCCGTATCCGCACCCTCGTCCGACGGGGCGGACGGAACACCGGCATCCCCGTTCCCCGGCCGCCCCCACTCCTGTTCCAGGGACTGCACCTTGTTCCGGGCATCGGCCCTGGCCTGCCTGTTGGTCCACCACAGCTGATGGACCACGAGAAGCAGCAGCACCACACCGAGGGTCACGACCGCCTCGGCGCCCGACCACAGCCCGCGCGCGGCGAGGCGCCGCCCGCGCGGGTTCCGCTGCACCATGACCGGTATCCGCTGCCTCACGGCCCGCACGATAGAGGCAGGACCTGTAACTCTCCAGGGTCGGAACAACCCTCCGTGCAGGAGCCGTACAGCAGTACGGTGTGATGCATGCGCCCCGACACGCCTGCTGACCACATTGCCGAAGCCGAGCGCCTGCTGCGCACGGCGGCGCAGTACCCCGACGACCGGGAACCCCTGCTCCTCCGGGCCGCCGCCCACCTGGAACTCGCCGGCGAGCGCACCCGCGCCACCCCCCTCTACGACGAGCTCCTCGCCGTGGACGCCGCCGAGCCGTACCTGATCAAGGCCCTCAAGGCATCGAACCTCTGGGAGTACGGCCACGAGGCCGAGGCCCGCGCCATCATCGAAGGCATCCGCGCGGCGGGGCCCCTCGAACCGGGCCCCTGGCAGATCGCGGCCGAGACCCTGGAATCGCACGACGAGCTGGAGTCCGCCCACGACTTCCTCTCGACCGCGCTGACCCTGCTCCTGGCCCCGGGCGAGGAAGTCCCGTACACCACCCAGTCGCTGCTGATCGGCCGCCACCGGGTACGCCGCCTGATGGGCGTCGACCACGACACCTGGGACGACCTGACCGACACGCTCCACACCGCCACGGTCCCGCTGGACGAACTCCACGACCCGAAGCGGCTGTGGTCTCTCGGCTCGTCCGACCCGGGCGAACTCCAGGCCGAGATCACCCGGCTCCGCGCCGAACTGGGCACCTACCGCACCGCTCTCTCCCGCCCGTTCCCGGTGGCGGTCCTGCACTGGCCGGAGCCCGAACTGAGCGAACTCCTCGCCGGCTACCCCACCCTGCGCGCGGAGTACCCCTCCCACGCCGAACACCTCGCCGACCTGGAAGCCGCCCTCCGCGACCTCCACTCCGCGGGCACCCCGAACCTGGGCATCGTCACCGGCACTGTCCCCTCGTACGAGGCCTTCGCCGCCTCCGAAGCCGCGTCCCCGTCCGACCCGAACCTCCTCCCCCAGTACGCGACGACGCTCGCAGCCCGCGGCCGCGCAGTGCCGTGGCCTCCGGCGCGGACCGCGGCCTGCTGGTGCGGGTCGGGGCGGGCCTATCGGGACTGCCACGGGGTGGCGTGAGCACCTGACCGGACGGGCGCTGCCGCTGTGCCGTTGCCGGAAATCCCCCAAGGGCCCTGCTTCAGCGGGGCCCTTGGACGTAGATGAGCGGAACGAGGCGTTCTCTCTGCAAGAAGATTCCCTCGATGTCCCACTTTTGCAATACCATCACATCTCACCACTGGTCTCAGGGCGCACCTCCCCCACGCAGGTTCCAGCTCTGTGTGCGCGAGGAAGCCTTCATGCCGCCTTATCAGCCTTCTGCCGACTGGCAGTACGAGATCCCGACGACCGGCAGCAAGCGGCTGCCGCCCGCCGCCCGTTACGTCGAATCGCTGACGCACCAGGGGTACGGCTTCGAGGCGGCCATAGCCGACCTCGTCGACAACTCCATCGACGCGGGCGCCCGTAACGTCGTCGTCAGCTTCCTCCGGGACGACGACCGCCTCGCCGGCCTCCTTGTCGTCGACGACGGGTGCGGCATGAACGACGAGGCCCTGGACACCGCGATGACGGTCGGCGGCCGCGAGGGGTACGCGGCAAGCGCGCTCGGTCACTTCGGGGCGGGTCTCAAGGCAGCCTCCCTCTCGCACGCCGATTCGCTGACCGTCATCAGCCGCACCAAGAAGAGTCCCTCCACCGGCCGCCGATGGCTGACGGCACGCGCTCAGGCCGACTTCACGTGCGACGTCGTCGACCCCCGCTACTGCCAGGACCTCGTCGACCGCTACGACGGGGTTGTCGAGTGGCACGGCACGATCGTCCGCTGGGACCGGGTGCGGGCCTTCGACACCGTGACGACGGGGCAGGCCGACCGCTTCCTGAACGACGCGATCGAGAAGCTGGAGACCCACCTCGGTCTGTACCTGCACCGCTTCCTCGCCCGTGAGGACTTCAACGTCGACATCGTCGTGGAGGACGTCCGGACCAAGGAGGAACTCGACCACCGCGGCGTCGAGCCGATCGACCCGTTCGGCTACCGGATACCGGGCCGGTCCGGCTACCCCCGTACATACACCGCACCCGTGGAGGGTGTCGGAGAGGTGGCTCTCACCGCCCACATCTGGCCGCCGAAGTCGCCGCTGGTCAGCTTCCGTGGCATCGGCCCGCTCGCCGAACGCCAGGGCTTCTACATCTACCGCAACGACCGCCTCGTCCAGGCAGGCGGATGGAACAGCACCCGTAGCGCCGAGGGACACCTCGCGCTGGCCCGGATCGCCGTCGACCTGCCGACCGAACCGAACGACGTCTTCAGCCTCACAGTGAAGAAGGACGGCGTGACGGTCACCCCCGCCTTCGCCCGCGGCCTCGAACAGGCCACGGACGACAACGGCCAGACGTTCGCCGCCTATCTCCAGGAAGCGGAGACGACGTATCGGGAAGCGGCCCGACGCGCCACCGAGCCGCAGCGCAAGGCCGTCCTCCCGGCCGGTAAGGGCCTCGACCCGAGGCTGAGGCGTGCGCTGCGTGACGAACTTCCGGAGCTGGAGGGTGAAGACGCGATCACCTTCCGCTGGGACACGCTGCCGTCGGAGGTGTTCTTCGAACTCGATCGTGACGAGCGGGAGGTCAAGCTCAACAAGGAGTACCGGCAGGTCTTCAACGGGGGTCGCCGAGGCGGCCTGAACGACGCCCCGGTCGTCAAGAGCATGCTCTATCTCATGGTCAACGAGATCTTCCAGAAGGAACGGGTGCGGGCTGTCCACACCGACAACGTGGCGCTGTGGAACAGCGTCCTGGTGACCGCCGCCCGCTGCGAACTCGCGCGCTGAACCACCGAGTCGCCCGCCCACCTCCCCACCCGAGGAAGCCGTTCCACCATGACCGACCACTTGCTCAACCTGCACGGCGACGTCCTGGCCGCGATGCGACGTGGCCCCAAACACTTCACCAAACTGGCCTTCGTCCTCTCCGAGGCCGACGAACCCGCCGACACGGAGCTGAGCCACTTCCGGGACCGCATCATCGCCGCGGGCCCCGGCGACGAGCTCACCGCACTCTGGCACCGCACGCTGACCAGCTGGGACCTGGCGGAACAGGCCGATTGGTCCACCGCCCCACCCCGCACCGACGAGCGCCGCGTGGACACGTACACCCGCCTCGGCTTCGGCGCCGACCTGCGCAAGGCGCTCGACCATGCGGTGCCAGTCTTCAAAGAGCCCGGCCCGACGATCATCAGCAAGACCCCGACTTCCTGGTACTCCCGCGACATCGCGGCGGCCCGCTCCTTCTACTGGAACTCGTACGAGCAACTGCTGCGCCGCAAGGGCTGGTCGGATGCGGCTGTGTCCAGCCTCGACGAGGCGAGCCACGCCGTGGTCGAGCGCCTCGCCGACCCCACGCGCACTGAGGCGTACGGAGCCCGGGGCCTGGTCGTCGGCTACGTCCAGTCGGGCAAGACCGCCAACTTCACAGGCGTCACGGCAAAGGCCATCGACGCGGGCTACCGACTCGTCATCGTCCTCGGCGGCACCCTGAACCTCCTCCGTGGCCAGACCCAGCGCCGTCTGGACATGGAACTGATCGGCCAGGAGAACATCCTGCGCGGCGCCGACCCGTCGGACCCCGACGCCCTGATCGACATCGACTACCAGGATGACGAGGACTGGCCGGCGAAGTTCGTCAGCCACGGTGGCCGCCCCTCCACCCGAGGCGCCTTCGACATCGAACGCCTCACTACCCGGGACGATGACTACAAGAGTCTGGCGACCGGAATCCGCGCACTCGAATTCGACAAGCAGGTCCGTACGCAGCCGCTTCACGCCCCGGACAACCTGCACCGCGCGGCTGCGCGCGTGATGGTGGTGAAGAAGAACAAGTCCGTGCTGGCCAAGCTCATCAAGGACCTGAAGAAGATCGGCCCGCTCCTCTCCGAGATACCCGCGCTGATCATCGACGACGAGTCCGACCAGGCTTCGGTCAACACCACTGACCCGAAGAAGTGGGAGGAGGGCAAGGTCGCCCGCACGGCCATCAACGGCCAGATCTCCCAGCTGCTCGGCCTCCTCCCCCGTGCCCAGTACGTCGGCTACACGGCGACGCCCTTCGCTAACGTCTTCGTCGATCCGGGCGACGGCGAGGACATTTTCCCGCGCGACTTCCTGATCTCGCTGCCCCGCCCGACCGGCTACATGGGCGTGCAGGACTTCCACGACCTGGACCGGACCGACGACTCCGCCACCGGCACCGCCGAGGAATCCCACATCCGCGGCATCTACGAGGACACGGGCGACCGCCTCCAGGAAGCCCTGGACGCCTTCCTCCTCACTGGAGCCCTGAAGCTGTACCGCGCGGCCAACGGCGTCCCTGACGGCCCTTTCCGCCACCACACGATGCTCGTCCACGAGTCCGTACGCATGGCCGAACACGCGTCCCTCGCCCTGCGGATCAGCTCCCTGTGGCACGAGGCGGCCTACACCAGCCAGGAGGGTCACGACCGCCTCTCGGCCCTGCTGGCCTCCGATTTCCAGCGCTTCGCCGACGACGGCCTGCCCACCCCCACTTCGTACGAGGACATCAAGCCGCACGTCTTCCGAGCCCGTCAGCTGATCAACTCCGGCGGCACACCGGTGATCGTCGTCAACGGCGACACCGAACGCGACTACGCCCAGCCCGACCTCGACTTCGACCGCACCCCGAACGTGTGGAAGATCCTGGTCGGCGGCACCAAGCTTTCCCGCGGCTTCACGGTCGAGGGCCTGACGGTGACGTACTACCGCCGCAAGACCCAGCAGGCCGACACCCTCATGCAGATGGGTCGCTGGTTCGGCTTCCGCCCTGGCTACCGCGACCTGGTCCGCCTCTACATCGGCCGCGAGGAGCCCATGGGCAAGTCGAAGACGGTCGACCTGTACGAGGCCTTCGAGGCCATCTGCCGCGACGAGGAAACGTTCCGCGCCCAACTCACCCGGTACGCCGCCCTGGTGGACGGCAAGCCCCAGGTCACCCCGGCCCAGATCCCCCCGCTGGTCTCCCAGCACCTGTCCTGGATCAAGCCGTCCGCCCGTAACAAGATGTTCAACGCGGAACTGGTGGAGATCCGGTCACCGGGACAGCCAATCGAACCCGCCTCGTACCCCACGGATGCCCCCGCGATCCGCCGCAACACCGAACGCTGGCGCCCGCTGCTCGACTCATTCAGTGCAGCCCCTGTCACATTCACCAACCCGCCGGACAGCACGAGTTCACTCGCTCGAAGCTTCTCCGCGCTTACCGCCCAGGTGCCTCATGCCGACCTGATGAGCATCCTGAGCGGACTTGAGTGGGAACGTCCTGACCTCTTCCGGCCCCACCTGACCTATCTCTCACAACTCGACGGCAAGCTGGCCAAGGTAGACGGCTGGCTGCTCATCGCCCCACAACTGTCTCGATCCAGCCGGATAGAGGCCAGCATCCTCGGCTCATCCCCCTTCTCGCTCGTCCGTCGTAGCCGACAGGCCGGAAAGACGGCGTTCGGCCGTATCGCGAGCATGGAACACCGGACCGCAGCACTGCGCATAATCGACGGCGCTGACACGCCCGAACTTAGCGCCAGCCCAGCTACTGGTGTGATCTTGCTGTATCCGGTAGTGGAAGGCCGAAGCGACGCCGAGATGCACGCCGCCGCCCCTCAGGGTGTGGCCGATCCGTCGAAGACCATCATGGCCTTCACGCTGATCCCTCCGAGATCCGCGACCGACTCAACGCGCCGCCTGCTCCGGTTCCAGGCGAAGGACTCCCGGCACGCCAACGACATTTTCGTGGAGGCGACTTCACCGTGATGGGAACTCCGCATAGGCGTTGAGAGTCAGGACAGTTGCCATCACGTGCTCCTGCTTCGCAAAGGAATGCAGAGTGACCCTGTTTGAACTTCCT
The DNA here is from genome assembly GCF_044453545.1 of Streptomyces sp. NPDC051664. Lineage (NCBI taxonomy): Bacteria > Bacillati > Actinomycetota > Actinomycetes > Kitasatosporales > Streptomycetaceae > Streptomyces > Streptomyces sp. NPDC051664. The sequence continues at coordinate 189,040 of NZ_JBITCU010000008.1, read as the reverse complement.
GGGCCGGCGCACGGCGTCTGCGACGATCCCGAACTCATGCTGGTTCACCAGCACCTGATCAAGCTTGACCCCGACGGGACGCGCTTCTCCCGTGTGCTACGCGACACCATTGACCAGCTGCTCAACGGTGAAGCCACCGGCCGGTACGACTGGAAGACCCTGTTTAAAACCGAGAAAACGCACGCAGGGACACTCGTTGAGATCAACCTGCAGCGTGAGTTCGAGTTCGGCGACGGGGTCGACATGGACTACCGCATAGAGGGCATCGATGTCGACTGTAAGTACTCCCAGACGTACGGTTCCTGGATGATTCCGCCCGAGGCGGAAGGCCACCTATGCCTGCTTGTCTGGGCAGATGACTACCAGAGCCGCTGGAGTGCAGGCCTGCTGCGCATCAAGCGCGAATGGCTCAACGGCGGGACCAACCGGGACATGAAGTTCACCGTCAAGGCAGAGCACCGGAACAAGATCACCTGGCTCTGGAAGGACGCGATACTTCCGGAGAACGTCCTCCTCCACCTCGACCCAGCAACACGGGCACGCATCCTGATCCCAGGCAAAAAGAAGGGTCAGGCACGTGTCCGCGAGCTGTTCCGTTCCGTCCATGGCAAGCGGATCGGCCGCGGCGTGGTGCGCACTGCCGCTCAGCAGCTTGACTACATGGCACGTGTACGCGAGGGGAGCAAGGGCCGCGCACGCCCTGCGCTTCGCCCAGAGGGAATCATCATCCTGGGCGACTACCAACCTCATCAGGCAGTAGCCAGGGCTCTCGGTGGCCCGGTTCCAAAGGAAGGTGAGTTCGTCGCGCACCGCGTCGTGCTCGCCCGGCCTGAACACGATGGTCGCCCACAGGCCGAGATTGGCGGGGAGTTCTGGGTTGTGGCTCAACCTGGTGATGCCGTGGAACCGGCACCGCAGCTGCCAGATGCCCAAGAAAGCAGAGGCGAGAAAGCCCAGTAGCGCTGCCGCACTCGAAACGAGATCATCACCTTCAGCACCTCCCCGAGAGCAAGGAGTTGAGCAGTGACCGGCCTTGAGGGCGAGCTCCCGTTGATGAGGCAGTACCGGGATTGGATTCAGAAGGGCCCGTCCGAAAATGATCCAGACCGGGTTCATTTCTTCACGGACGGAATCGTAGTACTCGACACCAACGTCCTGCTCAGCTTGTACGAGTACACCCCCGCCGCGCGCCAGCAGGTACTAGAAGCTCTTCAGAGCGTGCAGTCGCGACTCTGGCTCCCGCACCAGGTCGGGCTGGAGTTCGTCCAGAACCGCCATCGCATCATTATCGGCAGGAAAAAGGCTCTGGAGGAAGCTCGTCGGATCCTCAGGAACAAGCTCGGCGATGCCAAAACGGCGATCAAGGAAGCGCGGGCACACACTCAGAAAATGTTGATCAAGTATGCCCAGGACACCGATGCGAGCGGCGAACTTGATGCGCAGATCTCAAATAAGGCAATTGACGATCTGCTCAGCGGTTGGAGCAAGGCACTCGAAGGACAGGTGACCAGACTCTCGGAGTACGACATCTCCATATCGCCTGGCAACGAGGGTGACACTGTATTGTCCCAGGTTGCAATCTTGTTCGGCGACCAGATCGCGGATCCGCCGGACCCGGAAAAGACCCGGCGGCGCGTCGAGGAGGCGTCTTCGTACAGGTTCCCCAACCTCATCCCTCCCGGCTTCAAGGATGCGGGGAAAAATACAGCCTTGTTGTCGTCCGGTGACTTCCTGCTCTGGGAAGAGACTATCGCCCATATGGCAGGTTCAGCGGATCGCTCACGTCTGCTCTTTGTCTCTAACGACACGAAGGAAGACTGGTATCAGCCACCAGGCGAAGGCCGTAACGCCTCTCGGCCCTGGCCACCCCTGGCCAATGAGTTGAGGCTGCGTACGGGTGCTGAGCTACGCATCGAGACTCCGAGGGACTTCTACCGGGGTGTTAACCGATTCCTTCACACAGAAATCGCAGAGGCGACGTACGCAGAGATTGACCGCGCTGCTGTGAACCCCGTCGAGGCAGTGATCACGGAACAGCACGGAGTCAGTACACAGCCCCCATCTGAACTTGTTGCCGCGGCCTTCGATGCGGCCGGCCTGGAAGAGTCACTGCTGGACAGCATCAGCAATCCGGCATACCGCCTGCCGTTCCTCTGGTGGCTGATCGGCGCCACCGCGCAGCTGGAGCGGCGCCCTCGCTTCGATGATGAACCGGATGTCTTGGTCGTACCGGCGATTCGCTCGACGGCACAGCCTGATCCGGGCTGGGTTCCGGGAGTCCGTCTCCACCTTGGCGAATGGCCCTACCGGAGCTCATCGTGGATCGCGCCATGGTTCGCCCATGCGGTCAACCATTCGTCTCGTCGCGACAGAAAGATCCTGCAGAGGCTCGCTGCCCAGCAGTTGGCTATCGAGATCACGGATCAGGAAGCCCCATAATGACGCCCTCATCGGAGATTGGAGTCACCCTGTGACCAGCGAACGCTCCCCGGAGGAAGAATGGCAGCGGCTCAGACTGGATGCTGAGCACGCCCTGAGGATCCTCCTTTCGGAGATCTCGGATCATACAGATCCCCAGCCGCTGTTCGAAGCGTATACGTACGCCAAGGAAATCGCCGCACGCGCCATTCAGTCTCGAATGCTGAAACATCTCCCTGCCGAGAACCAGCAGTTCAGAGTACTGCATGCGAAGATCCGACAAGAGATGTGCTCCCGCTACCAGGAAATAGTCCCGGCAAGCCTCCTTACCTCCCCATACAGCGGAAAGACCCATGAAGGCCTCTTCTCTCTGCTTCAGGAGAATCTGGCGCAACCGGTTCCGGCAGCGATGCTGCGTATCGTGACCGGAGATAACGTACATACCGAACGGAGGGCGCGCGAGCTCCGTGAGCTCGGATTCGATCTTCACTGGTATGAGACTGAAGAGATCAGCGTCTATGAGCTCCGCTCTCTGGAGCTGGATTTCGATATGGTTCCCGCCATCGTGAGAAATAATGTGCGACGTACAAAGGCGCTCGCTAAAGATGAGAAGCAGCGCATTCTCAGGAACGCAGGCATCCCCGAAAATGGTTAGCGACAGCAGCTGGGAACCTCCGGAAGGCTCCTGGGCTTCATCCGCCGCTCGGCGCCGCAACATGCAGGCGATCCGGAGCCGGGACACCAAGCCGGAGCTGCTGATCCGGAGACTTCTGCACGCTCAGGGCCTGCGGTACCGAGTAGCGGCAAAACCGCTGCCGGGGCTTCGCCGGACGGCAGACATTGTCTTCCGCCCGGCGAAGCTGGCTGTCTTCATCGACGGCTGTTACTGGCACGGCTGCCCGGAGCACTACGTCTCGCCGAAAACCAACCCCGGCTACTGGTCTGACAAGGTCTTGCGGAACGTCACCCGCGACCGGGACACGGACGAACGCCTCCGCGAAGCGGGATGGACAGTGCTCCGCTTCTGGGAGCACGAGTCACCCGACGACTGCGCCCTCACGATCGCTGCTGCGGTCAGCCGGCTCCGGGATGACAGGCGCTGAGAGGTCGGCCAGCTTGAACAACAGCTCGCTGTCCCGTTCCCCAGCCAGGACCTTCTCCTCCCGCACCGGGGCCACAACTCCGGCCTCGCGAGCCGCTTTCAGAGCGGCGACAATTTGTTCCCCCACTGCTTGAGCGACCGGCGGCGGGAAGGCGTTCCCCACTTGTCGGTATGCAGCAGTCTTCTTTCCTGAGAACTTCCAGGTCTCCGGGAAGCCCTGGATGATCGCCGCCTGCGTCACTGTGAGCTTCGGCCCGGCCTTAGCGAAGAGATCGCGGTCCTGGCTCTCCAGTCGCTCCATATCCTTTGCGTTATTCGCGACGCCGAGCCCGCATACACCCAGCGCTTCCCATGCCTTCTTGGCCCGCGTGGGGCCGAGGTCAGCGCCGCCGTGCTTCTTAGAGCCTCCAACGAGCGTGGGCGCGACACCCTTCGACGCCTGGTCGAGCCACCTCTGGAATACCTGCTCGGCCCGCGGGTCATCTACGTCGTCATAGCGCTTCTTCATGGTCTCCTCCAGCGCCTCCCCCACAGTGACGAGCGGCCTTTTTTCCGGCTTCGTATTGGCGAAGAACGGAGTGTAGGCCTTCTTCATCGCCACCAGAATGGCGCGCGGACGGAGCTGCGGAACCCCATAATTCTTGGCTTCCAGAACTTCCCAGTAGCATTTCTCATACCCCATGGTCTCAAGACGCTCCAGAAGCTCTTCCCGGTACCCCTGGAATTTCTCCTTCGGCTCAAGGAGCCCACGGACGTTCTCAATCATGACGGCCTTAGGCTGAAGTTCCTCGACCAGGTCGAGCATGGTCGGGAACAGGTCTCTCTCGTCGTCCCGCCCCAGCTGCTTGCCTGCGATGGAGAACGGCGGGCAGGGAACACCACCGGCAAGCAGGTCAAGATCCCCCGCTTCCAGCCCCAGCTCCAGCCTCAGATCCAGCGGCTTGAGCTGCGTCAAGTCAGCCTGCTTGACCTTGCATCCCTCCCACTCCGCGTTCCCCTCCACGTTCGCCTTGAGGGTGGCTACCGCATTCGTGTCGATCTCGATCAGCGCAAGATGCCTGAACAGCGCATTGTGCAGGCCCAATGCCTGCCCGCCCGCCCCGGCACAGATCTCAACCGAGGTGAACTCCCTCTTGGTGCTGATCATGCACCCTCCTTCCAGACTTGCCCGACTGGCGCCGATTGCCACCAGCCATCACAGAGGGTGACAGACCCCACTGACAACACGACCGTCCTCAAGTGTGCGGCACACATCATTACGCTCTGACCGCCCCACACGTGACAGCGAACACTCATACGATATGGCCCATGCCGAGAAGCCCTGCATGGACCCACGACGAGTTGCTGCTGGCCTGCGCACTCGTGGTCGAGAACGACTGGAATGAGCTCCGCGAGGGCGACTCTCGCGTACTCGATCTCTCCGACCTGCTCCGCTCGCTGCCCATCCACGAAGGTGCAGCGCAGACCATCCCGAAGTTCAGATCCAGCGGCAGCGTCAGCCGCAAGACTTCCGACCTGGCCTCGAACCATCCCGCCTACAGCGGCACCCCCACCAAGGGTGGCCGACTGGACAAGGAAGTGATCGCCGCCTTTATCGCCCAGCCCTCCGAGATGCTTGGGGCCGCCGTTGCTCTGCGGCAGGGTATCGGCACGGGCGAGCTGCACAAGATCCCAGCAGATCCAGATGAGCTCGATGATGAGGGGAACTCGGCGATTGAAGGCCGCCTCCTCGCCCGATGGGCCCTGCATCGCGAACGTGACCGCAATCTCCGGGCTCGCAAGATCGCGCGGGCGGAGAAGCTGGGGCAGCCCCTGCAGTGCGAGGTCTGCACTTTCGATTTCGGCCGGTTCTACGGAGCCCTCGGTAAGGGCTACGTTGAGATTCACCACGTACTGCCCCTCCACATATCCGGCCCCCGAGAGACCAAGCTGGAAGACCTCGCCTTCCTGTGCGCCAACTGCCACCGCATGTGCCACAGAGGCCATCGCGGCGCATCATGGCGTACCCCTGCAGCCCTGCGGGCGGAGATTGAGAAAGCCGCCAAGGTCGGCGGGGCGGCGTAGCCGCCCGCCTTCGACTCGTATGCTGCGCCCATCAGGCCGCCTCCGCCTCGAAGTGCATCTGCGCCCCGTCCAACAGGCCGTCCGGGTCGCCGCCCCGGGCAGCGACCCAGTGGAGGAGATCCGCAATGAGGTCGGTGGCAGATTCCTCAAGGATCTGAGCCGAGCGACTGTGCAGCAATGGCGGCGCTCCGACGTCCCGTCGGTAATTCGCCAGGGCCGCCTCGGCCCGTCGCACCCGGTGGCAGTGCAGCTCCGAGTCAGCTGAAAGTTCGCACCAGACCGCTTTACCCGTCGCAGTCAGCAACGTTCCCCAGTCGACAGCCATGCCGGCAAGCAAATGCAGACCCCGGCCACACTCGTCGTCGCAAGCAGGCGATCCAAGGACCGGCACACGGTGGCTCTTGTCATGGAGCTCGATCCGCAGCCGGTCAGCCGCCGCCTCCAACACAAGAGTGGCAGCGGCACCTTTTCCCACGTGCTTGATCACGTTGGCAGCCAACTCACTCACTGCGAGCTCGGCCTCTTCAGCAAAGGCCGGCAGGCACCACTCCGCGAGCTGCCCTCTGACGACTCTCCGGAGGTCCCGAACCGCTGCGGGCTCGGCCTCGAACGGCAACACGCTGCGGAGTTGCGAACTGTTGTCGTGTCCGGACATGCGCTCTCCTTCCGGCGCCACTTCAGCCGCACCTGCCGTATCCAAACGACTGCGCTGAGTGGTCAGGTTTGCGAGTATGGCAGCAAGAAGTCTCTCCATGAAACTTCTCACGGGAATCGATCGGGTGAATCCGGACGCCTCCAAATCGCCACCGACATAGCCTTGTTGGCGCCCAAGCGCCGCATGGCACGGAACGGAAGGCCGCCTCCATGTCCGTCAGGACCACCACACGACGCCGCCAGCTCGGCGCGATGATGCGCAAACTGCGCGCACGGAAGGGCATGACACTGGAGGAGGCCGGACGGCTTGTCGGGGTTTCAAAGGCCACCGTCAGCCGCTACGAGACCCAGGAAGGCCCCGTGAAGTGGCCCATCGCAGACGCACTCTGCCGGCAGTACGACGCAACCGACGCGGAGCGGACTGCCGTGGTCGCTCTGGCGAAGGACGCCAAGCAGCAGGGCTGGTGGGGGCTGTACACGGACTCCATCCCACCTGACATGAATCTCTTGCTGACGCTTGAGGACGAGGCCGTGCGCGAGGACCACTTCTCCTGCACTTACGTGCCCGGCCTTCTGCAGACACGGAACTACAGCACAGCGATTCAAGGTGCCAGCGAGATGCGCCTGGCATCCCAGGAGATCCAGCGTCTCGTGGATATCCGCATGAAACGCCAGGAGATCCTGAGCCGACCCAAGCCACCCCACCTGTGGGCCATCCTCGACGAGTCAGTGATCCGGCGCGTGGTCGGTTCCCCCCGAATCATGCGCGATCAACTGGGTCACTTGTTGGAAGCCAACGACTCGCAACACATCACCTTGCAGATCCTGCCGTTCTCCAAGGGCGCTCACGGCGCGGCCTTGGGAAGTTTCGTGATTCTCGGCGGGGTCGAGACAAGCTTGGACGTCGTGTACGTCGACCTGCATGTCGGCTCGCTCTTCATGGAGAAGGACGAGGAACTCGACCGATACAGACTTGCGTTCGACTACCTGCGTGCACAAGCGTTGGACATGGCCACGTCGTCGGCCTTGATCGAGCGCGTTCGCGAGGAGATGTAATGCATTCGGTTCCTCACTCCCACAGGCCTCTCAGCTGGTTCAAATCGTCCTACAGCGGTGCGAACACAACTGAGTGCGTTGAAGCCACCCACCTCCCACAGGCCATCGCGGTCCGCGACTCGAAGTCCCCTGACGGTCCGATGCTGACGTTCGGCAGCGCATCGTGGGCGGGGTTCCTCACCGCCGTACGACATCAGCAGCTCGGCGCGTGATAGACCCACCTCCTGTGAGGGTTGCCTCCGCGCTGCCTCATGGGAAAGGTCTCCAGCGCCAGGTCTGCGCACCGACTCCCTTCAGTCGCGAACATGTGTGCTCATGATGGATCAACCTTTCGCCCGCCCCAAGTGGCGGAAGAGCAGTCGTAGTGGTGGCAGCGGCACGGAGTGTGTCGAGGTTGCTGACCTCCAATCGACGGTCGGCGTGCGGGACTCCAAGCAGCCCCGCAGGCCCCACATAGCCGTAAGCCAGAGCACGTGGGCGCGGTTCGTTGCTTCTCCACGCACCCAGTAGGTCGGCGTCCGATCGAGCGTGACGCCCACAGTCAGCGAACGTCGAGGCTCCGGCGCACCTGGGCGATCACGTGTTGCGCCTCGGTCCCGAACACAGCGGATTCGCTCAGGCCCTGCCACACCCGCTGGTACGTGGCGATGGTGTCCGCGTCGTCGAGCCACAGCTCGGCGTGCCAGTCCTCAGTGATCACGAGGCGGCCGTCGAAGCTCCAGAACCCATTGGCGGGAGGGACCCTCACTGTGGCGTGGAGGGGGACGATTCCGAGAGTGACGGTGTCCATGCCGATGACACCGGCCAGGCGGTCCAGTTGCGCGGCCAGTACCGATGGCGGGCAGATCAAGGTGCGCAATGCCGCTTCCCACATCAGGACATGAAGCTTCTTGCCCGGCCGGTACAGCCACTCCTGCCGTTTCATTCGGGATCGGACAGCTTCTTCTGTGTCAGGGACCGAGTTCTGAAGCTCCGCGTATCGGACGAAGACATGGCGCGCGTAGTCCGCCGTCTGGAGCATTCCCGACACCATGGTCGGCTCCCAATTGTGGATGGTCGAGGCACCGGCGACCAGCTCGTTCCAGGTGTCCTGTACCGGGCGGTGGCCGGACGCGAGCTGCCTACGCCATGAACGTACATGCGACTCGAATCCCTGCAGGCGAGCGTGCAGTTCGTCGTACGCATCGGGGTGGCCGGTCGCGACCGCCCACAACCTCAGGTCATCGGGGGTTGCGGTCTGGCGACCGTTCTCCAGCTTGCTGATCTTGGACTGCGGCCAGCCGAGATGTGCGGCCATTTCTGAGCCGGTGAGTGGTCCTCCAGGGTGCGCGACACGGAGTTCCCGGAGCCTGGCGCCCAGGGCTGCCCGTGCCTGCTGATAGTCCGTACTCACCAGTTCAACTCATGCCTTCATTCGAGCTCGTTGACTTCGACCGTGAACATCTCATGCGGGACAGCGTGGTGCCACGCCGCATCACGCACCAGCGAGCAGCGCACCACTTCTGCCGGCTCCGTGATGAGCTCGACGTCCACGAGTTGATCGTCGGAATCGAAGTTCAGCCGCGCGAGGAGTCGCGAGTCGAAGATCCAGAAATCCTCTTCCGGTAGTCCGAGCCGCACCGCTTCGACCCTCCGCAGATTCCTGATGTCCTCACCAAGGGCGGTGTTCCGCTTCGCGTTGTCGAGCAGGTAGAGCTGACCGGGGGTCGGCGGCTCGTCGGCAATGCGGACACGCTCGACCCGCTTCCCCTGCTCCGTCTGTGCCCGGATCATGGCGCAGTACGGGTCGTCGAAGTCCCACTGGGCGCTGCCGCTCTCCACGAACTGCCGGTAGGTGTGTGTGGTTTCGTCGCTCGCATAGCGTCGTCTGGTCTCCAGGCGCCATGCCGTGTACTTGAACGTCTTGAACAGGTTCTCGAACTCGTCCAGGTCGATGATCCTCGCTGCGCGGGTGGCGTCCTTCGGGGCGTAATCGACCAGAAGCTCGCGCGGCACGACGACGGCCACCTCTCCTGCGGACAGATGCTGCAACTGCGCCACGTCCTCGGGGGCGCTGAGCGGTGGTCCGTGAACGATGACTTCCCGGCTGTCGAGATCTTCATGGAGTGACGGGCATCCGGTGCCGCCGCTGCCTGTGCCGTTGAACCGCAGTCTGCGTGCCATGTCGACCTGCCTTTCGCATGGTTGCTCTCCAAGTCACAGGATCTCCGCCGTCGTCCAGGAATGTCGATGCATGACTGAGGCCGACGCGAGAATATTCGAGAATATCGTGTCGCCTCTCCAACTGGGCCTCCTTAGCGTTCCCTTCATGAGCAACCCCAGGACGACGATGGCTGCGCCGGTGCATGTGGTGGACCCTCCCGTATCGCCCGAACCCGGCTCCGGATGCGATGTATGTGGTGCACTCGCAAGGGAACGCAAGGAAGCTGCCGGTGTCGGCAACTGGTCGACGGTCGCCGACTGCAATGTCGAGCTGCGGCGACACCACGGGGAACACACGTGACGGCCGCCCGTGCGCGAGCTGCGTACCGCTATGTGCTCCACCGCATCACCGAACACCCCGACACAGACGTCACCTACGAGGCCGAATGTCTCTGGTGTGACTGGGCCGCAGAACCCTCGACAGACTCCGCGAGTGTCGACGTGGAGTGCATGAGCCACACCGGACGCAGTGGGCACAAGAGCTTCCGGCGGGTCCGTACATCGTTTGCCGCTGTCGTTCGGTGAGCCCTGTGGGTCGCAGTCCCCGCCGCAGGCGAGGTCCGCCCTCATCCGGCTGAGCCGTCGCCGACCCGTTGATCTTCGGCAAGTATTCGACCAGGAGCTCGCGCGGCACGACGACGGCCACCTCCCCTTCGGACAGATGCGGCAGCTGCGCCACGTCCTCGGTTGCGCTCGGCCTGGACGGCGCACTGACCGACGGGGGCGAGTACTTCCGCCGGTCAGCAGGACGGCCAGGTCAGGCCGTGGTGCAGTTCGTGCCGCTGAGGGTGAACGCAGTCGGGGCGGCGTTGCTGGATCCCTTGGCGGCGGTGAAGCCGACGGTGACCGAGCCGTTGGCGGGGATGGTGGAGGTGTAGGAGGCGGGAGCGACGCTCACCGTGCCGCTGTTCTGGGTGGGGGTCCCTCCCCACATGTTGGTGACGGTCTGGCCGTTGGCGAAGGCGAAGGCGAGCGTCCAGCCGTTGATGGTGGTGGCGCCGGTGTTGCGGATGGTGATCTCGCCCTGAAAGCCGTCGGGCCACTCGCCGACGACGCGGTAGCCGACGGCGCAGCCCACACCGGGTGTGCTGCCGCCCTTGTCGGTGGTCACGCTCACCGTGGCCGAGCGGGCCGAACGGTTCCCGGCCGCGTCGCGGGCGTAGACGGCGAAGGTGTACGCCGTGTCGGCGGTGAGGCCGGTCACGGTGGCGGTGTTGGTGGTGGCGGCGGCGACCGTGGCCTCGGAGCCGCCGCTGGCGCGGACGATGTCGTAGCCGATGACGCCGACGTTGTCAGTGGCGGCAGGCCAGGTGAGGGTGACGGAGGTGGCGGCCACGGCGGAGGCGGTCGGGGTTCCGGCAGTGGACGGGGCCTGAGTGTCGCCGGGGTTGCCGCCTCCGTAGACGGTGGCTTCCCGGGAGGTCTGGGCGATGCCGTTGACCCCGTTGAAGATGCGCCGGCCCCAGGAGCTGAGCCGGCTGGGATCGAAGTCGATCGCCAGGTCGAGGATCGGGTCGGTGTTGCCGCTCCAGGACCATGCCAGGTAGCCGAGCCGGAGCTGCTCGGCGGTGGCCATCATGGTGTCCTCGTCCGGGTCACCGTACTGGTCGGCGGGACCCCCGAACTCACCGATGAGGATGGGCAGTCCGGCGTCGACGAAGGCGTGCAGGTAGTCGGTGACCTTCTGGGCTGTGTCGTAGACGCTGTACATGTGGATCGAAAAGATCAGGTTGCCGGTGGGGTCGGCGTCGTAGACGGACTGGGCATTGGCGCGCATGACCCCTTGCCAGTCCTGGCCCCAGTTGGGCGCATCCACCATGATCGTGTGCTCGAACCCGGCGTTCCGCAGTTTCTGGACGGCGGCGATCGTGGGCGCGGTCCAGCCCTCGGGGTCGGTGTTGCCCCAGGGCTCGTTGCCGATGTTGATGATCACGTAGTTCTCTTCGCCGGCGAGTACGTCCTGCAGGCCGATCCAGTAGTCGGCGGCGTGGTCGAGCGTGCCGGCCGCTGCGTCCTCGCCGTAGCCGGTGGTGTCGTGCACCTCCAGTACGCAGATGAGCCGGTTGGTCTTGCACTGGGCGACGATGTCGGCCACTTCCGCGGGGCTGTTCTCGCTCCAGCGGTAGCCGTCGGAGAGGACGACGCGGACGGTGTTGGCGCCCAACGCCTTGATGTCGGCCAGCGACTGGGTCTCGCCCGGGTACCAGGCGTGGGCGTGGTTGACGCCTCGCATGATGAAGTCGTTGCCGTTGCCTTCGAGTAAGCGGCCGTCACTGATGTGGAGGCCGGTGGCAAGGTCGCCCGCCGACTGGGCGTGGGCAGTGGCCGGGCCGAGGGCACCGAGAACGACGATCCCGAGGAGGGTGGCCAGTGCGGCCAGTAGGGCGGTGACCGGGCTTCTTCGTGTCGTACTTCTTGTTGTTCTCATCGCGACTCCAGAGGGTGAGCGCCAATAAGCCTGAGCATCAGAAGGAAGATGGGAGCGCTCCCATGAAGTCATCATGTCAGGGGCGCGTCAAGACATCGCGCACACTCCGGCACTTGAACGGCCGGGGTGCGGTGGACGAGCACGCAGCGGAGCCCCCGACGCGTCCTCGCGCCGGGGGCTCCGTCATGCCCGTGATGCCACCACTGCTACAGGCTGACCGTTACCTGCTCACGCACACCGGCCCGCCGGACGCTCCCGCGTCACCAGGTCCGTGTAGCCCGTGGTCCCGTCGATCCACACCACCCGCTGCCCGCCGTCGGCCGCCGCGTAGAGCTGCTCCCCGCGGTTGCAGGAGACGCGCACCGCCGGGCCCGTGCCGTCCGTCGGGACCTGCCAGAGCTTCGAGAGCGACTCATTGCGCCAGACCGTGTCCGGCACCTGGGCGGTGACCGTCGCCGAGATGTCGCTGACCGACAGGGCGGAGGCGTAGAGCGCGCCGTCGCCCGACTCGGGGGTCAGGTCGAGCAGCTTGGAGCCGTCGTAGTTGGCCCTGCGGACCGCCAGCGTGCCGTCGGCGTCGTCGTCCGCCAGCCACAGGACATGGGTGCCGTCGAGGCCGGTCCCGCCGATTGCCTGCGCCTGGTCGATGCCCGGCATCAGCGTGGTCTTTCCGGTGGAAAGGTCGAGGGTCTCGATGCCCAGGTGGTAGCCGGACGCGTCCGGCCAGACCTTTCCGTACGCGAGGGTCGTGCCCTTGACCGAGGGCAGCGCCGAACTCTTGGAGTACGAGCCTCCGTCGACGTACGCCTGCCGGCCGGTCCTGATGTTGACGTAACCGGCATGTCGTCGGCCGTAGGGGTCGGTCTCCTCGAAGACCACGACGTCACCGTCGATCTTCAGCTCGCCGATCGAGGTGTAGGAGGACCAGACCTTCTTCGGGAGCCCGCCCGAGATCGGCCGTGTGTAGACATCGATGCTCGATGTGCCGAACGAGGCCCAGACGACGGTCTTGCCGTCGGTCGCCGGGTAGACGTTGTAGTTCCCGTCGTTGGAGCTGATCATCCGCAGTCCGCCGCCGGCGGTCCTGCCCGCCCAGACCGAGAACGGTTCCGATCCGTCGTCGTTGGACCGGGAGGCCGCCCACCAGCCGCCGCCCGCGCCGGTCCCGGTGGAGTAGGTGTTGAGCTTGCCCAGGAGCTTGTCCGAGTCGACGCCGAGCGCCTGCTCCCAACCGGGCACGATGCCATGGGCGTTGAACGAACGGGTGACGACACCGAGCTGCTTGGACGTCACACCGAGCGCCTTGGCCGCCGCGATCGTGGCGTTGCGCCCCTGGGTGAAGCCGTCCAGCGGCGTCATGTACTCACTGAGCGCCTTGTACGCGATCCTGTCCGCGAGGTCGGCGCCCAGGTCCTGCCGGATGTCCCAGAGCGCACCCGAGTAGATCGTCGAGTTGAGGTGGACGCCGCCGTTGTCGGCGCCGAAGGAGACTCCGAGGAAGTTCTTGGAGGTGGTCGCACCGTCGTTGAGGTCGCGGAAGGCGCACTCACGCGGGGTCGCGCTGCGGCAGAGGTCCTCGCCGAGCAGCCCGGAGTCGGGGTCGCTCATGGACGTACCGGAGGCGGTGACGTCGATGGCGTTGCCGAAGTAGTCGGCGATCGCCTCGTTCATGGCGCCGGACTGGCCGGCGTACACCAGATTCGCGGTGTTCTCGACGACGCCGTGGGTCATCTCATGGCCGACCACGTCCAGGTCGGAGGAGAGCGGCTTGTACTCGGCGTCGCCCGTCCCGTACACCATCTTGGAGCCGTCCCAGAAGGCGTTGACATACGGCTGCCCGCCGGAAGTGACGCCGACCATGGAGTTGATTGGACGGCCTGAACGGGTGCGGTGATACGGGTGGCACTGCGCAGCTTCGGTGGCGGGAAAATGAGTCGCGCCCCGCGAGTTGAGCCGTTAGCTTCCCTCCGAACGCAGCGAGTACGAGCCGCGACCGCGAACGGAGCCAGGCATGGGGAATGAGCACGCGCGGGCCGACCGTTTGGGCTTGCTGGTCGGCCAGTTCGACCTCGCCAGGGAGATGGCCGAGGTGCGGCTGACAGGGCTCGGCGACGAGGAGTACCTGTGGGAACCGGTCCCCGGTTGCTGGTCGATCCGGCCCCGGGGCGAGGCGACGACACCCAGGGCTTTCGGGCCGGGCGAGTGGGTGCTCGACCAGGGCGAACCGCGGATCCCGGCAAACGAGTACGCCGAGGTCGCCCGGCAGGCCGCCGGCGGCATGACAGTCGCCAAGATCGCCGACGACTGGAGCGTGAGCGTCGAGCGGGTCGAGCAGATCCTCGCCCACACCGGCACGCCGGAGCCCGACGATGCGCCGGTCACCACCATCGCGTGGCGGCTGGGACACCTCCACTTCTGCTTCGCGGGCCAATGGGAGTGGACCTTCGGTGAACGGCGGCAGGAGCCGAAGCTGCTGGTCGATTTCACCCCCTCCGCCACCGTGGCCGTCGAGCGGTTCTTGGCGCTGATCGACCGCTGGCGCGACAGCGTCGCCGCCATGACCGACGAGCAACTCGACACGATCGGCTTCTCGCAGTACCCGTACGGCTCCGACCCCGACGACCCATACGTTGACGTGCTGTCGGGGTCCAACCTCGAATTCATCCACCACATGGCCGAGATCGCGTTGCTCCGCGACCTCTGGCGGGCCCGCTTCACCGCTCCCGGGCAGACTCGGGCGCAATAGCCCGCAGCATGGTCGTACACGTCCACACAGCCCGCCGCCCCAGGTGTCCGAGTCGATGACGGTCACGGCCGAGGTCGTGACGCCAACCGAGGAGTCCCCGGACGCGCAGTGCTCGTGATCACCGCCCGGCCGTACACCTGGTGGCGAATCTGCCTCGTCGCCGCGATGGGCGTGGCGTTCCTGCAGGTGCTCGCTGTGCCCTGACTTCAGGACTTCTTCGCGCTGAAGCTGGTCGGGGTGACGATGCCGTGGGTCGCGGTGGGTATCGCCGTGGTGGCGGCGGCCACCCTGGAGCTCGTGTGGAGGTGGGTCGACCGCCGCTTTCCCGCGTAAATCCGATGATCCGTTACGGGCCCCGCGTCTACGGGGCCATGGGCTACTTCACGTCGGCCTACCTCACGCCGACTTACCTCACGCCGACTTACTTCACGTCGACGTAGTCACCCGCGGCGCTGACCGTCGCGGTGGACGCGATACCCGCGTACGTGAAGCGGTAATAGCCGTCGGTGGACGCCGTGACCGTGGTCTTCAGCGCGCCGCCCGTGGTCGACTTGATGCCCTTGACGTTGGTGTAGTTGGTGGTGCCCGCCTTGCGGAACTGCAGCACCACCGACTGGCCGCTGAGGCCCACGTACTTGTTCGACTCCCAGTCGGCACGGGTCAGCGCGCCGGTGACCGTGATGGTCTTGCCCTTCACCACCGGCTCCGGGGACGCGTTGACCGTCAGCTTCGACATGCGCTGCAGGCTGAAGCCCTTGGCGTTGTCCTTCTGGACGTAGTCGGCGTCCGTGCCCTGAGCGATCGCCCAGACCTTCCAGCCGCCGGCCAGCTTGTTCAGCAGGTCGTAGTTGGCATCGACAGTGAAGGTGTGCTTGCAGGTGGAGGTCGTGCCGTTGACCTTGGTGCAGACGGCCTCGTCCTCGTTGGGCACCACGCCGCCGTCGAGGTTGTCGAAGGTCGAACCGTGCCACAGCACCGCGGTCGCCCACTCGATGCCGGAATCGTCCGTGGCGGTGAAGCTGACCGTGAAGGTCTTCTTCGTGGTCGCACCCATGACGACGGCCTTGCCGCCGTTTACGACCACGTTCGAGATCGTGGTGTCTCCGCTGACGTCGTCGGCCGGGTCGACCGCCGCGTCGGTCTCGACGCTCTGCGCGAACGAGGAGACGGTGTTGCTGTCATCCGCCTGCGCCGCCGGGACGGCGAGGGCGGAGAGGGCCAGGGCGCCTGTCACTGCGGCGACAGAGGCACGAATGCGCATGTGTTTCCCCACGTCTGAAAAAGGGGCGCACGGGACTGCTCCGTTGCATGCTTCCGCGGCGCCCGATCCAGTCAGTCTCTGGAGTCTGCTGACTCCACTGATCAGACATGGGGCACCAGTGAATGGTTGTGCGACTCCGTGAAATCTTTTCGAGTACGCGTTTATGCGGGTTATTACGGAGTCCGTTACCCATAGCCATTAACCGACTTTGGGTAAGGAATCGGGAATTACAGATTACGGGTTACGGAATACTGCACGTCGACTTGATGGACGTCGAGTTACTGCACGTCGACGTAGTCACCCGAGCGTGGTCGCTGTAACGCTCACGGACCCGGCTGCGGACGAAGTGATCGCCGCCTCGGAGCCGGTCGTCGTGGACAGCCCACAGGACGTGTCTCAGGCCGCCATCGGCGAGATCGTGGATACCGTCGTGGACGCTGCGGAGAACAGCGGCTCCTCAGGCGGTGATGCGAGCGGGCGCACGACGACAGCTACGGCACCTCGCTGCGTTGTCGGAACGCCCGAATACGCCCAGTATGAGGACGCCCCTCCGCCTTGCGATGCACCGCGTCCGACGCCGCGAGCTGATCCACCCGGGATTACGGGACAGCCCTTAGCCGCCGGGGCACGACTGATTCATTTTGATCTTCGCGAACCGATCGCGCCACGGGATGCGATCAGGCTCCGGTGCGGGGATGCCGCAGAAGTTCGCGTATGCGGTGGCCTGGCGGCACGCGGCGCATTCCGTCTCGTCTCCCAGGGGGCGGAAGACGTGTTCCTCGCCGGGCGAGGAGCAGACGACCAGGGCAGCCGACGACGGAAGTTGAGGCGACGGGGGCGGGGGTGGGGCCGCGGGGAGCTTCTGGATGAGGCGGTAGCGCAGGAAGCCGAACGCCGAGCGCACTCCGTCTTCCGGGCGTTCGGCGAGCAGCGCTCGTCGCAGGTCGGACTCGCTCAGACCCCGCTCCAGCCACTTGACCGCCTCCCCAGCCAGTGCGCGGGCCTCGCGTGCTCCCAGGTGCAGTTCACGGCGGGTGTGTCGCAGCGAGAGCAGGACCCGTTCCGCGCAGGCCAGTTGGTGGGAGTCGGACGGTCTCGGCGTCGGTTCGGGTTCCGGGTCCGTCGCCGGCTCGGCTTCGGAGGGTGGGTGGGGAGTGGTCTTATCACTGTGGTCTTCTACGGGTTCATAGCCACCGACCGTCCGGGTGGCCGGTTCGCCGACCGTCGGAATCTGCGTACTCGGTGGCGAGGTGGCGGGCGGGGCCCCTCGCAGGTGTTCTGCCTGCTCAATCGTCAGAGGGTTGTTCGCGACCAGTTGCTCGGTGATCCAGCGGCCTCGGCCGCCCTGGCTTCGCCACTCGTGTACGTACCCGTGCGCGACAAGTTGCTCCTTCGCCTTCTGGTACGCGCGGCCCTTGATGCCGAGCTTCCGGGCGAGTTCACTCAGGGGCCTGCAAGGGGTGTCTTCGGGAAGGCCCTGGACGTACAGGAGCAGGATCTTCGCGTCACTGCTCAGACGCGGATGGCGCACGACATCGTGCGATGCCTTCGTGAAGCGCCGGGACGGGGAGATAGCATGACGCAGCATTTCCGGTGGCCTCTACTTCCACTGGCGATGAAGGCCCTCGGTTGGTGTTGGCGCACCGCCGGGGGCCGCTCTGCGTACGCGCGCACACAGAGCGTGATGATTTCGTCACCGTATCGCACCCCCGCCATCTCCCACCATGCGAACGGGACTTCACGTCACGCCCTCGGTGTGGGTCAGGCGTACCAGATCGAGCCGTGTCGGTGGTTCGCAGGCGTCACGCCCACCATGTCCGCGGCAGTGAGCGCGAGTTCGCCGCTGGAGGTGTTCACCAGGCGCCGGATCATTCCCACCTGCGTGCGGAGGCACTGTCGGGCCCGGCGTTCCTCCAGGGCGGACCATCGCGCGATCCCGCGAGGAGATGCCGGCCGTGCGGATCCGGGTCGACGGCCACCGGCTCATCTGCTCCGCAGGCAACTCCGCATCAGCTCACCACCAGGAGGTGGGATAGACCTCTCGCTGCAGACGGGCGGCGACCATCTGCACCATGACGAGCAGCACCGCGCCGACGGCCAGCAGGGGTACGAAGCGGGTAGCAGGCGGGGCGGTGAGCATGATCATGACGGCGGTCGCCATGGCTGGTGGATGGGCCGCCTTGAGCACGAGCACAAGTCCGCAGGCGATGCCGCAGGCCACGACAGCGGCCCAAGGGCCGTGCCAGCCGAGGGCCAGCACCGTGAAGCAGACAAGGCAGGACAGCATGTGGCCGCCGATGACATGGCGGGGCTGCGCCAGAGGCGAGGCGGGAGTCGCGGTGACGATCGCCATCGTGGCCGCGAGCGGCGGTACAAGCACCATCTGGTGCATGAGGGCCCCCACGGCCACCAACAAGGCCAATCCGACCGACGTAGTGATGGCCGCCGACGCGACCGTGCGCGGGGGCAGTTGCGGCTCGTCCGGTTTCCACCAGCGAATCGGAGGCCGCTTCGGCGGGCGGGTTGAGACATCCAAGACTTCCGGCATCCCCGGCGCGTCAGATGCCATGAATGCGACATTCTTGTCCGGACGGGAGACCGATGGCCGCAGAGCGGCCCAGCCGCCCCGCAGCCTGCGTCCGGGTCAGGCGGACAGGAGGCGCAGCGATCTCTGGACTGCCGGGCGGGGCACAAACCTGCGGGGCGGACGGAATCAGCACGGGAACTCCTGGGAACTATCCCCGCTTCCGGCCCACGGCGGCTCGTCGTCCGTGAAGACGGGGGATCATGCCCAGCATCGTGACCTTGCCGACCGACGCCCGTCCAAGACCCTCTCCTTATCGCTCGATTGAGGGCCTCTATCCAACCGCCCCGCCAAGGTCACCGAGCAACCACCACCCCCTCGGTGGTCGACGTGTACTGCTCCTTCCACTCGGGAGACCGGTCCCGGCCGGCCGGGCCTCGCCGCGGCCGCCCGGCTCCTCACCCGTCCGGCCCCCACGAGCGCGACGGAGCGGGAGGTGACCCACATGGCGTCGGCAGAACCGATTCGGCTGTTCACTTCCGGGTGACGAGGGCGCGCGCTCCGCAATAACCGCAGGTCACCGGGACAGGTTGAATCGGAACGTATTCCTCCGAATCCCGCCAGGAGTGCCCTCCATGCGCCTTCGCACCACCGTCGCTGCCGCCCTCGGCGCGCTCGCGCTCGTCGTGACGCTCCCGACCTCGGCCAGTGCAACCGTCGGGTTCTTCGCCTACAGCTACACCGGTCTCGACGGCACCCCGCAGATTGCCGAGCTGATCAACCCGCCGAGCGGGGAGTGCGTCACGCTGCCCGAGGTGGCCGACCCCAACTCGTCGAACCCCGCCGACTCCCCCTGGAACTACACCGTCTCGACCGCCACCGTCTTCACCGGCCCCGACTGTGACGGCGACTCCTTCACCCTCCGCCCCATCGGCGGTCACGCCTCCGAGCGGTTGAAGCTCCGGTCCGTCGTCTTCAGCTGATCCCGGCCCGATCCTGATCCGCCGGGTCACCATCGCCCGCCCCGGTACGCGTCACATCCCGCTCGTACCGGGGCGGGATCACGCCCCGGGGCAGTCGGCCCTGGCGACCGGGGCGTCCCTGTACTCCGCGATGGCGGCGAAGCTGCCGGAGTCGTCCGAGGTCGAGTGCATGCCGGCTCGGTCGACCCTCATGGTGAAGCAAGATGTCGCCGGAGGAGGTCCTCCAGCGTATGGGTGGTATCGACCAGATGGTCCGTGATCTGCAGCAGACGGGGATCGAGCGCGGTCGGCCGGTTGTGCAGCGCGCGCTGGACCTGGCGGAGCGAGGGAATCGGGCCGGGAGGCTGCAAAGTCCTGACCGCCTCGGCCAGAGTGATCATCGCGAGATCGAACGCGGTTGCCAGGGCTTCGAGCCGATCGGCATCGGCATCCCGGGCCCCGCCTTCTTCCCGGCCGATGACCGTTGCCTGCGGCGGGACGAGGGCGTGCAGCGACAGTTCGGTATGGGCCATCCGGGTCACCACGGCGACCAGAGTCCGCGCCACGGTGGGAGTCAACGGCGAGTGCGGCGGCTCGTCGGCCAGACGGTCCGAGGATGCCTCGGCGTCGGTGCGGGCGCGGCGGGCGGCCGCTTGAAGGCCGCGTAGCCGGGCCGGATCGGTCTGCGCGGGATGGGCAAGGCTACGCAACAGGGCAGTGGTGTAGGTGTTGTGGACCTCGACCATCCGGGCGAACTTCTCCTGGGCGGTGAGTCCTTCCCAGGTCGGCCACACGGAGTAGGCGATGAGCGCGAGGACCGCGCCGACAGCGGTGTTGGTCAGGCGGGCCACGGCGGTGGTGTCCGCGGGCAGGCCGAAGATGTCGAGGAGGATCACGATGAAGACGGTGAGGAAGCTGCTGTAGATCAGGTAGTTCACATCGAACAGGGCGTAGGCGGCCGCGACAGCGATCCCGGCCGCGACGATCAGCCCGACCGAGCTCGGGTGGGCAAGCGACGCTGCTGCCGCACCGAGCCCGGCTCCGACGGCCGTGCCCACTGCCCGTTGGATGCTGCGGTACACCGTGGAGGTGTAGTCGGGCTTGAGCACCAGGAAGATCGTCAGCACCACCCAACGGCCTTCGAACAGGCCGGTGGCCTGGACCATCACCTCAGCGAGCCCCGCGACCACGGCCAGCCGCACAGCGTGACGCCCGGTCTCCCCGGACAGGGCGAGATTGGCTCGCAGGGTGAGGGCGGCCCATCCGATCCCGTCCTGGCCGGCCGGAACCACAGGGCTGATCGCCTTACGGTTCACCGGCGTTCGCCCGGGCACCGCGTCAAGTCCGGCCAGGCTCCGGGTAACGGCACGGAGCTGTCCGAAGAGCGCCTCGGTGGCCAACTGCCCACGGGTGCCGGGGGCGTCGGCCAGGTTCGGCAGAAGTTCGTTCAACTCGCGGATCCGTCCGGCACGTTCGGCTCGTCCGGCACTCAAGGTGTCCGCGATGAGATCCAGCGCCCGGGCGGCGTCCGCGGCAGGGCGAAGGGCGGCTTCCGAAGGGTCGACAGCTGCACACTCAGCCAGAGCCGCGAGCGAGACGCGGATGCGTTCCGCCTGCTCGAGCAGGTCCAGGAAGTGCAGTCGCGCGGTCATGGGCAGCAGCGGGTTGGGGTCGGTGAGAGCGACAGACGCGGGCAAGGCCATCGCCGACGGCGGCCCGAAGTGCCCGGCTGCCGGGCCGGAGGCGTAGACCGCGAGGATCCGGTAGGACTCGGCGAGCGCCGCGCGCTCCGGATCGCCTCGCTGGAAAGCCCAGGAAACGGCGACGAGCACGCCCTGGAACAGCCCACCGGCGAGCACCAGGCCGGCCCGCAGTGCAGCTTCCGTCGGCCCGAGCGGCATACCGATCGCGATCAACAGCCCCACCGGCCATTGGAGGGCTGCCACGCTCAGCCTCGGCCCGAGGCAGACGGCCAGCCCGACGGCGTACCCCCAGACGACAACGACCGGTACCAGCAGCCATGGCGCAGCCGCCGCCGTGGCTGCGCCGACGAAGGTGGACACCGCCATGCCGGCGCTGGCCACCGCCACGGCCGCCACCCGGCTCCGGGTGACGCCCTGGAACGAAGCGAATCCGGCAGGCAGCGCTCCCAGAGCCGCGAAGGCACCGTAGTCGAGGCGTCCGCAGGCTGATCCGACCGCGAGCGGCACCATCACACCGACGGCCACCCGGGCTGCGCGCCAGGGAGCGACGTCACCCCAACGGAACGGCCCGAATTGCCACAGCTTCCGCCACTGGAATCGGGCCAGATAGCTGCGGCTGGACCGAAGCGTGCCGTGCGTCCATCGACGCTGGTCGTCGGTCATCCTCAACGGGGGCGATGCATTCCCGGCGGGGTACGGGACGGGCAGCGGGTCGGATGGTGTTGCTGCGGTTGCATCCCTGCTCCGTGTGGCGAGTGTCGAGCCCGAATATGAGGCGGCCATCGGCTGATTCTTCGGGACGTCCGACGTCCCGAAGAGGAAGACCAGCACGATGACCGCACCTGGCAGTCTGCCGTGGGCCGTCGCCCCGGAGGAGAACCCGGCACCGGCGAGTCCGGGCCTGCGCTGCGGCGGGCGATGCGAAGGCCTTCGCGGAGGGCCTGATCTCGGCGGGCCGACGGCCGTGTACGGAGCGGGGAGCGATGCCGGCGGCGACGGGGCCGCCGCGGAACCTGGGGAACCTGCAGCGCGGAGGAATGCGGCCTTCTCCAAGTGGCGCCGTTGGGGTGAGCGGATGGAACATGGCAATGCGCGGGCCGGAACCCATGGAGGCATGCATGCCCGTGGAGGATCTTCCACGCACATGCAGACCTCCTGCCCTTCTGGATCCGCTGATCAAGGAGGTCGTCCACATCCCCGCGTATCCCAGAATCCGACCGCGCCGACGAGGGCCGACGACGGGAGACCGCTCATGGGCACCCAGTGGATCGCCGGGGAACACCGCTTCGAGACCACCGCGACGGGCCGGGCCGTACTCGCCGATCCACGGCTCAACCGCGGCACGGCCTTCACGCCGGAGGAACGCGCGACACTGGGCCTGGTCGGCCTGGTGCCGTCGCAGTCCCTCACCCAGGACCAGCAGGCGGTGCGTGCCTACGCGCAGTACCGTTCGCAGCCCACCGACCTCGCCAAGAACGTCTATCTGACCGGTCTGCACGACCGCAACGAGGTGCTGTTCTACCGGCTCGTCGGCGACCACCTCGGCGAGATGCTGCCGATCGTCTACACCCCGACCGTCGGCACCGCGATCGAGCGCTACAGCTACGAGTTCCGCCGCCCGCACGGAATCTATCTCTCCGTGAACGCCCCCGAGGAGATCGAGGACGCGCTGCGCGGCTCCGGTCTCGGGGCCGGCGACGTCGATCTGATCGTGGCGACCGACGGTGAGGCGATCCTGGGCATCGGCGACTGGGGCGTCGGCGGCATCGACATCTCCGAGGGCAAACTCGCCGTCTACACCGCGGCCGGCGGGGTCGACCCCAACCGCACGCTCGCCGTCATGCTGGATGTCGGCACCAACCGGCAGCAACTGCTGGAGGACCCCCTCTACCTGGGCAACCGCCATCCGCGCGTGGACGAGAAGACGTACGACGCGTTCATCGACGCGTACGTGACCACCGCGAACAGGCTCTTCCCCGACGCGCTGCTGCACTGGGAGGACTTCGGCACCGCCAACGCCCGCCGCATCCTGGACCACTACCGCGACCGGGTGTTCACCTTCAACGACGACGTCCAGGGCACCGGCGCCGTCAATCTCGCCGCCGTGCTGTCCGCGACGAAGGCCAGCGGCATGGCGATGACCGACCACCGCATCGTCATCTTCGGCGCCGGAAGCGCCGGCACGGGCATCGCCGACCAGTTCCGCGACGCCCTGGTGACCGACGGGCTGCCGGAGGAGGAGGCCGACCGCCGCTTCTGGGCCGTGGACCGGTACGGCCTGCTGACCGACGACCAGGACGGCCTGCGCGACGCCCAGGTCCGCTACGCCCGTCCGGCGGCCGAGGTGGCCGGCTGGGAACGGGACGCGCAGCACGGCGGCGTCGCCCTCGCCGAGGTGGTCCGTCGGGTCCGGCCGACGGTTCTGATCGGCACCTCCGGGCAGGGCGGTGCTTTCACCGAACAGGTCGTACGGGAGATGGCCGCCCACACCCGGCGGCCGGTCATCCTGCCGATGTCCAATCCGACCCCACTGGCCGAGGCCACCCCCGCCGACCTGCTGAAATGGACCGATGGGCGGGTGCTGGTGGCCACCGGCAGCCCCTTCGAACCGGTCGAGTACCGGGGCGTGACCTATCTGATCGGCCAGGCGAACAACGCGCTGATCTTTCCTGGGCTGGGCCTGGGTGCCATCCTCGCCCGCGCCACCCGTGTCACCGACGGCATGCTCGTCGCCGCCGCCCACGCGGTGGCCGGACAGGTCGACGGGAGTACGCCGGGCGCGCCCGTCCTCCCGCTGCCCGACGCACTGCGCGCGACCTCCGCCGCGGTGGCGGGAGCGGTCGGCCGCGCCGCTGCCCGCGACGGCGTCGCCCGCACGGAGGTCGACGACGGCTTCGGCAAGCTGGTGCTGGACGCCATGTGGCAGCCGGTCTACCCGGAGATCAGAGCCATCCGCGACGCCGGAGGATCCTGACCGAGGTCCGCGTGAATGCGCGCCACGCCATCGACCTGCCGCGGTGCGGGCCCTGCTCGTCCTGACCCGCGCCGATGGCAGCCCCTGGTCCGTGGCGTGCTCGAATCCGGCCCGGCGCGCCGCAGCCCTTGGCCCGCCAAGATTCCCGACAGCGTCAGGCTCCTGGCTCAAGGCGGGCCACTTTTCACCGCGATGATCCTGGTCGACATGCCATGGCCCCTGTGGAGCCCCGGCCCCGCCGAAGCGGCGTCACACGCGGCCCAGGACGGTGCCCGAGCGCTGCGTCGGGCGACAGGCGACACGTTCGGGCCGGTGCGAAACTGGGCCGTGCAGCCCAGGCCACTGGAGGCTTCACCATGTCGAGCAACGAGCCCGCGAACACAGGTCGGAAACCACGGTCCGAAGCATGGAAGACCGCGCTGACCGTGCTGCAGACGGCCGAGCCGCCGTACATCCCGGAAGGGGCCGAGGCGATGACCGTTCTCGTCGAATTCCCCCCAGGAGATCCGGGCACTCCTCCGCACCGGCATTCGGGGCCGGCCTTCGGCTACATGTTGGAGGGGGAGATGCTCTTCGAGCTCGAAGGTGAGCCGGAGCGTGTGATCAGGGCCGGGGAAACCTTTTGGGAGCCGGGCGGAGACGTAATCCACTATCAGGACGGAAACAACCGAACGGATTCCCGGAGCCGTTTCCTCGTGACGATGATGTGCGCCCCGGGCCGGCCCATGCTTACCCTGGTCGATGACGAGGAGCTGGCACAGCGTAAGGACCGGCGGGCTCCGCGGCCTGCCTGACCGCGGCGGTGCATTCCACACGCGGACCCCGGGCCGGTTCCGGACGTCGGCGAGCCGACCGGTATACGGCAATGGCCACGGGCACCGAGTAATCGCGTCACGGCGAAGAAGAAGTCGTCGCACCATTGCCGGAGCATCAAAGCGAAGACGGGCACCGGCCCTGATTCGGATTCGCTGTCAGATCCCTTTCCCTCCCCAGTGCGCCATCGGGGCTCCAGAGAGCCATGCAGTGGTGCGCGACGAAAGGTGACCCATGAAGTTCGCTGTAATGGGCGGTACCGGCCGGATCGGGTCGCAGGTCGTGAAGAAGCTGAACGCGGCGGGACACGAGGCCGTGCCGCACTCGCTGTCCACAGGTGTCGACGTCATCACCGGCCAGGGCCTGGACCAAGCGGTGGCCGGCGTCGATGTCGTCGTCAACCTGACGAACTCCCCGACCTTCGACGACGCCTCCCCGGCGTTCTTCCAGACCTCGATGGACAACCTCCTGGCCGCCGCCCGGAAGGGCGGGGTGGGCCACGTCGTCATTCTCTCGATCGTCGGCGTGGATCAGGTGCCGGGCCTCGACTACTACCGGGCCAAGGTCCTTCAGGAAACCATCCTCAAGGCCGGGCCGATCCCCTACTCGATCGTCCGCGCCACCCAGTTCATGGACTTCATGGATTCGGTCCTGGCCATGACCACTGATGGCGACACCGTCCGGCTGCCCGCCACCCCGATCCAGCCGATCGCCGCCCAGGATGTCTCCGACGCTGTCGCCGAAGTCGCTGCCGGAACCCCTCTGAACGGCATCCTGAACATCGCCGGGCCCGACGTCCTCCCCCTCGACGAACTCGGCCGGATGACCCTGAACGCCCGCCCCGACGGCCGGACTGTCGTCACCGACGACACCGCCGGCATGTTCGCCGCCGTCCGGGGCGACGTCCTCACCGCCAAGGGCGACGCCCGTATCGCCCCCACCCACTACGCCGACTGGCTCTCCTGAAACGACGCGGTTCCGTCAGCGGTAGTCCTCCGGGTGGCCCTGCATCCACGTGTTGATGCGGTCGCGCGTGCCGAACAGCTCGGAGCGGTGCTTCTCCAGGTTCTCCGTGGAGGTGTCGCCCTTCAGCGCCCTGTCCAGGGTGGTCATCCAGGCCACGGGCTCCTTGAAGTGCCCCGGGTCCTTCGGATACGCCTTCATCGACGCTTCCAGGCCCGCCAGTTCGTCGTGGACCCGTCCCAGGACGTAGGCGCAGTCGGCCGTTCCCGGGGTGCAGGTGTCGTCCAGGGTCGCCTGGAGGGTGGCGAACGCGTCACGGACCTGCGCGGGCCTGCTCGCGGGCTTGTCGGAGGACATACGGGCGGCGTCCTCCGCATCGGCTGACGCCTGGGCGTCCGCTTCGGCTTGCGCCTCCGCCGCCCTGGACGCGACCGCCGCGTTCGCCGACGGCGCCACGTAAGGGACGTCGCCCCCGGGCCCGTCAGACGTCTCGACGCTGCTGCAGCCCATCAGGCACGCGCCCATCAGCACGGTCAGCCCGGCAGCGGCACGCATGCGGGCACGGGTGGAACGGGCAGGGGTGGTACGGACAGACATGAGGCCCCCCTCGTCGATTGGCCCAGACCATACCGCCACGGTCGGCCCTCCGCGCCTGGCGGCCTCAGCCCGTGATCAGGGTCTGGAGTGCCGGCGCGTACAGATCGGCGAGGTGTTCGGGGGTGGCCAGTGAACCCGCGCCCTCGCGGTGCAGGCTCAGTGTGGCGCCGAGGCCGAGAAGGTGGCCGGCGATCAGCTCGGCGCGCAGGGTGCGTTCACTGCCGGGGAGGCGGGCGATCAGCGCCTCGGTGACCTGCTCGTGGAAGCGGTCGCGCAGCAGCGAGCGTTCGTCCTGGTTGCCCAGGGAGAACACGACGCGCAGGAGCGGGTCCGACTTCAGCTCGCGCCGGCGGCGTACGAGAGTCACCACCATGTGGCGGCCCAGCATGTCGAGCGGGGCGTCGAAGAGTTCCTCGGCGGCCGGGCCGAAGTCGGCGACGGTGTTGAAGAGTTCTTCCTTGCGGCCGAAGTGCTTCACGACCAGGGAGGGGCTGACTCCGGCGTCTGCGGCGATCCCCCGGATGGTCACCTCGGCGTACGGGCGCTGGGTGAACGCACGCCGCGCCGCGCGCAGGATCGCGTCCCGGCCCGTGCCCTGGTCGGCGGCGGCGGCCGGAGACGGCGAAGGGGCCGGAGCGGTGGCCTCGCTGCCACTCATGCGCCCTCCTCGATCGGGATCGTCCGCGCACCGCCTCTACGGTCCTTGCGGTCCACTCCGACCGTACCTGTCTCAGGTGTACGGCTGCCGGGCAGGAACAGCGTGACCGCCAGCGCCAGCAGCGCCGCGGCCGCCGCGACCACGAAGACGACCTGGTACGCGTGGAGCGTCGGCGCCGTCCGGCCGCCCGCCTGGAACGTGATGTTGGCGAGGACCGCCGCCACCGTCGCGCTGCAGAAGGCCTGCCCGATCGACCTCATCAACGTGTTGAGGCCGTTGGCCGCACCCGTCTCGCTGACCGGGACCCCGCGCATCACCAGGGCGGGCAGCGCCGAGTACGCGATGGCCGTGCCCGAGGCGACGACCGTCGCACCGGCGATGATCAGCCACAGGCTGTGGCTGGTGAAATAGCGCACCACGTAGCCGACGGCGATGATCCCCGCCGCCAGCGCCAGGCTGACCTTCGGCCCGTACGTCGCCGAGATCCGCGCCGACACCGGCGACAGCGCCACCATCGCCACACCGCCCGGCAGCAGGCAGAGCCCGCTGACGACGAGCGAGGCGCCGAGCCCGTAGCCCGTCGCCTTCGGCTCCTGCACCATCTGCGCGGTGACCAGCGAGTTCGCGTAGAAGGCGAAGCCGATCAGCAGGGCAGCGACGTTGGTGAGCAGGACGGCGGGGCGGGCCGAGACCCGCAGGTCGACCATGGGCGTCGGCACGCGGAGCTCGTACGCGCCCCAAAGCAGCGCCACCACCACGGCCGCGACGAGCAGGCCGACCGTACGCGTCGACGTCCAGCCCCAGTCGGCACCCTGCGTCACCGCGAGCAGCAGGCAGACCAGGGCCGCGGACAGACCCAGCGCGCCGACGGCATCGAAGCGGCCGCGGGTGCGCAGCGGGGACTCCGGTACGCAGCAGAGCACCAGCACTATGTCGATGAGGCCGATCGCACCCGACACCCAGAACATGGTGTGCCAGTCGAAGTTCTCGACGACGAGCGCCGCGACCGGCAGACCGACCGCCGCACCGATGCCGAGCGTCGAACTCATCAGGGCGACCGCGGAGAGGACCCGCTCGGGCGGGAGTTCGTCACGCAGGATGCTGATGCCCAGCGGTACGACGGCGAGCGCGGCGCCCTGGAGGGCGCGGCCGGTGATGAGTACGCCGATGTGGGAGCTGACGGCGCACAGCACCGAGCCCATCACGAGGACCGCGAGCGATGCGACGAGCACCCGCCGTTTGCCGTACATGTCGCCGACCCGGCCCAGGACGGGTGTGAAGACGGCGCCGGTGAGGAGAGTGACCGTGACCAGCCAGCTCGCGGCGGTGGGGGTCGCGCCGGTGAGGGCCGGGATGTGCGGGAGGAGCGGGACGACGATCGTCTGCATGACCGCGACCACGACACCGCAGAACGCGAGGACGCCTACGGCGAAGCGAGGATGGTGCGGGGTCCGGGTCTGCCCGGTTGCCCCGTCAAGGGCGGATATGTCCGCGGACATGCATTCTCCGTACGGTGCTCGGCAGTGGTGCCGGTGGCGGAAGCCTGAGGGGGGTGCACATATGTTCACCATCAGGGTAAACGCATGTGCACCCCCTCCGGCAACCCGAGGTCCGCCCGCCGCGTTAGCCTCGGAAACGGACAAGAGCCGGACAGCGAGAAGAACCGGCCGGCGAGAAGGCGAAGGTGGCGGCTATGGCGAAGGTTCCGACAGCGGCAGTGGCGGCGAGCGGACTGGTCGGCGGGTACGCGATCGCGCGTTGGACCAAGAAGCGGCCGCTGGGTGGAGTCGCGCTCGCCGCCGCGGGATCCGTCGCCGCGTACGAGTGGAACCGGCAGGCCGGACCCCGCGCGGCCACCGCCCTGACCACGGCGTACGTCGCCGCGTTCGCCGGATCGCACCCGCTGGCCAAGAAGCTCGGCGCCTGGCCGGCCGTCTTCACCGTGGCGGGCACGGTCGCCGCCGCGTCATGGGCGGTCACCCGCCGCGCTGCCTGAGAAATTTTCCCGCGAGGCCCGCGGAACACTGAACGCGAGGGCGACGGGGCCCGTATTCAAGAGCACTCCCCCGCGTAACCCGGGTGCGTACCCGTACGACAGGCCGGGTACGCACCCGGAACCCTCGCAAGGTGTGTCGTTACGCGCCGAACGCCCGTGACACCGTATAGATCAGCAGTCCCGCCAGCGCACCCACCACCGTGCCGTTGATTCGGATGAACTGCAGGTCACGGCCGATGTGCGCCTCGATCTTCTTCGACGTCTGATCCGCGTCCCAGCTCGCGACCGTGTCACTGATCAGCGACGTGATCTCCGTGCGGTACGTCGTGACGACATACACCGCCGCGTCCTCCAGCCAGCCCTCCAGCTTCGCCTGGAGCCGGCCGTCCGTCGCCAGCCGCGCCCCCAGCGACATCAGCGAGGCGCGCGCCCGCAGCCGCAGCTCGCTCTGCTCGTCCTCCGCAGCCGTGATGATCATCATGCGGACGGACGACCAGGCCGACGCGATGACGTCCTGGACCTCGCGGCGCCCCAGGATCTCCGACTTCAGCCGCTCCACCCGCGCCCGGGTGTCCGAGTCGGTCTGGAGGTCGGCGGCGAAGTCCGTCAGGAACGTGTCGATCGCGTAGCGCGCCGGATGCTCCGGCATGTCCCGCATCTCGGTCACGAAACGCAGCAGCTCCTTGTAGACCCGCTCCCCCACCCGCCTGTCGACGAACCGTGGCGTCCAGCCCGGTGCCCCACCCTGCACCGCGTCCATCACCGAGTCGCCGTGCAGGATCAGCCAGTCGTGCGCGCGTACGCAGAGCAGGTCCACGACCCTGCGGTGGCCGCCGTCCGCGACGATCGTCTCCAGCATCTTGCCAAGACCGGGGCCGACCTCCACCGCGTCCGCCCGCCGAGTGATCGCCTCACCGACCACGGCCTGTACGTCGGAGTCACGCAGGACGGTCAGCGCACCGCGCAGCGCGGTCGCCAGCTCGGCGGTCACCCGGTCGGCGTGGTCCGGCTCCGCCAGCCAGGCGCCGAGCCGGCCGCCGATACCGAGAGCGTGTATCCGGCCGCGTACGACATCGCCCGAAAGAAAATTCTCCCCGACGAAGGAACCCAATGAGGCCCCGAGCTGGTCCTTCTTGGTAGGGATGATGGCGGTGTGCGGGATCGGCAGGCCGAGCGGACGTTTGAACAGCGCCGTGACGGCGAACCAGTCGGCCAGCGCACCCACCATCCCCGCCTCGGCGGCCGCGGCAACGAAGCCCGGCCAGCCGCCCACACCCGCGTTCTTCGCCCAGGTGGCGAGGACGTACACGAGCGCGACAAGCAGAAGGAGGCCGGTGGCCGTGGTCTTCATACGGCGTACGCCACGCCGCTTCTCCTCGTCGGCGGCCGTGTACGCGAAGGAGGCGAGGGGGGCGTGGCGCACGGGAGCGGAGGCTGCCGTGCCGGAACTCCCCTCCGCGCCCAGTGCCCGTGCGGGCTCGGCCGGTCCGCCACCCGGCTCGTCCGACGTGCTCCGCTCGATCCGTTCCATCCGCTCCACCCGTCCGCGTACACGTACGCATCGCCCCCGGTGCCCCGTACGCATTGTCCTTACCTGACCTACTCCCGGGCCGCATGTCGAGTTCCCCCGCGCCCTGCTTCATCATGAGATCAGCCCGCACCACCACGAGGAGACACTCCGCCCATGCCCAGGCGCCACGGACCCGCCCTGCTCACAGCCCTCGTGGCGGGCACCGCCGCGCTCGCCGCGATCGTGGCGCTCGCCGGATCCCTGCTGTTCTCCGGCGGTGGAGCGAAGCAGGTCGGCACGGAGTCGGTGGCCCGTACGCCCGCCGCGCCGGCCCACTCCACCGGTGTCTGGATCGGCACCTGGGCCGGGGCTCCGACGGCCGGTGTGGCGGACACGTACGACGATGACGACCTGACCCAGCGCACCATCCGTAACGTCGTGCACACCAGCATCGGCGGCGACGCGGCCCGCATCACCCTCTCCAACCTCTTCGGCACGCACCCGCTGCTCGTCGATCAGGCCACGGTGAACACCCGGCCCGTCTCCTTCCGCGGCACCCCGTCCGTCACGATCCCGGCAGGCGGACAGATCGTCAGCGACCCGGTCGTCGTCCCTGTCGCCCCCGACGCCGATCTCGTCGTCACCCTGCGCACGCCCACCGCGGACGGCCCCGTCACCATCCACCCGAACAGCCACCAGACCTCGTACGTGGCCGACAGAAACGGCACGTGGCGCAGCAACCTGTGGCGCTACCTCACCGCCGTGGACGTCCGCAACAAGGCTGCCGCCGGGGCGGTCGTCGCCATCGGTGACTCGCTGACCGCGGGCACCGGCTCGACCCTCGATGCCAACAGCCGCTGGCCCGACGTCCTCTCCGACCGGCTTCGCGGCCGGTACGCGGTGGTCAACCAGGGCATCGCCGGCAACCGCATCCTGCGCGACGGGCAGGGCTACGGGCAGATGTACGGGCAGCGGGCGAGTGCCCGCTTCGACCGCGATGTGCTGGGCGTCGCCGATGTGAAGACCGTCATCATCGCGCTCGGCATCAACGACGTGCAGCAGTTCCCGAAGGAGCGGGACCCGCAGCGGATCGCGGACGCGCTCAGGGCCATGACGGAGCGTGCCCATGCCCGCGGGCTGCACGTCGTCGGGGCCACACTGATGCCGTTCGAGGGTTCCCTCGCCTGGGCACCCGCCGAGGACGCCGTACGGAGGCAGGTCAACGCGCTGATCCGGGCAGGCGGCATCTTCGACGAGGTCGTCGACTTCGACCGGGTGGTACGCGACCCGTACCGGCCGAGCAGGCTCCTCCCGGAGTTCGACTGCGGCGACCATCTGCATCTCAACGACAACGGATATCTGCGGCTGGGGCAGCAGGTGGATCTGCGGACCCTGCACCAGAACAGGCCGGCGTCCGACCAACTCTGACCGGTTGACCGGAGCAATAGGGTCCGGTGCGCCCTGCACGGCGCACCGACGTGTCCCCCGTCGCCGTACGGGTCCTGGGGTCTTTCGTTTGGATCAGGCTGGATCAGGGAGCGGCCCGCCGCGGAGCGGCTGATGTCACCGTGGCGCGTGCAGCTGCGAGGCGGAGGAAGGAGCCCACGCGGAGCGAATGAGGTCTCCCCTGCTTGAGCGAAGCCGAGAGCTCGGGGAAAACCGACGACAACGCCGCAGATACGCGTGCCGGACCCCGCGAGCCCAGCATGATCCGAACGAGAGGCCCTAGTCCTCCCCCGGGCCCTTCTTCAGCTGCCGGGCACGCTCCCGCTCCCGTTCCTTCTCCGCCTTCGTCCGCTTGCGCTCCACATCGACCCCGCCCATCAGCGCGAAGCCGGTGATCCGCACCCGCGGCGAGCCCGGCGAGGGAATGCCCTCGCCCGACGCCCGGTCGCCGAAGCCGCCCATGATGCCGATGCCCCTGACCTCGACATCCAGCTCCGGCGGGACCGTCACCTGCATCCCGCCCATGATCGTGAAGCAGCGGACGACGACCTCACGGTCCTCGAAGCGGGCCTCGCGCAGATCGATCTCGCCGCCGCCCCACATCGCGAACGCGGTGAACTTCCGGGCCACCGTCCACGTGCCCTTGCGCCTGAAACCGCCCCAGAAGGCGAACGCCCCCGTCGAGGTGGCGGGGCCGCCGACACGTGCCGCCCAGTCGACACCGGTCGAACCCGTCCGCGCGGGCGAGCTTCCCGGACCCACCGGTGCCACCACCCCGCCCGGCGCCGGAAGGTCACGGACCAGTGGCTCCAACTCACCATGCGTACGGGCCTTGTAGGTCGCGTCGAGCCGCTGCTCGAACTCCTCCATCTGCAGCCGGCCCTCGGCCACCGCCTCGCGCAGGACCTCGGCGACACGCTCACGCTCGGCATCGGAAGCACGCATGTCCGGATGTTCGCTCGTCATGCCGAGCAGCCTATTGAACGCGTCCGCCCACGTCACCGATCCGACTGTCGTCAGCGATAATTGACGTCGTCTCACATCCGACTAACGACCTTGGGAGCGATACCAGCTCCGGATCTGCCTGGCGGTCTGGTGCCCCTGCGCGATCAGGACGCCGCTGAGGAGGAGTGGTGCCGTCAGGCGGATCGCGGTCGCCGCTGTCTTGACCGGCGCGTCTTGGTCAGGGAGTGGACCGCAGCGGCGGCGCCTGCCACGTCATCCCCGGGGGCTGGAGTAGGGGCGAGGGCTCGGGGCCGGGGTCATCGGTGTCGACGACTCCCGCGGCCGTGTGGTCGAAGTCGGCGGGCCAGCGGGTGTGCTCGCTGGCCACGGCGCCGGTCAGGCGTGCTTCGACAAGGTTGGCGGTGCTCAAGTCGGTGCCGCGCAAGTCGGCCATGCGGAGATCGGCGCGTTGGAAGACCGCGCCGTGGGCGACGGCCTTGCGCAGGTTCGCCTCGCGCAGGTCGGTCTCAGTGAAGTCGGCGTCACGCAAGTCGGTTTCGACCAGCTTCGCGCCCCGTAGGTCGGCCAGAATGCAGCGAGCCCGGCGGAGAATCGCAGTCGTGAGGTCGGCGTGCCGCAGGTTGACCGAGACCAGGGACGCCTGGGTCAGATTGGCGTGGTACAGGCCGGCGGCCTCCAGGCAAGCGCGGTCGAAGTTGACCTCGGGGAACCAGAGTCCGTCGCAGTCGGCCCGGCGCAAGTCGGTGATGCTGAGATTGACCCAGGACTGCTCCCGGTGCTGGCACAGCACGCCGAGCGCGGTCAGCGCCACCTGGGCGTCGGCGGCGCGAGTCTCCAGGGGTGCGATGTCGTTGATGGGCACGTCTGCCGCCGGTGATTCCGGCCCGGCGGGTGGCCAGGGCAGGTGCGTACGCAGATACGCGGCCTGGATGGAGATGATGGCCTCCCGGTCGCGGGCGGACTGCTCCGCGATCCGCCACAGCGCGTGCAACCCGCCGATGCGCACATCCAGCTTGTCGCTGCCGAGCTGGTCGACGGCCCGGCTGAATCGGTCGGTGACGTAGCCCTCCTGGGTGGCGCGCAAACCGTCCTGACTCACCCGCAGTTGCCGCCAGGTGGCATACGCGCCGAAGAGCACGACCAGGCCGCCGACCACCTGCAGAAGCGTCGTACGGACATCGTTCACCGCCTTCAGTCGATCCTGTGCGGCGACGCTCGCCCCGGCGAGATCGTGGTCGACCACCACACCCGGCAGTAGGACGAACACTGTGCCTAGAACGACCAGCCCCGCCGCCCCGGCCAGCAGAGCCACGGCTGTACGACGCCTGACCAGCCCGTCGCGCCATGCCCGCCGCCCGCGGTCCGGTTCCCCCATATCCATGGGCACAGGAGCTTAGGCTCCACTTAGTAAACGATCAAGAGTGCTGTGGCACTGGCCCGTGACATGAGAACGGCCGTATGGGTTGAGTGAGTTGTGAGGTTTACCTGGGCCCGTGCGGCCTGTTCCCATCCTGCCCTGTCCGGGGTCCCGCGCGCACACTTCGGCGAGTTACTCAAAGAACTCGCGCCCCGGTGGCAGGCCGCGCGGGAGTCGGCGCTACACGAGCGGCGTGGCGGAGACCGGAGGCGGGCGGCTGGCGCCGGGCCCAAGCAGCGCCTGGTCTTCGTCGACCGGCTCCTGGTCACGCTGGTCCACCTGCGGCTTGGGATCCCGCACGCCGCTCTGGCCGAGTTGTACGCAGTGGACCGCTCCACCGTCTCCGGAGCGATCCGCGAGGTCCGCCCGCTGCTGGCGGCCCGCGGCTTCGCCGTCCCGGACCGGCCGGGGGTCCGGCTGCGCACGCTGGAGGACCTGTTCGCCTACGCCGGCGCGGAGGGCGTTGACCTGCGCATCGACGGCACCGAAGTGCAGGTCCGACGCCCCCGCGCCCACCGCCCCGGCCGCAAGGCGTTCGTCTCCGGCAAGAAGAAGCAGAACACCATCAAGACCACCACCTTCAGTGACCCGCAGGGTCGCACCCTGTTCAGCGGCGTGGTCCGGCCGGGCCGCATGCACGACCAGACTGCCGTGCGCACCGAGGGCATCGCCGAGCAGTTCCACCAGCACCCCAAGGTCAAGGCCGAGGTCGACGAGGGCTACCGGGGCCTGGCCAACGAGTTCCCCGGCCAGGTCAGCGCCCCGCCGAAGAAACCGAAGGACGACGCGCCGCTGGGCGAGCACCACGCCTGGCGCGAGCAGAGACGCCGCCAGTCCTCCGCGCGGATCTGCGTGGAGCACACCAATGCCGAGTACAAGCAGTGGCGGCCCCTGCAGCGGTTCACCGGCCGCCGCGAGACCTACGCCGAGACCCACCTCGCGATCGCCACCCTGGTCTCTGACCGCTCCGCCCGGCGGGCGACCCGCCGCAAGGCGAGCACCGAACTGGTGCTCAGCCGGCAGGCCGCCTGCTGATCACCCACCAGCCAACCCGCCAGGCCAGCACGCCCCGAACTCAATCGCTCCCAAGGTTGTAAGCGCCGCCGGCCGACGCGTACATCCTCGCGATCACGGCCTCGATGTCCGGCTCCCGCACCGACAGGTCCACCAGCGGATACTCCGCGGCGATCCGCGCCACCAGCGGGGCCGCCGATCCGGACGCGGGGAACGCCAGCCACTGCCGCGGCCCCTCCACCTTCACCGTACGCACCGAAGGCTCCGACTCCAGCCGGATCGCGGGGAGTTCGCGCTCCAGGTCGACGACCAGGGTGCGTTCGCTCGCGCCGATCTCATGCAGTCCGGCGAGCGCTCCGTCGTACATCAGACGACCGTGGTCGATCACCATCACCCGTCGGCAGAGCTGCTCGATGTCCGTCAGATCATGGGTGGTGAGCAGCACCGTCGTACCCCGCTCGGCGTTCAGGTCGCGAAGGAAGCCACGGACCTTCGCCTTGGAGACCACATCGAGGCCGATCGTCGGCTCGTCGAGGTACAGCACCTCCGGGTCGTGCAGCAGCGCCGCCGCGATATCGCCGCGCATCCGCTGCCCGAGCGACAGCTGCCGCACCGGTACGTCCAACAGCTCGCCCAGATCGAGGAGTTCGACGCAGCGGTCCAGGTTCTCCCGGTAGCGGGCGTCCGGGATCCGGTACATCCGGTGCACCAGCCGGTACGAGTCCCGCAGCGGCAGGTCCCACCAGAGCGTGGTGCGCTGGCCGAAGACCACACCGATCCGGTGCGCCAGCCTCGTACGCTCCCTGGACGGGTCGATGCCTGCGACCCGCAGCCGGCCGCCGCTCGGGGTGAGGATGCCGGTCAGCATCTTGATGGTGGTCGACTTGCCCGCGCCGTTCGGGCCGATGTAGCCGACCATCTCGCCGCGCGGCACGCGGAAGCTGATCCCGTCGACCGCGCGGACCTCGCGGCGCTCACTGCGCAGGAAGCCCGTCCTGCGGCGCACGTCGAAGACCTTCTCGACGTTGTCGAGCTCGATGAAGTCGGTATCCGTGTCCATGTCCATGTCCGATGCCCTCGTTCTCCCGCCGGTCAACTTCCCGTACTCCGGTACGAGCGCAGGCCCGCCCGCCACGCCGTCCCCGCGAGCACCCAGCACACCCCCGCCACCACCGGAGGCAGGAACGCCACCCACTCCGGCAGTCCCAGCGGGTAGTCCCGGCCCAGCACATACAGCGCGGGCAGCCAGTTCACGAAGGCCAGCGGCACGACGAACGTCACCCCGCGCACCAGGTCCTTCGCGAAGATCGTCGGCGGGTACTGGAGCAGCGTGTTCCCGCCGTACGTGAAGGAGCTCTGCACCTCGGCGGCGTCCTGCGCGAAGAACTGGAACGCCGCCCCGCACACGAACACGGCCCCGAAGATCGCTGCCCCGGTCAGCAGCATCAGCGGCACGATCGCCACCCGCAGCGGTGTCCAGTCGATGTCCAGCGTCACCAGGGCGTACCCGAGCACCAGCAGCCCCTGCGTGATCCGCCCCAGCCTGCGCAGCGCGAACCGGTCCGCCGCCACCTGGGCGAGCACCGGCACCGGGCGCACCAGCAGCGTGTCCAGCGTGCCGTCACGGACCCGGCGGCCCAGCCGGTCCATCGACCCCAGCACCAGATCGGCCAGGCCGAACGCGGTGCCCGAAGCCCCGTACAGCAGGGCGATCTCCGGCAGCGTGTAGCCGCCCAACTCGTCGACGTGCGCGAACATCAGCATGATCGCGACGAAGTCGAAGCCCGTCGCCGCGAAGTTCCCGAGCGTCGTCATGACGAACGAGGCCCGGTACGCCATCGTCGAGCGCAGCCACATCGAGGCGATCAGCCCGTACGCACGGACCCCCTCGACCAGCCTCGACCGCTCGGCGAACGCCACCTCGGGCGCCTCGACGCCCCCGCCGGCCTCCGCCGCCTGTGCCGTCTGTGCAACCTCAGCCACCCTGGACCACCACCCTCCGCGTCGCCACCGACTGCACCAGCCGCCCCGCCAGCAGCAGCGCCAGCGCCCAGCCGCCCTGGAACGCGAACGCCTCCACCAGCCCCCACCCCGTGCGCTTGCCGAGGAACACATCGGCCGGCACCTGCAGCAGCGCCGACCACGGCAGTGCCCGCGCCACCTCGCCCAGCAACCCCGGGAACAGGGTCAGCGGAAGCAGCATCCCGGAGAAGAACAACCCCGCCAGAAACGCGATCTGCGACGCGCCCGCCCCGTCCATCAGCCAGAACGCGGAGAGCGCCACCAGATAGCGCACCGCGAAACTGACCACCACACCGAGCGTGACCGAGACCAGATACGCCAGCCAGATCCCCGGCGACGTGGGCAGCGCCAGCGGGAAGGCGAGCGCGCCCAGCACCATCGGTGCGATGCCGCGTGCCATCAGCTGATATGCCGCGCGCCCCAAGTCCCCTGCCAGCCACCACATTTGTAGATCGATCGGCCGGTAGAGATCGATCGCCACATCGCCGGTACGGATCCGCTCCATCAGCTCGTCCTCGAAACCGCCGCCCATCATGGCGCACGTCGCCAGCAGCGCCTGGCCCAGCCACACATACGTGAGCGCCTGGGACATGTCGTAACCGCCGAGCTGCGGCCGCTCGTCCCACAGGGCCATATAGGTGTACGCCAGGATGAAACCGAAGACGGTGTTGGTGAACACCCCCGCCGCCGTCGCGATCCGATAGGTGGCATAGCGCCGGAACCCGCCCGCCGCGACCACCGCGTACAGCCGCACCTCAATCGCCCCCGCACTCGTTCGCACTCGGACGCCCAACGGCGCCGGGCACCAAAGCGCACGACCCTAGTCCAGCGGCAGCAGCCGCCGCGACCGCTTTTCGGCCCCCCCCTCCGGAGGTCGATCCGGTGCTTATTGCGCAGAAAAGTGCAGTATGGGGGAACTGACCGCGGCCGAGGAGTCTTCACCGACATGAGCGACGAGCCACAGCAGCAGAGCGGGGATCCCGGCAACGGGAACTGGACCCCGAGGGACCTCTCTGCCGGCACCGGCGCACCCGCAGGCCAGGCGGCCGCGCCCGGAGGGAAGAAGGGGCGCACCGGCTGGCGCCGGGCCGTCCCCACCTGGCGGGCCGCACTCGCCACGGTCCTGGTGATCGCCCTGATCCTCATCGGCGGCTTCATCGCCGGATACCAGCTCGTCGGCATCCCGCCCGCCAACCCCACCGCCACCGCGCAGTCCAACGTCTACCTCTACAAGGACGGCACCGTCATCGCCCGCGACGGCGACGTCAACCGGCAGAACGTCCAGCTCGCCCAGGTCCCCCTCCCCGTCCAGCACGCCGTCCTCGCCGCCGAGGACCGCAACTTCTACTCCGAACGCGCCGTCGACATCAAAGCCATGTTCCGGGCCGGCTGGAACACCCTCACCGGCAAGGGCAGACAAGGCGGTTCGACCATCACCCAGCAGTTCGTGAAGAACTACTACCTCGGCCAGGAACAGACCGTCATCCGCAAGATCAAAGAGTTCTTCATCGCGATCAAACTCAACCGCGAGGTGAGCAAGGACCACATCTTCGAGGGCTACCTCAACACCAGCTACTTCGGCCGCAACGCCTACGGCATCCAGGCCGCCGCCCAGGCGTACTACGGCAAGGACATCGGCGACATCACCACCGCCGAAGGCGCGTACCTCGCCTCCCTGCTCAACGCCCCCAGCGCGTACGACGTCGTCGTCCACCCCGAGAACAAGGCCGCGGCCCTCGCCCGCTGGCACTACGTACTCGACGGCATGGTCAAGGAGAACTGGCTCAGCGCAGCCGACCGCGCCACCATGCAATTCCCCGTGCCCGACAAGGTGAAGAGATCAACCGGCCTCTCCGGACAGCGCGGCTACATCGTCCAGGCCGTCAAGGACTACCTCACCACCCACCAGATCATCGACGAGGGGACGCTGGCCACCGGCGGCTACCGGATCACCACCACGCTGGAGAAAAAGAAACAGAACGCCCTCGTCGAAGCCGTCGACGACAACGTCATGTCGCAGACGAGCGACGAGCGCACGGCCGACCGCAACGTCCGCGTCGGCGGCGCCTCCATCGACCCCACGAACGGCCGGGTCGTCGCCATGTACGGCGGCATCGACTACACCAAGCAGTACGTCAACAACGCGACGCGCCGCGACTACCAGGTCGGCTCCACCTTCAAACCCTTCGTCTTCACCTCCGCGGTCGCCAACGGCTCCAGGACCCAGGACGGCCGGCGCATCACCCCCAACACCGTCTACGACGGCACCAACAGGCGCATGGTCCAGGGGCCGAACGGACCCACCGGCTACGCCCCCGCCAACGAGGACGACGTCAGCTACGGGCCGATCACCGTCCGTATGGCCACCGACAAATCCGTCAACGCCGTCTACGCACAGATGGCCGAGGACGTCGGCCCCGACATCGTCGAACAGACCGCCATCGACCTCGGCATCCCCAAGAACACCCCCGACCTCACCGCATCGCCGTCCATCGCGCTCGGTACCGCCACCGCCAGCGTCCTCGACATGACAGGGGCGTACGCGACCCTCGCCAACCACGGCAGGCACACCACGTACACCCTCGTCGACAAGGTCAGCAAGGACGGCGAGGACCTCGCCCTCCCCGACCGGAGCACCGAGCAGGCAGTCAGCCGCGAAGCCGCCGACACCACCACCTCGATCCTGCAGAGCGTCGTCGAAAACGGCTCAGGAACCGCAGCCCAGGGCGCCGGCCGCCCCGCCGCCGGCAAGACCGGCACCGCCGAGGAGGACAAGGCAGCCTGGTTCGCCGGCTACACCCCCGACCTCGCGACCGTCATCGCCGTCATGGGCCAGGACCCCGACACCGGGGTGCAGAAACCGCTGTACGGAGCACTCGGCCTGTCCCGGGTCAACGGCGGCGGCGCGCCCGCCCAGACCTGGGCCCAGTACACCGGCGCCGCGCTGCAGGGCACCAGCGTCCAGGACTTCGACCTCACCCTCGAAAGCGGCGCCGACGAACCCTACCTGCCGACCGACGAAGCCACCGGACCGACCGACACAGGCACCCCGTCCGCGACACCGTCGGCCACGCCGCCGGACAGCCCGCCGTTCCCGCCCGGCTTCCCCACCGACAGTGAACCCGCCACCCCGCCGGGCCCACCCACCGGCCCGCCCGACGGCGGATTCACCGACGGAGGGGACAACGGCGACATCGACGACTTCTTCTTCCCGCGCGGCGTGGGCGGCGCCCGCCCGGAACCGGCCTCGACCCCGGTCCCCGACCCGCTCCCGGCCCCGATCCGCCGGTGAATCCGGCCGGCCGACGCCTCAGTGCCCCGAGGTCGCCTTCAACCCCACCACGGCCACCAGCAACAGACACACGAAGAAGACCCGGGCGGCGGTCACCGGCTCGTGCAGCACCACCATGCCCAGCACCGCCGCACCCGCCGCACCGATACCGACCCACACGCCGTACGCCGTACCGATCGGCAGCGACTTCGCCGCCTGCGACAACAGCAGCATGCTGGCCACGATCCCGAATCCGGTGAACACACTCGGCCACAGCCGGGTGAACCCGTCGGTGTACTTCATCCCGATCGACCAGCCCACTTCCAGCAGACCGGCCACAGCAAGCAGAACCCACGCCACGACGGCACCTCCGACAGCACAGACACACGGACATCACGGATGCGTCGTCTTTGCGAAAGCCCGGTACGGCGCGTCTCGTCGGGGTCCCACCAACATAGCAAAGAACAGGCAAAAGGCCTGGTGACGGCTGTCACCAGGCCTTACGTCAGGCACATCGGGAGAGCTACAGATACAGCCCGGTCGAATCCACCGAACCCTCGAACCGGTCCGCGGCCACCGCGTGCAGATCCCGCTCCCGCATCAGCACATACGCCACACCGCGCACCTCGACCTCCGCACGGTCCTCGGGGTCGTACAGCACCCGGTCGCCCGGCTCCACCGTCCGCACGTTCTGGCCGACCGCGACCACCACGGCCCAGGCCAGTCGACGACCGACCGCAGCCGTCGCCGGAATCAGGATGCCGCCGCCCGAACGCCGCTCACCCTCGGGCGAATCGGACCGGACCAGCACGCGGTCATGCAGCATGCGAATGGGCAGCTTGTCGTCGGTGTTCTCGCTCACGACCCGAAACCTACCTGTCCACAGCCGCGCCACACGCCCCCGGGGGTCAGCCTTCTCAGCGCTTCTTCCGCCGCGCCGACACCACGACCAGTCCGAGCACACCCGCCGCCAGCAACGCCACCGGAACAACCCGCTCCAGACGCGGCGCGCCATCCTCCGACACGAACTGCGCCTTCACATCGGACACCGTCCGATTCACCGCGACAAACGCCCGCCCGGCCGTCCGGTCCGCGGCCTCGACAGCCTTGGCCTTCGCATCGCCGATGATCGTCTTCGGGTGCACCCGCACCCCGATCTCATCGAGCACCACCGCAAGCTGCTCACGCCTGCTGATGATGTCCGCCTCGATCTGCGCAGGGGTCCTGGCATCCGACACTGCGCCGCCTCCGTGGTCGTCGTCCGGTAAACCTTCATCGACAGTCTGTCAGCTCGGCCGCCCGCACACCCGGCGGCACCCCTATTACGCTCGGTCCCGTACACCCCACACGCCCTTGAGGAGAACCATGAGCGAGCGACTCCAGCCCGGCGACACCGCCCCGGCCTTCACCCTCCCCGACGCCGACGGCAACGACATCTCGCTCGCCGACCACAAGGGCCGCAAAGTCATCGTCTACTTCTACCCGGCCGCCCTCACCCCCGGCTGCACCAAGCAGGCATGCGACTTCACAGACAACCTGGAGCTCCTGACC
This sequence comes from Streptomyces sp. NPDC051664, assembly GCF_044453545.1. Lineage (NCBI taxonomy): Bacteria > Bacillati > Actinomycetota > Actinomycetes > Kitasatosporales > Streptomycetaceae > Streptomyces > Streptomyces sp. NPDC051664. Next base: position 146,722 of record NZ_JBITCU010000008.1, on the reverse strand, counting down.
GGCGCCGGATACGACGTCATCGGCGTCTCCCCCGACAAGCCGGAGAAGCTCGCCAAGTTCCGCGAGAAGGAAAACCTCAAGGTCACACTCGTCGGCGACCCGTCCAAGGAAACCCTCGAGGCCTACGCCGCATTCGGCGAGAAGAAGCTCTACGGCAAAACGGTGACGGGTGTCATCCGCTCCACGATCATCGTCGACGAGAAGGGCAAGGTCGAACGCGCCCTCTACAACGTCAAGGCAACCGGCCACGTAGCCAAGATCATCAAGGACCTCGGCATCTGACCGCCACCACGCCCCTGTGACGGGCGTCGCACTTTCACCCCCCATCGGTTTGCGACCGCCATGACCGCGCAGAAGCCTTTCCTGGAACACCCACCGAGGAAAGGACCCGGCCATGGCGGCCTCCGACCTTCAGCAGGCGGCCGACCCCGAAGCGGTCAAACGCCACCCCACCCTCTTCCGCGCCATCCGAAAGCGGAAGAACCCCAGGCTGCGCCGGTCCGACATCACCGTCACCGACGACCAGGCAGTCAAGCGGGCGGTGAAGGCGGCCTCCCTCGGCAACGCCATGGAGTGGTTCGACTTCGGCATCTACTCCTACCTGGCCGTCACCCTGGGTCACGTCTTCTTCCCGTCCGGGAACAACACCACCCAGCTGCTCTCCTCGTTCGCCACCTTCGCGGTCGCCTTCCTGGTACGCCCGCTCGGCGGAATGTTCTTCGGCCCCATGGGCGACCGGATCGGCCGCAAGAAGGTCCTCGCCCTCACCATGATCATGATGGCGGTCGGCACCTTCGCCATCGGCGTCATCCCGTCCCACGCCTCGATCGGCCTCTGGGCACCTGCCCTGCTGATCTTCTTCCGGCTGGTCCAGGGCTTCTCCACCGGCGGAGAGTACGGCGGCGCATCCACCTTCATCGCCGAGTACGCCCCCGACAAGCGCCGCGGCTACTTCGGCAGCTTCCTCGAATTCGGCACCCTGGCCGGATACGTCGGCGCGGCCGGCCTCGTCACCGCACTCACCGCCGTCCTCGACACCCCCGCCATGGAGTCCTGGGGCTGGCGCATCCCGTTCCTCGTCGCGGGCCCCCTCGGCCTGGTCGGCCTCTACCTCCGACTGCGCCTCGACGAGACGCCCGCCTTCCAGAAACTGGAGGGCGGCAACGCTCAGGCCACCGAAGCCGCCGACAGCGTCGAGACCACCGCCAAGGGCGACCTCGCGAAGATCTTCCGGCAGTACTGGCCGACGCTGATCCTCTGCATCTGCCTCGTCGGCGCGTACAACATCACCGACTACATGCTGCTGTCGTACATGCCGACGTACCTCTCCGACGAACTCGGCTACAGCGAGACCCACGGCCTGCTCATCCTGCTCGCCGTCATGGTCTTCCTGATGCTGATCATCAGTCAGGTCGGCAAGCTCTCCGACCGCTTCGGCCGCAAGCCGCTGCTGATGGCCGGAATGCTGGGCTTCCTCTGCCTCTCGCTCCCCTCCTTCCTGCTGATCCGCCAGGACGGCATCCCGGCCATCACGATCGGCATGCTGATGCTGGGCCTCTCCCTGGTCTGCATGCTCGGCACGATGTCCGCCGCACTCCCGGCCCTCTTCCCCACCCAGGTCCGCTACGGCTCCCTGTCCGTCGGCTACAACCTCTCGGCCTCGCTCTTCGGCGGTACGACCCCGCTGGTGATCACCGCGCTGATCAGCTGGAGCGGTACGAACCTGATGCCGGCGTACTACGCGATGGCGGCGGCCCTGGTCGGCGTGATCGCAGTGGCCTGCATGAAGGAGACCGCCCAGCGGCCACTGGACGGCTCGCCCCCGTCGGTGGAGACGGACGAGGAGGCGGCAGAGCTGTGCGCGGCCCAGACTCCTGAGCCCAAATTCTGAACCGTGACCCCGTCCCCCGGGGATCGGCCCGCATCGCTTCTGCATCGACTGAAGCGGGGCGGGCCGTTCCGAATCTTGTCGGATATCGAACGTGACTCTCCGATAAACGGTTCGTTGTTCCGTACGAGACCGCGAACATGCGGTCGGGAACGGAGGGGATCGATGGCGGTTCGATACACTCGTGAGCTGCTGGAAACGGGTGGTCGGGAAGTACTTGCTGAAGCCGTGGCGGCCTCAACCAACTGGACGGATCTGATGCGTCGCCTCGCCCTCAAGCCGAGTGGCGGCCGGCGACGCGCCCTCCAGAAGAAGGTCGTCGGGTTCGGTCTCGACACCAGCCACTTCAAGAAGCGCAGTCCCTGGCGTAAGTACACCGACGAGGCCATAGCAGCCGCTGCCGCAACATCATCGTCGCTGCGTGAGGTCGTCAACAAACTGGGGGCGACTCCGGCATCCGGAACGTTGTCCCACATAAGTCGTCGCATCGCTGCCGCGGGGATCGACGTCAGCCACTTCCCCGGCATGGGCCGCCCCCAGCTGGGCCACTTGTACACCCTGCAGGAGCTACGGACGGCTGCCGCCTCGGCCGAGAGCATTCGCGGAGTGGCACGAGAACTCGGAGTGCGCGACGACAGCCAATCGCGCGCTGCCGTTGCAGGGATGCTCCGCAGGAACGGAATTGACACTTCGCACTTCCGCAACGCTCGCCTGGCCATCCCGGAGGACGCCTTGCGCGCCGCTATCCCGAAGGCCACCAGCTACGCAGATGTCATGCGCGCACTCGGCCTTGCGGTGAACGATACGAACCATCGGCACATAAGGCGCAAGGTGGCCCAACTCGAGCTGGACACCAGCCACTTCAGGCGTCGGCCCTGGGCCTCAGGCTCGACCCGGGCGTGTGAGCCGAAGTCGATCGCATCGACAACACTTGTGGTCATGCCGCAGGGGTCATCGCGTGCAAACCGAACAAGGCTGCACCGCGCGCTGCAAGAGGTCGGTATCCCGTACCGATGCGCTGCCTGCGGCAATCCGGGCGAATGGCAGGGTCAGCCGATCACGCTTCAGATCGACCACATCAGCGGCGATTGGCTCGACAACCGGGCGGGAAATCTCCGCTACCTGTGCCCTAACTGCCATGCCCTCACCGATACATGGTGCCGCAACTGGAAGAGCAAACCGCGTATCTCCACGTAGCGGCCTCGCTGCGCCACGAGGGGCCCCGGCCCGCTAGGATGGATCCGGATACGCGGCCGTAGCCAAACTGGTATCGGCGGGTGTTTTAGGGGCATCTGGGAGAAATCCTGTGTGGGTTCGAATCCCACCGGCCGCACTGACGATGGAATCGAAGGCCCGGCTCGCAGCAATTGCGTGCCGGGCCTTCAGCGTACTGCCACCGTCACCCCACCAGCTCCCGCACCACCGGCACCAGCGCCCGGAACGCCTTCCCCCGGTGGCTGATCGCGTTCTTCTCCGCCGGGGTCAGTTCCGCGCAGGTCGCGGTCATGCCCTCCGGCTGGAGGATCGGGTCGTAGCCGAAACCGTTCGTGCCGGACGGGGTGTGGCGCAGGGTGCCGAGGAGGTGGCCCTCGACCACGTGTTCCGTGCCGTCCGGGAGGGCGAGGGCTGCCGCGCAGGCGAAGTGGGCGGCGCGGTGGGTGTCGTCGATGTCGGAGAGCTGGGCCAGGAGCAGGTCCAGGTTGGCGCGGTCGTTGCCGTGGGTGCCGGACCAGCGGGCCGAGAAGATGCCGGGGGCGCCGCCGAGTACGTCGACGCAGAGGCCGGAGTCGTCGGCGATCGCGGGGTGGCCGGTGGCCTGTGCGAGGGCGTGGGCCTTGAGGAGGGCGTTCTCGGCGAAGGTGACGCCGGTTTCCTTGACGTCGGGGATGTCGGGGTACGCGTCCGCGCCGACGAGTTCGTAGGTGAGGCCGGCGTCGGCGAGGATCGCGTGGAGTTCGTTGACTTTCCCGGCGTTGCGGGTGGCGAGGATCAGGCGGGTCATGTGCCGATTATCGCGGGGCGGGCCGGGCCCGGTGCTACGAGGTGCAGACGTTGCCTATCTCCTTGGCGGCGTCGGTGACCGGGGTGATGTCGGGGGTGGCGTCGCCGTTGTCTATGGAGGTGCGGACGTTCTTGACGCCGGTCTGGAGGTCGTCGACGGCCTTGGAGAGGTCGGCGTTGTCGGTCGTGTCGCCGAGGTTGCCGAGTTCCTTGTCGATCTCGTCGAGTGCTTCGGCTGCCTGGGTGGGGTCGTTCGAGGCGTTGGAGACGGCCTGTTGGAGGTTGTTGACGCTGGTGGCGATGGCGTCGGCGGTGCGGACGCAGTCGAGCGCCTTGTCGACGGCGCCGCAGCCGGTTGCTGCGGTGAGAGCGATGGTGAGGGCGGTCAGGGTCAGCGCGACGGTGGTGCGGCGGTGGCGGGTGGCCTTGGCCATGGTGCGGGTTCCTCCCCGGATGCGGATACGCGGACGGGCGCACGGTTCGACCCGTGCGCCCGTACTCGTCACGACGCTCTGTGGTGCGTATTTGGTTGCTTCTTTACTCGCCGAGGGTGCGGGCGAGTGCCACGTGCTGGTACGCGGTCAGGTCGACGCAGCCCGCGGTGGCGAGGTCGAGAAGCGCGTTCAGTTCCTTGCGGTCGAACGGCTCGGCCTCGGCGGTGCCCTGGACTTCGACGAAGCGGCCGTCGCCGGTGCAGACGACGTTCATGTCGGTCTCGGCGCGGACGTCCTCCTCGTAGCAGAGGTCGAGGAGCGGGGTGCCGTCGACGATGCCGACGCTGACGGCGGAGACGGTGCCGGTGAGCGGCTTGCGGCCGTGCCTGATGAGCTTCTTGCCCTGGGCCCAGGTGATGGCGTCGGCGAGGGCGACGTAGGCACCCGTGATGGCGGCGGTGCGGGTGCCGCCGTCGGCCTGGAGGACATCGCAGTCGAGGACGATGGTGTTCTCGCCGAGGGCCTTGTAGTCGATCACGGCGCGCAGGGAGCGGCCGATGAGGCGGCTGATCTCGTGGGTGCGGCCGCCGATCTTGCCGCGTACGGATTCGCGGTCGCCGCGGGTGTTGGTGGAGCGGGGCAGCATGGAGTATTCGGCGGTGACCCAGCCTTCGCCGCTGCCCTTGCGCCAGCGCGGGACGCCTTCGGTGACGGAGGCGGTGCAGAAGACCTTGGTGTCGCCGAAGGAGATGAGGACTGAGCCTTCGGCGTGCTTGCTCCATCCGCGTTCGATGGTGACGGGGCGGAGCTGTTCGGAGGTGCGGCCGTCGATACGAGACATGGCGTCGAGCCTATCGGCTGCGCCGCAGGCCCCGGTCCGGGCGGGAGCGGGGCCTGTGGGGTGTGGAGCCGGGCGGGCTCAGCGGGTGGTCACATCATGTCTTCGATGTCGGCGGCGATGGGGTCGGCGTCGGTGCCGATGACGACCTGGATCGCGGTGCCCATCTTGACGACGCCGTGGGCGCCGGCGGCCTTGAGCGCGACTTCGTCGACCTTGCTCGGGTCGATGACTTCGGTGCGGAGGCGGGTGATGCAGCCTTCGACCTCTTCGATGTTGTCGATACCGCCGAGCCCGGCGACGATCTTCTCAGCCTTGCTGGCCATGTCGTTCTCCCTGATTGTTCGCGTCCGCATGCCGGCCCACCATGGGTCCGTTTCGTCACGGTAACGCACGGTTGGCCCAACTTCGCGAGCGAGCTGTCGACCCATCACCAATGATGACGATCACCGGCGCCCTGTCTTCCGGGCGGGCTCCGCACCGTGACGCAACTGGTCTACACCAGTTTGCGTCGACCGCCAAACGTGGCCTGTTCCGGGAGGACGACGATGAGCTCAGACAGCGCCGCCGTGCCACGGAAACAGTGGTGGAACGGTCTGTTCCAGGGCCTCCAGAAGATGGGACGCAGCCTCCAGCTCCCGATCGCGGTGCTCCCGGCCGCGGGCATCCTCAACCGGCTCGGCCAGGAGGACGTGTTCGGGAACAAGGGGCTCGGCTGGAACAACATCGCCAAGGTCTTCGCCGCGGCCGGTGGTGCGCTGCTCGACTCCGGGCTGGGTCTGCCGCTGCTGTTCTGCGTCGGTGTCGCCATCGGGATGGCGAAGAAGTCGGACGGCTCGACGGCGCTCGCCGCGGTGACCGGCTTCCTCGTCTATTACGCGGTGCTGCACGCCTTCCCGGTGGACTGCGCCCCGGGCTCCACATTCACCGCCGGCGGCACGTGGTTCGGCACCTGCGTCACCGGCGATGCCCAGGTGACGGCCGCCGAGTACCAGAACCCCGGGGTGTTCGGGGGCATCGTGATGGGCCTGCTGTCCGCGTGGTTCTGGCAGCGGTACCACCGGGTCAAGCTGGTCGACTGGCTGGGCTTCTTCAACGGCCGGCGGCTCGTGCCGATCATCATGGCGTTCGTCGGGCTGCTCTTCGCGGCCCTGTGCGCCTGGCTGTGGGCGCCGATCGGTGACGGCCTGATCAGCTTCTCCGAGTGGCTGACCGATCTGAACTGGCTGGGCTCCGGGATCTTCGGCGTCGCCAACCGCGCGCTGCTGGTCATCGGCCTGCACCAGTTCCTGAACACCTTCGTCTGGTTCCAGTTCGGCGACTTCACCAAGCCGGACGGGACCGTGGTCCACGGTGACATCAACCGGTTCCTGCAGGGCGACCCGACGGCCGGGCAGTTCACCACGGGATTCTTCCCGATCATGATGTTCGCGCTTCCGGCGGCGGCCCTGGCGATCTACCACTGCGCCAAGCCGCATCGCCGGAAGGCGGTCGGCGGCATGATGCTCTCGGTCGGCCTGACGTCGTTCGTGACGGGTATCACCGAGCCGATCGAGTACTCGTTCCTCTTCGTCGCCCCGCTTCTGTATGCGATCCACGCGGTGCTCACCGGTGTGTCGATGGCGGTGAGCTGGGGGCTGGGCGTGAAGGACGGCTTCAGCTTCTCGGCGGGTCTGATCGACTACGTCATCAACTGGAGTCTGGCGACGAAACCGTGGCTGATCATTCCGATCGGTCTCTGCTTCGCAGTGGTGTACTACGCGCTGTTCCGGTTCGCGATCACCAGGTTCAACCTCCAGACCCCTGGACGGGAGCCCGACGAACTGGAGGCAGAGATCGAGAAAGACCTCGTCAAGTAGGTCACCGCCCGGGCTCCGCCCCCGGTCGGCAAAGGCCCTCGGACCTCACGGTCCGGGGGCCTTCTTCATGTCACTGAACGTATCGATGAGCTACTGCGAAGTAGTCGACATTTGCAGGTTCCTTATACAACCCACACCGTGCTAAAACTGGTCTACACCACTGAGTGGTTTAGACCACGTGGCGCCCGTCACGTTTCTGGAGTCGTCGCCCCCAAAGAATCCCTGTACCTGGCGGCGCCTTGTCCAATGGAGGAAGTTGATGACCACGGCGAGCGCCGCACCCGCGGCCACCAAGAAGAAGGGTGCGGGTGTGATGGCTGTTATGCAGCGCATCGGCCGCAGCCTCATGCTGCCCGTCGCGGTGCTGCCCGCAGCCGCTCTGCTGGTCCGGCTCGGCAACGCCGACATGCTCGGCCGCGACTCGTTCCCGACCTTCATCACGAAGCTCGCCGGCTACATGTCCGCGGGCGGCGGGGCCATTCTCGACAACATGGCGCTGCTGTTCGCCGTGGGTATCGCGATCGGTTTCGCCAAGAAGTCGGACGGTTCGACGGCCCTCGCCGCGGTCACCGGCTACCTGGTCTTCCAGAAGGTGCTCGCCACCTTCACCGACAGCAACCTGCCCCAGGTCGCAAGCGTCGTGGACGGCAAGATCGTCATGAGCGACGCGCCGGTCAACGCCGGCGTGCTCGGCGGTGTCGTGATCGGCATAGTCGTGGCCCTGCTCTACCAGAAGTTCTACCGGACGAAGCTGCCCGACTGGGCGGGCTTCTTCAGCGGCCGTCGCCTCGTCCCGATCCTGTCGGCCTTCGCGGGCCTGATCATCGGCATCGTCTTCGGTCTGATCTGGCCGGTCCTCGGCGCCGGTCTGCACAACTTCGGTGAGTGGCTGGTCGGTTCCGGCGCCGTCGGCGCGGGCATCTTCGGTGTCGCCAACCGTGCGCTGATCCCGGTCGGCATGCACCACCTGCTGAACTCGTTCCCGTGGTTCCAGGCGGGCGAGTACAAGGGCGCCCACGGCGACATCGCCCGATTCCTGGCCGGTGACCCGCAGGCCGGACAGTTCATGACCGGCTTCTTCCCGATCATGATGTTCGCCCTTCCGGCGGCCTGCCTCGCGATCGTCCACTGCGCCCGCCCGGAGCGCCGCAAGGTCGTCGGCGGCATGATGTTCTCCCTCGCGGCCACCGCGTTCGTGACCGGTGTGACCGAGCCGATCGAGTTCACGTTCATGTTCATCGCCCCGGTGCTGTACGCGATCCACGCGGTGCTGACGGGTGTCTCCATGGCTCTGACCTGGGGGCTCGGCATGAAGGACGGCTTCGGCTTCTCGGCCGGTGCGGTGGACTTCTTCTTGAACCTCGGTATCGCGACGAAGCCGTGGATGCTGGTCCTGGTCGGTCTCTGCTTCGCGGTGGTCTACTACGTGGTCTTCCGCTTCGCGATCATCAAGTTCAACCTGCCGACCCCGGGCCGGGAGTCGGACGAGGAGCTCGCCGAGCTGCTCAAGGCCGAGGCGAAGTAGACCTCGCCCTGCACATTGGTACGGCAGAGCCCCCCACCCTCCGGACGGAGGGCGGGGGGCTCTGTCGTACCTACTCGGGGCCCTAGATCTCGTAGACCGCACCCGGGACCGCCAGGTCCACCGGGCCGCCGTAGATCGCGTGGGCGTCCGCCAGATTGCGGTCCGCGTCCGTCCACGGCGGGATGTGGGTCAGGACGAGCCGGCCCACCTTCCCGCGCGCGGCGATTTCGCCCGCTTCGCGGCCGTTGAGGTGGAGGTCCGGAATGTCCTCCTTGCCGTGGGTGAACGACGCTTCGCAGAGGAACAGATCGGTGCCCTCGGCGAGTTCGTCCAGCGCTTCGCAGATTCCGGTGTCGCTGGAGTACGTCAGCGAGCGGCCGTCGTGCTCGATGCGGATGCCGAAGGTGTCGACGGGGTGGCAGACCTTCTCCGTACGGACCGAGAAGGGGCCGATGTCGAACGAGCCGGACTTCAGCGTGTGGAAGTCGAAGACCTCACTCATCGCCCGGTCGGACGGGGTGTCCCCGTGCGCGGCCGTCAGCCGCTGCTCGGTGCCGTCGGGGCCGTAGACCGGGATGGGCTCCGGTCGTCCGCCGTCGTGCCGGTAGTAGCGCACCACGAAGTACGCGCACATGTCGATGCAGTGATCGGCATGGAGATGGCTGAGGAAGATGGCGTCCAGGTCGTAGAGACCGATGTGGCGCTGCAGCTCGCCGAGGGCGCCGTTACCCATGTCGAGGAGCAGCCGGAAGCCGTCGGCCTCTACGAGGTAGCTCGAGCATGCCGAACCCGCGGACGGGAACGAGCCGGAGCAGCCGACGACGGTGAGCTTCATGGAGCGTGAACCTCCGAGACGTGGGAACGGGGAGGGTTCGTGCGATTTGTTGAGCGTAAGGCGCCAAACACCTGGTCGCTCCTCCAAGGCCTGCCGTTGTGGGCGAACTCACCTGCTCTGTCACCGGTTCGATGGAAGCGGTTGCGAGGCGCGGGCCTGCGGAGGCGCCGGTACCGTCGGTGCATGAACATGTCCTGGTGGCCGGCGCTCGGCGCGGTCGTACTGCTGGCACTCATTGCCGCGATTGCCGACGGACGGGGCCGGCTCGGGCGCGGTGGCCGGCGCCCGGGTGGGCACCCGAGGGCGCGGACGCGCCCGCCGGGGAGGACGGAGGGGCCCCGGGGCGGGCCGGAGGGCACGCCACGGCCGGGTGAGATCTGGTGGGCCGAGGTTCCGTACGAGGACGGGCCCGGGTCGAAGGACCGGCCGTGCCTGGTGCTGTCGGTACGGGATGGCGCCGCGCGCGTCGCGAAGATCACCAGCAAGCATCACGAGGAGCGGCCGGGGGTGATCGCGCTGCCGCCGGGCGCGGTGGGCGATCCGCAGGGGCGGGCGAGCTTCCTGGAGACGGATGAGCTGCGGGATGTGGCGGTGCGGGGGTTCCGGCGGCGGGTGGGGGTGGTGGATCCGGGGGTGTGGGATCAGGTGCGACGGTTCGGGTGAGGTGCAGGGGCGGTGGCGGTGGGACGCATGCGGCGGGCTGTCCGCCATCTGCCCCTCCGGGCTATGACCATGTGCGGCTCCGCTCTGTGTGAGGGGCTCCGCCGCGGACCCCGCTCCTCGACCGCCGGAGGGGCTGAAAATGCCGGGCGGGCTGGATGTCTCCAGCCCGCCCGGCATCTGGGAGCCGCCTGAGCTCCGGGCTAGGGCCTCTCGTTTGGGTCATGCCGGGCTCGCGGGGCCTGGCACGCACATCTGCCGCGTTGTCGTCAGTTGCCGACGCTCCGCGGCGGCCGCTCCCTGATCCAGCCTGATCCAGCCGCTCCCTGATCCAGCCTGATCCAAACGAAGGACCCTAGGCCCAGAGCTGGCCGTGCAGCGTTTCGATGGCGGCTTCCGTGGTCGGGGCGGTGTAGACGCCCGTCGACAGGTACTTCCAGCCGCCGTCCGCGACGACGAAGACGATGTCGGCCGGCTCCCCGGCCTTGACCGCCTTGGTGCCGACGCCGATCGCCGCGTGGAGCGCCGCACCGGTGGAGACGCCCGCGAAGATGCCTTCCTGCTGGAGGAGTTCGCGGGTGCGGGTGACGGCGTCGGCGGAGCCGACGGAGAAGCGGGTGGTGAGGACCGAGGCGTCGTAGAGCTCGGGGACGAAGCCCTCGTCGAGGTTGCGGAGCCCGTAGACCAGGTCGTCGTAGCGCGGCTCGGCGGCGACGATCTTGATGTCCGGCTTGTGTTCGCGCAGGAAGCGGCCGACGCCCATCAGGGTGCCGGTGGTGCCGAGGCCTGCCACGAAGTGGGTGATGGAGGGCAGGTCGGCGAGGATCTCCGGGCCGGTGGTGGCGTAGTGGGCGCCGGCGTTGTCCGGGTTGCCGTACTGGTAGAGCATCACCCAGTCGGGGTGCTCGGCGGCGAGCTCCTTTGCTACGCGGACGGCCGTGTTGGAGCCGCCGGCTGCCGGGGAGGAGATGATCTCGGCGCCCCACATGGCGAGCAGGTCGCGCCGCTCCTGGGAGGTGTTCTCCGGCATGACGCAGACGATGCGGTAGCCCTTGAGCTTGGCCGCCATGGCGAGTGAGATGCCGGTGTTGCCGCTGGTGGGTTCCAGGATGGTGCAGCCGGGGGTCAACCGGCCGTCCTTCTCTGCCTGTTCGACCATGTGGAGCGCGGGGCGGTCCTTGATCGAGCCGGTGGGGTTGCGGTCCTCCAGCTTGGCCCAGATGCGGACGTCGTCCGACGGTGACAGCCGGGGCAGGCGGACGAGCGGGGTGTTGCCCACCGCGGCGAGCGGGCTGTCGTACCGCATCAGTTCATGCCGCCCGCGACGGCCGGGAGGATGGTGACGCTGTCGCCGTCGCTGAGCTTGGTGGAGATGCCGTCGAGGAAGCGGACGTCCTCGTCGTTGAGGTAGACGTTCACGAAGCGACGGAGTTCGCCACCGTCGACGATGCGCTCACGGATGCCGTTGTGGCGGCTGTCGAGATCCGTGAAGAGGTCGGCGAGGGTCTCTCCGTTGCCTTCGACGGCCTTCGCGCCGTCGGTGTAGGTGCGGAGGATGGTGGGGATGCGGACCTCGATGGCCATGGCGTGGGCTCCTGTCGAAAGCGGAGTGGTGGCGTGGGGCGCGCGGCTCTGCCCCCGCGCAGGGAAAGTGCGATGGTCGGCGCTTCGGGCCGGGACCCGGCTCAGGCCTTGCCTGCGACGGGGAGGCGGCTCGTACAGATCGCGCTGGAGAGCCTGCACAGGTCGACGTGCAGGCGCGCGACGAGCAGCGTGCCCGGCGTCTTCTCGCTCACGTCATGGGGAACCATGCGGTCATCGTATCGATTCCCGGTCAGGATTCCGGCATGTGATCTCACCTGCTGGATGGTGAGCGTTCGCCTGATGGACCGCTGTCGGCGAGGGAGGGGCCGGGGGCGGGGCGGCGCCCCGCCCCGCCCCCGGCCCGCGGCCGGTCAGGCGGGCTCGTACGCCTCGACGACCTTGACGTCCTCCTCGGTGATCACACCGTCGACGATGCGGTACGAGCGGAACTGGAAGGGGCCCGCGTCGTCCGTGTCGGCGGTGGAGACGAGCACGTAGTGGGCGCCGGGCTCATTCGCGTAGGTGATGTCGGTGCGCGAGGGGTAGGCCTCGGTCGCGGTGTGCGAGTGGTAGACGATCACCGGCTCCTCGTCGCGGTCGTCCATCTCGCGGTACAGCTTCAGCAGGTCCGCGGAGTCGAACTCGTAGAACGTGGGCGAGCGGGCGGCGTTGAGCATCGGGATGAAGCGCTCGGCGCGGCCTGTTCCGGCCGGGCCCGCGACCACGCCGCACGCCTCGTCGGGGTGGTCCGCGCGGGAGTGCGCGACGATCTGGTCGTACAGCGCCTGGGTGAGGGTCAGCATGGCGCCAGGATAAGCAGAGGGCCCCCGCGACTCCGAGGAGTGGTACGCGGGGGCCCGCATGCTGGACAGAAGGTGCCGAAGGCGCTGGATCAGCTCTTGGCGAAGGCCTTGTTCTCGGGGTTACGGGCCTTGAGCACCAGGTACGAGACGCCGAGGATCAGGGCCCAGAGCGGGGCGCAGTACAACGAGATCCTGGCGTCCTTGTCGACGGCCATCATGACGATGACCATGCCGATGAAGGCGAGCGCGAAGATGCTGGTGTACGGGGCGCCGGGGGCCCGGAAGGTGGACTGCGGGAGCACACCGCGGTCGGCCAGGAAGCGGTAGCGGATCTGGCAGACGAGGATCATGATCCAGGCCCACATGCCGGAGATGGTGGCGAAGGAGACGACGTAGGTGAAGGCGTCGCCGGGCCACTGGTAGTTGATCCAGACGCCGACGAGCATGAGCGCGGCGGAGAAGGTGGTGCCGATGAGCGGGGTGCCGCTCCTGGTCAGCTTGGTGAAGAACTTCGGGCCCTGTCCGTTGAGCGCGAGGTCGCGCAGCATGCGTCCGGTGGAGTACATGCCGGAGTTGCAGGAGGAGAGGGCCGCGGTCAGGACGACGAAGTTGACGATCGCGGCGCCGACGCCGAGGCCCATCTTCTGGAAGGCGGCGACGAACGGGGAGATGCCGGGCTCGAACTCGGTCCACGGGACGACCGACAGGATCATGATCAGCGCGCCGACGTAGAAGACGGCGATGCGCCACGGCACGGTGTTGATGGCCTTGGGCAGGACGGTCTTCGGGTCCTTGGACTCGCCCGCGGTGACGCCGACGAGCTCGACCGCGAGGAAGGCGAACATCACGATCTGCAGGGTCATGAGGGTGCCGCTGATGCCGTGCGGGAAGAAGCCGCCGTCGGACCAGAGGTGGGTGACGCTCGCGGTGTCCCCAGCGTCGGAGAAGCCGAGGGTGAGGATTCCGGCGCAGATGAGGATCATGCCGACGATGGCCGTGACCTTGACCATCGAGAACCAGAATTCGAGTTCACCGAAGAGTTTCACGGAGATCAGGTTCACGGCGTACAGGATGATCGTGAAGATCAGTGCGGAGACCCATTGGGCGATGTCGAACCAGTACGTCATGTACTGGGCTGCCGCGGTGACTTCGGTGATTCCGGTGACGACCCAGAAGAGCCAGTAGGTCCAGCCGGTGACAAAGCCTGCGAAGGGCCCGACGAATTCGCGGGCGTACTCCGAGAAGGAACCCGAGACCGGGCGGTACATGAGGAGTTCACCCAGCGCCCGCATGATGAAGAAGATCACCAGGCCCGCGATGGCATAGGCCAGGATGAGGCTGGGCCCCGCCTTGGCGATGGCCTTGCCCGCACCGAGGAAGAGGCCCGTGCCGATGGCCCCGCCGATCGCGATCATCTGGATCTGGCGGGCGCCGAGGGCGCGCTGGTATCCCTCGCCCGAGGCGGCCGCGTCCGTTGTTGCTGCGGCCGGACGGCCGTCTTGTCCATTGTCGACCTTCGCCGATGTCATGGTGATGCGCCTTTCTCCACGCCGATCCGCGCCGTTGAGGCTGCGGATCAGGTCCTGATCCCCCCCGGATATGGATGGAGTGCGACCGGCGATCCGCCGGCTGTAGCGCCCCCGGGAACAGGGGTGGCGTCCCCGGGTGGTCGTGAAGATCTATCACGGGCCAACCGGTGATCCGCCGGACATTATGTGGCGCAGACCACAGGAAAAAGCGGACAAGCGTTTCGAAGCTGCCGCAAAAAAGGCCGTTCGGGTGACGGGATCGTTATTCGGATTTGAGCGTTCGTTGAGCGAACACCCGGCGGGAACGGCACGGGTGATCTTCAGATCCGGCTACGGGGGAATGGCCGTTCGGTCCGGCCCCGGGAAGGGCCGGACGCCCCTTACGGCATCAGGGTCTCGACGAGGGTCTCCTGAAGCGCGCCCAGCCAGAGATAGGCCATGACCATGGGCTTGCGCGGGTCGCTGTCGGGCAGCCGGTAGAGCGATCCCTCGCCGCCTTCGTCCTGGTCGGAGACGTCCAGGCGGGTACCGATGGTCAGCCTGAGGTCGTTGAGCGCGCCGAGCCAGTTGCGGCATTCGTCGGCGGTGAGCGTGAGGATCCCGCCGTCCTCCCCGGCCGGGATGGCGTCCAGGGTGCGTACGACGGTGAGGGCGTCGTCGCGCTTGCGGGAGCGCAGGTCGTTCTCGGTGTACCGGCGGAACTCGGCGGACGCGGCGCGCAGTTCGCTGTCGTCGTCGCCGTACGCCTCCGGGAAGAGGCGGGCCAGGGCCGGGTCGGTCGGCGGTTCGCTGGGTCCTTCGGCGAACAGGGCGGCGAGCGGGTCCTCGCCCTCGGCCGGTTCGTCACCGGGGCCGATCAGCTCCAGCAGCTGGACGGCGAGGGAGCGCAGGATCGCGATCTCCACCTCGTCGAGCGCGACGGCCGCGCCGCCGCCGGGGGTGGCCTCGAAGTGGCCGGCCATGGGTTCTCTCCGATGGTGGGTCGGGCGGGGCAGAGGACGGGGCGGGTCGGGGAAGGGGGCGTGCTAGTTGCGGTCCTGCGTGAGGGTGGCCCAGAGCCCGTATCCGTGCATGGCCTGGACGTCGCGTTCCATCTCTTCACGGCTGCCGCTGGAGACGACCGCGCGGCCCTTCTGGTGCACGTCGAGCATGAGCTTGTGGGCCTTGTCCTTGGAGTAGCCGAAGTAGGCCTGGAAGACATAGGTCACGTAGCTCATGAGGTTGACCGGGTCGTTGTGGACCAGCGTCACCCAAGGCACATCGGGCTCGGGGACGACGAGGTTCTCTTCGGCCGATTCTGGACGCTCGATCTCTACGGGGGCGACGCTCACCCACCCCATGCTGCCACTCGGGAGGGGGCAGCGCACAAACAGACCCTAGATCTCGTCACTTTGACGAAATAGCGGTAGCATCCGTGCCATGAACTCTGCGGACCTTGGGCGACGGGTCGGTGTGCCGTCGACAGCGCTCTTCACCGACCAGTACGAGCTCACGATGGTGCAGGCCGCACTGAAGGCGGGCACGGCCGACCGGCACTCGGTGTTCGAGGCGTTCACCCGCCGGCTGCCCGAGGGGCGGCGCTACGGCGTCGTCGCGGGCACCGGACGGCTGCTCGACGCGGTGGAGAACTTCCACTTCGACGACGAGATGCTCACCTTCCTGCGCGAGCGGAACGTCGTCGACGGGCCGACGCTGGACTGGCTGGCGGACTTCCACTTCAGCGGCGACATCTGGGGCTACCCGGAGGGCGAGGTGTACTTCCCCGGCTCGCCGATCCTTCGGGTCGAGGGGTCCTTCGCCGAGTGCGTGCTGCTGGAGACGGTGATCCTTTCGATCCTCAACCACGACTCGGCGATCGCCGCGGCGGCGTCCCGCATGTCGGTGGCCGCCGGCGGGCGCGGGCTGATCGAGATGGGTGCACGACGCACCCATGAACTGTCGGCGGTGGCGTCGGCGCGTGCCGCGTACATCGGCGGCTTCGACACGACGTCCGATCTGGCGGCGGGGTTCCGCTACAACATCCCGACGGTCGGGACGAGCGCGCACGCGTTCACCCTGCTGCACGACAGCGAGCGCGACGCGTTCCGGGCGCAGGTCGACTCGCTCGGCCGGGGCACGACCCTGCTGGTCGACACCTACGACGTCGCCGAGGCGGTCCGTACGGCGGTCGAGGTCGCCGGGACCGAGCTGGGGGCGGTACGGATCGACTCCGGGGACCTGTTGCTGGTGGCGCACCGGGTGCGCCAGCAGCTCGACGAACTGGGCGCCACCGGGACGAAGATCGTGGTGACGTCGGACCTCGACGAGTACGCGATCGCGTCGCTGGCCGCGGCGCCGGTGAACGCGTACGGCGTGGGCACGCAGCTGGTGACCGGCAGCGGTCAGCCGACCTGCTCGATGGTCTACAAGCTGGTCGCCCGGGCGGTTTCCGCCGACCCGGCGGAACCGCTCCAGCCGGTTGCGAAGAAGTCGTTGGGGGCGAAGTCCTCGGTGGGCGGTCGCAAGTGGGCCGCGCGGCGGCTGGACGAGCACGGGGTGGCCGAGGCCGAGGTGATCGGCACGGGTCAGGTGCCGGACGGCCTGGCCGACCGGCAGCTGCTGGCCGAGCTGGTCAGGGGTGGTGAGGTGGTCGCCCGCGAGTCGCTGGACGCGGCCCGGGAGCGGCACATCGCGGCGCGGCAGGGGCTGCCGCTGTCGGCTATGCAGCTGTCCAAGGGAGAGCCGGTCATTCCTACGGAGTACGTCTGAACGTGCGACGGTGGGAAGGCGACGGGCGGCGACAGCAGCGGACGCCCCCTCCCGCAAGGCAGCCCCAGTCTCTAGGCTCGATTCCGGCCCTTCCCCCACCGTTCCGCTCGCATTCCCTCCCCGGTCGGACCTCCCCCGTCGGACCTCCCCATCGAAGGACACCCGCCATGCATCGCGCGTTGATCGTCGTGGACGTTCAGAACGACTTCTGCGAGGGCGGCAGCCTCGCCGTGGCGGGGGGCGCCGATGTCGCCGCCGCCATCACCGACCTGATCGGCGAGGCCCAGGCCGGTTACCGCCATGTGGTGGCGACCCGGGACCACCATGTCGACCCGGGCGACCACTTCTCCGACCATCCGGACTTCGAGCACTCCTGGCCGGCGCACTGTGTCGCGGGCACGGAGGGGGTCGGCTTCCACCCCAATTTCGCCCCGGCGGTCGCCTCCGGCGCGATCGACGCGGTGTTCGACAAGGGGGAGCACGCGGCGGCGTACAGCGGCTTCGAGGGCCTCGACGAGAACGGGACGGGGCTGGCGCGGTGGCTGCGGGACCGGGGCGTGACGGAGGTCGACGTGGTCGGTATCGCCACGGACCACTGCGTGCGGGCCACGGCGCTGGACGCGGTACGGGAGGGGTTCACGACGCATGTCCTGCTGGACCTGACGGCGGGGGTCGCCGCGGCGACCACGGGGCAGGCGCTTGAGGAGCTCCGCGGAGCCGGCGTGGAGCTCTCCGGCAAGCCGGTCGTGTAGGGCGGGGGCTTGCCGGGGTCGCCCGGCGGCCGCTCTGTCCTCGATCGCCCCCATGGCCTCTACGGCCTGGGGGACGCCCTGGACGGGCTTGTCTCCGCCGACGTGGCGCTCGAGTGCGCGGCGCCGGATCATGGCCCGGCCCTAATTCTGCTGGGCCGGCACCGACGGGGAGAGCAGCGTTCGTATGGGGTGCCAGAGCTCCTGGGCGTTTTCGGGTCTGGCCCGCCAGAGGAGGCCGTCCGGGTGGTGCAGCACCGCGGTGACCTCGTCGGGGGTGGGGGGTTCCGCGTTGCCGCGGAGGTAGACCGCGCGCAGGCCCAGGTTGCGCAGGCGGGTCAGCGCGCGGGCCCGGTTGGCCGCATGGACCAGGACGCGGACCGGGCTGCCCGGACCCGTTCCGTCCGCCGGGCCGGTCAGGGTGATCGCGACCACCACACTGCCGTTCGGCAACTTGCTGAATCCTCCGCCGGCCATACTCCGCACTCCCCCGTGAGACGTCGTGTCAATAAGAGACTGAATAAGAGGCACCTAAACACGATCGGCCGCCGCCCGCTAGAGGGCGACGGCCGATCATGCTCTGACCTGCGGTGATGCGGAATTACTTGTGCGAGGCGCCAACCTTGACGGTGATCGTCGAGCCGCTGAGCGGCTCGCTGACGATCGTGATCCGCGTGTTGGTGTCAGCGACCTTCACGCTTCCGGTCGCGTTCTCCTCGTACCAGTAGGTGCCCTTGTGGTCGTCGAAGACCGGGACGCCTAGCTGGGGCTTGATCTTGACCGCCACGTCGGCCTTGTGCAGCGTGAAGCCGTCGGTCGGCCACCAGCTGAACGGCGCGTCGAAGGGCTGGATCTTGTTGCGGAGGACGGTGCCGTCGGCCCACTTCAGCGGCTTCGCGTGCGCGTCGATCGGCAGGATCAGGCCCTTGCCCGGGTGGGCGGAGACGTTGTTGTCCTTCTGGGAGGTGTCCCAGAGCCAGATCAGCAGACCGTTCTGGTACGGGTAGTGCTCGACCCAGTCCGGACGGGTCGAGGAGAAGCCGAAGTTGTACGGGCCGACCTTGAGGGTCTGGTCGTACGAGACGTACTGGCGGTTCTCCGCGAGGTAGTACTGCGGGTACTCCTTGGTGAACGACTCGCCGACGCGGGAGAAGCCCTTGGCGGTCCAGCCGTTGTCGTCACCCTCGGCGTTGTCCGAGAAGAGCGCAGCACCGTCGGCGTTGACCGCGATGGTGTCGGCCGCGAAGCCCACACCGCCCGCGCCGCCGTCGGTGGTGTAGCGGAAGCGGATGTCGATCTTCTTGCCGGCGTAGGCGTCCAGCGAGTACGAGAGCTTCTGGTACTTGCCGGAGACGTCGGTCAGGGCCGGCTTGTCGCTGGCGTCACGCGGGATCGCCTTGCCGTCGGCCGTGCCGTCGATCGCGGTCCAGCTGGTGCCACCGTTCTCCGACACCTCGGTGTAGAGGTAGTCGTAGTCCTTCTCGATGTCCCACCAGCCCGAAAGGTCGAGGGACGCCTTGGACTTGCCGGTGAGGTCGACCGAACGGGACAGGGTGTTGTTGAGGTTGTCACCCATGTCGCTCCACCACTGCTTGGAGCCCTCGGCGGGCTTCGTGACAGCGGTGGTGACGGCCTTGTCGGGCAGCGTGACGACGAGCGCCTGCTTGTCCTTGGTGTTGTACTCCGAGACACCCAGCTTGTGGAGCGAGCTCGTCGCGGCCTTGGCCGAGGCGTAGTTCAGCCAGCCCAGCTGCAGCTTGTCCCAGGCGGTCATGTCACCGGGCAGGTCGCCGATGGCGTTCTTGCCGGTGCCGAGCCAGGAACCGGCCGACATCAGGGACCAGAAACCGACCGAGTTCTCGGCGGTGTTGGTGGTGTCGTACAGGTCCGGCAGACCGAGGTCGTGGCCGTACTCGTGGGCGAAGACGCCCAGGCCGCCGTTCTCGGGCTGCGCGGTGTAGTCGCCGACCCAGATGCCGGTGTCACCGATCTGGGTGCCGCCGGCCTTGTTGTCGGCCGGGCCGGTCGCGCCGGCGTTGGTGCCGTACGCGTACCAGCGGTGCGCCCAGATGGCGTTCGCGCCCTCGACGCCGCCGCCCGCGGACTCGTCCTCACCAGCGTGCACGATCTGGAAGTGGTCGATGTAGCCGTCGGGCTCGTTGAAGTTGCCGTCGTTGTCGAAGTCGTAGCGGTCCCACTGGTCGTACTTCGCCAGGTCCGCCTTGATCTGCTCCGGCGTGCGGCCCTTGGCCTTCTGGTCGGCCGCCCAGGCGTTCACGCCGTCCTTGATCATGTCCCAGGAGTTGGCGCAGTTGGACGAGCCGCAGTAGTTGGAGCCGTAACGGGCCTCGTTGTACGGGACCTTGACCCAGTCGGAGACCTCGCCGTCGACCGAGTAACGCCCGGAGGACGTCTTCTCGTAGTACGTCTTCAGCGAGTTCTTGCCGGCGCCCTCACCGAAGTAGAGGTCCTGGAAGTGGGCCTGGTTGTAATCGGCCTGCCAGGCGGTGCTGTTGTCCTTCGCCGGGTCCGGCTTGGCTATCGTGTTGTGCAGCGGTCCGGGCGTGCCGCCGTACTTCTTGACGGGCGGCTTGGGCCCGTCGCCGTCCGGGTCGATCATGGTCGTGTCGTCGACCTTGTCGCCGAACTCCACCAGGACCGTGAAGATCTTGTCCGTCTTCTCGCGGCCGAGCTCGACGTACTTCTTGTCGTCGAGCTTGACGACCTTGGAGCCGTCACGCGTCGACACCTTCTTGTCGCCCGCGATGACCTGTTCCAGAGCGGCCTGACGCTGTGCGTCCTGCTGCTCGCTGTAAGGGCCTTCCAGGTCGTGCGCGCCGCCCTTGGCCGACCCCGGATCACGGCGGTCGACGATGGAGCTGCTCGCTCCTGGGGACTTCTCGTCCGCCTGGGCTGTGGCGAATGCCGATGCCGTAGCGGCGGTGGCGGCCATGGCCACGACAACCGCCGTGGCGCGAAGCGCCCGTCTCTTAGTGGTCACTTGATGCTGTCCCTCCCCGGCGTCCGCAGCTGCAGCCTTGGGGTGTGGCGGGGCTGCGCGCGGATACGCGTCACAAGTGACGACATTCGACCGGAGTTACGAGAGAAAAGACAGATCTTGACTTGCACAGGCCAAGTGCACTATGTAGTAGGCCGTTTCCGTTATCCGGACGTTCATCGAGCAGGTAACCGGCGCGCCGAAGTGCCCCCTCGGAACCCGGGATGACTCAGTGCGCCCCCCGTGCACCGGCACCGTGGGTTAGGTCACGCTTACTACCGGTTCCGCCCGGGCATCCACCGTCGTAGAGTCGCTTGACAGTGCGACCGCGTTGAGAGACTGCCCATCCGATGTCCCGAGGACGGATACCGCCATGCCGCGTCCCACTGCTGCACAGCTCTCCTACGGATCGGTCACCGTCGTCTTCTCGACGCTCGCCATGCTGCTGCTGTCCCGTACGAGTTCAGGCGTCGGTATCGCCGTCATCGGAACGGCAGCGATGGCGCTCGGCCTGTTGGTGGCCGTCACCGTACCCCTGCCGCTGCGGACGAAAACGCGGAAGGCGGCGAGGACGGCAACCGGGGTTCGTACGAACCCTGCCGTCCCCACCGCCACTTCCGCCACATCTACGCAAGATGTCGTCACCGACGACATCCGCCGGGCCAGAATCCCGGCCGTCCACGCCTCCGAGCGCGTGGGCGAGCACTCCCTGCGCCGCTGATCGGGCGCCTGCCTACGCGGTCGAGACCACCACGGTCTTGGCAGCCTTGTCCTGCAGCCCCTGCCGGTACGGCTTGTCCGTGAACATCAGCACGATGTTGATCAGCCACCACAGGCACGGGCAGCACAGCAGCGCCGGCAGCCACAGCACCACGGCCCGCAGGAACGAGGCACTGGTGTCCGGCACCCGGCCGTCGTTGAGCATCGCGACCCGCAGCTTGAGCAGTCGCTTGCCGATCGTGCGGCCGTCCTTGTGCGTGAAGTACGTGTCGTACGCGACGTAGATCACGAGAGCGATCAGCGACCAGAGCAGCTGATGCCCGTTGTAGGTCTGGGTGAACACATCGCCGGCGCTTTCGCTGTTGCCGTTGTTGTCCGACATGTCGACCGCGCCGCCGAACGGCAGCGAGATCAGATACAGCGGGATCGAGATGATCAGGAAGTCGATCAGCCGGGCCAGAATCCGCTTGCCCGGCTCGGCGAGCGGAGGCATGCCCGCCAGCGGGTCGGTGCCGCCGTACGGGCCGCCACCGTAGGCATGGGGATCGTACGGGGGAGGCGGCGGAGGCGGCTGAGAACGGTCGTAGGGCGAGCCCGACCCCGGACCACCCGAGCCAGGCCCCGACCCCGACCCCGGACCCGAGCCCGGCCCGGACTCGGACCCCGCCCCGGCTCCGGGCCCCGCCTGCGACCCGGCCCCGGACCCCGACGGCGGCGTCGGGGGCTCCTGCGGCTTCTTGAGGAACGGGTCGTCCTCGGGTGGCTGGCCGGGCGTCGGCTGATCGTTGCTCATGGGGGCAGTGCATCCCGGCCCGGGGGCCCCCGCAACGGCTCAGGTGCGTTCGGGGGAACCCGATACCGCGCGACGGCCCGTCACCCGACGAGCCGTCAGTACGCGGGGGTCAGCCCGCCACGAAGGTACGGGCGGCCTTGTCGTGCCAGCACTGCCGCCACGGGCGGTCGAACAGACACCACACCACGTTGACCACGCCGATCACCAGGATGCCGAGCACGCCGTAGACCAGCCACCGGCGCAGCGCGGCCCCGAAGCCGGGCGCGCTGTGGGACTCGATGTCCCGCACCTCGAGCCCGCACAGCTTCTTGCCGAGCGTGCGGCCCCACTTCGCGGTCGGCAGCGCCTCCAGCAGCACACCGAGCACCAGGAACGCCGCAAGCGCCCCGCCGAACAGGACGGACGTGGTGGAGTCCACCAGCCAGACGGTGACCGTCTCCCCGGACAGCTTCGCCGCGTCGATCTTCTCCTCGATGTGGTCCATCGCCCGCGTGACAAGGGGGAACGCGACCGCGCCGGCGAGCGCGCCCAGCACGACCGTGTCGACGAGCCGGGCGGCGAGCCGCTTGCCGAGCCCGGCGGGGCGGGCCGCCGCCTGGGCCTGGGCGAGCTGCTGGAAGTGGTCGTTGACCGGGGGCTTCCAGGGCACGACGGGCTGGTCCGGCTGCGGGCCGCGGAACTGCGGCTGACGCTGTTGCTGCTGGTGCGGAAGTTGCTGCTGCTGTTGCTGGGGGGCGGCGAGCTGATGGACCTGCTGCGCCCAGGAGGCAGAACCGCCGCCGGGTCCCGGAGTGAGCGGGTTGTTGAGCTCCGCGGGAGCGGGTGCCGGGGCAGGTGCGGGTGTGGGCCCGGGTGCCGGGGCGGGCGCAGAGGCCTGCGGGGTGGTGCCGGGAGCGACCGCGCGGATCGACATCGTCCCGCCGCCTGGCTCCTGTTCGGCCTTATGGGACCTGGGCGGCCGGCCGCCCTGGCCCATGGCGCGGATCTCGACCGTGCCGTCGGCAGGCGGACGTCCCGCCTCGCCCGACCCGGCACCGGTCCCGCTCCCCGTCCCGCCGGCGCCACCGCCGCGGCCCGGTCGGTCGACCCGGATCGCGACAGTGCTCTCGGGGACGTGGCTGTTGCCGCCCCGCATGCCCGGCAGCGCGCCGCCCGTGGGGTCCTGGGAGCCGGGCCCCCGCGGATCCGTGGGAACCCGGTCCGCGGGGGCGCTGCCGCCCTGGGCGCGGTCGCCGGGCATCCGGTCGGCGGGGCCGCGCCCCGCCGGCGTACGCGGATCCTGAGCCGCGGCTGCTCCCTGCTCCCCCGGTCCGCCGGTCTCGCCGGGCCGCCCGGTGCCGCCCCAGGACACCCGCCGGTCGCGCTCGCCGCCGAAGCCGGCCTGCCGGGAGGCGTCGGCCTGCCAGGCGGATGCGGGTTCGGGGCGATCGGGACCGTACGGCTCCTCGTCCAGGAAGACCGGACCGGTTTCGTCCACCGGCGTATGGGCCGGGCCGGATGGCTGCGCGTGTGCCGGACCCGCTGCCGACGGCCGCTGCGGTTCGGGGTCCGTTCCAGCAGGCGTCCCGGGCGCCGACTCGCCCTGCAGAGGCGCAGGGCGGCTGGTACCGGGCACCCACGAAGCGCCGTTCCAGTACCGGACATATCCGGGAATGGACGGGTCGGGGTAATACCCCTCGCGGGGCCTGTCGTCACCGGGTGCCGGGGTTGGGGCGCTCATCACCGTGGTCCCGTATCTCTTCGAAGCTTCAAGTCGACGGACCACATCTATCAGACAGCCGCGTACCCCCGTGCCAGTCCCGGTGTTTGGGCCACTTTCCGGTCGCCGTGAAGTTTTTCCTGGAAGTCGCGTAATAGGTGGCGGGGAGGGCGCTCTCTCCATGTGCGGGCCCGTCAGGGGACCGGTTCACAGGCACCGAAAGGACGCACCTCATGCACACCGTTGTCGAACGCGAGCTGGAGCTCAAGCTGGTCCTGTCGCCGGAGCGCAGCATCCCCGTACCGGCCCGGCTGACCTACCGCACGGAGGACCCGTATGCCGTGCACATCACCTTTCACATCGGCTCCGACTTCCCCGTGCACTGGACGTTCGCCCGCGATCTGCTGGTCGAAGGCGTGTTCCGGGCATGCGGGCACGGCGACGTACGGATCTGGCCGACCAAGATCCAGCGGCGCAACGTCATCTGTGTGGCGCTGACCTCGCCCGACGGCGACGCGCTGCTCGAGGCGCCGTCCGCGGCCGTGGCCGCCTGGATGGAGCGGACGCTGCGCCTGGTGCCGCCCGGCACCGAGACCGAGCGGCTCGGTATCGACGCCGGTCTCGCCGAACTGCTCGCACCGCTGCCGGTCGACGACCTGTGGCTGAGCGACCCGTGGCCGTCGGACGAGTCGGCGGACGGCGAGCTCTGATGCGCAGCGGGGAGGCCGGACGGCTTAGGGCTGTCCCGTAATCCCTGGCGGGCGCACGACGACAGCTACGGCACCTCGCTGCGTTGCCGGAACGCCCGAATACGCCCAGTATGAGGACGCCCCTCCGCCTTGCGATGCACCGCATCCGACGCCGCGCGCTGATCCACCAGGGATTACGGGACAGCCCTTTGTCGAGGAGATCAGAAGACCTTGCCGGGGTTGAGCAGCCCCAGCGGATCGAACGCCGCCTTGATGCCCCGGTGCATCTCGACGCTCACCTCACCGAGTTCGCGGGCCAGCCATTCCTTCTTCAGGACGCCGACGCCGTGCTCGCCGGTGATGGTGCCACCGAGTTCCAGGCCGAGCGCCATGATCTCGTCGAAGGACTCGCGGGCCCGCCGGGACTCGTCGGCGTCGGTGTGGTCGAAGCAGACGACGGGGTGGGTGTTGCCGTCGCCCGCGTGGGCGCAGACGCCGATGGTGAGGTCGTACTTCTCCGCGACGGCCGCCGTCCCCTCGATCATGGCGCCGAGCTTGGAGCGCGGTACGCACACGTCGTCGATCATCGTGGCGGACTTGACCGTCTCCAGGGCGGTCAGCGACATCCGGCGGGCCTGGAGGAGAAGTTCGGACTCGGCGGCGTCGGCCGCGGGGACCACCTCGGTGGCGCCCGCGGCCGTGCACAGTGCGGCGACGGCGGTCAGGTCGGCCGTGGGGTCCGGGGTGTCGAAGGCGGCGAGCAGGAGCGCCTCGGTGGAGTCGGGGAGGCCCATGTGGGCCATCTCGTTGACGGCGCGCACCGTCGTACGGTCCATCAGTTCGAGGAGTGAGGGAGTGTGACCGCGCTCCATGATCCGGCAGACCGCATCGCAGGCGGCCGCTGCGGACGGGAACTCGGCGGCGAGGACCAGTTGCTGCGGCGGCTGCGGCTTCAGTGCGAGCACGGCGCCGACGACGATGCCGAGGCTGCCTTCCGAGCCGACGAAGAGCCGGGTGAGGTCGTATCCGGCGACCCCCTTGGCCGTCCGGCGCCCGGTCGTCAGAAGCCGCCCGTCGGCGAGGACGATCTCCAGGCCGATCACGTATTCGGCGGTGACCCCGTACTTCACACAGCACAGCCCGCCGGACGCGGTGCCGATGTTGCCGCCGATGGTGCACATCTCCCAACTGGACGGGTCCGGCGGGTAGTACAGCCCGTGTTCGTTCACCGCGCGGGACAGCACGGCATTGATGACACCGGGCTCCACGACGGCGATCCGGTCGACTGGGTTGATCTCGAGGATCCGGTCCATCTTCACCAGCGACAGCACGATGCAGCCGTCGGAGGCGTTGGCCGCGCCCGACAGGCCCGTACGGGCGCCCTGCGGGACGACCGGGACACGCAGTGCGGTCGCGGTCCGCATGACGTGCTGGACCTGTTCGACGGTGCGCGGCAGCACCACCACGGCCGGTGCGCCCGCGTCGCAGAAGCTCGCCATGTCGTGGGCGTACGAGGCGGTGATGTCCGGGTCGGTGATCAGGGCCTCGGCAGGAAGGCCCGCGCGCAGTCGTTCGAGAAGATCGTCCATGATCCAAGCGTGACACCCGGGGCCAGTGGTGTGAACCCGTCTGCGGCAGCGTTCGCAAGGTGCGGTGTGCTCTTCGTACTGACGCAGAGTGATCGGCATGGACGTCATGCCGCAGCAGCCTCCGGAGCCCGCTCCCTCGGACCACTCCGATCCGGACCATCTGGATCGCCCGCCGCCCACCTCGTCGCCCTCCGAGCCCTACGACGTGCCGCCCGAGACGCCGCCGACGCCCGATTGCGAACCGCCCTTCGGCCTCGACCCGGAGTCGTCGGCGGAACCGCCGCCCGTCTCGTTGCACACGACGCTGCGCAGGGCGGCGTTCGGCATGGTCGCGGCCGCTGTGCTGGTGACGGGTGCGGTCGTGGCCGTACCGGACGACGGCAGGAAGGCCGCGCCGCCATCCGTGCCGGGAGGGGTCTCGCGCGCCCTGGCGGCGACGAACTCGGGCTCTCCCGCCTCCCTCTCGGATCTGAAGGCGATGATCGGGGACCGGCAGAGCTGGGTGGGCACACATCCGTCCGACGCGCGGTCGTGGGCGGTCCTCGGGACGGCTTACGTGGAGTGGGGGCAGCGTTCCGCCGACGCGGCGTACTACGGGCGGGCCGAGCAGGCGCTGAGGCGCTCCCTGGACGCGCAGCCGGGTGACCGCGGGAACACGGCGGCCCTGGTGGGGCTGGCGGCGCTGGCCAACGCGCGGCACGACTTCGTCACGGCGAAGAAGTGGGGCGAGACGGTACGGGCTCGGCAGCCGAAGGACTGGACGGCGTACCCGGTACTGATCGACGCGTACGACGGGCTCGGTGAGTACACGGCGGCGGGCAAGGCGGCGGAGAAGTTCACGGCGCTGCGCTCGGGCGTCCCGGCGCTCTCGCGGACGGCGCAGATGTACCGGAACCAGGGCCGTCGCGAGGACGCGCTCGCCACCGCGCAGAACGCGGCGAACCGGGCCACCGCACCCGCTGAGAAGGCGGACTGCCTGCATCGGCTGGGCGAACTGGCCTGGGAGCGGGGCGAGTCCGAGAAGGCGGTGGCGCAGTACAGTGCGGCCCTGCGGACCGACCCGGCCCACCATCCGTCGCTCGCCGGCCGGGCACGGGCGCTGGCGGCCCTGGGCCGCACGGACGAGGCACAGCGCGACTACCGGGCGGCGCTGTCCCGGCTCCCCCGCCCCGAATACATGCTGGAACTGGGCGAGTTGTACGAGTCGCTGGGCCTGGACGACGAATCGCTCGGCCAGTACACGCAGCTTCGCAAGAGCCTGGCCCGAGCCGACGGCTACGGAGTCGACGACGCGCTGCTGCTGGGCCGCTTCGAGGCCGACCACGGGAACGCGGCCGCGGCGGTGAAACTCCTGAGGGCGGAGTGGCAGAGCCGGCATCACGGCGCGGCGGTCGCCGACGCGCTGGGCTGGGCGCTGCACCGCTCGGGCGACTCGGCGAGTGCGCTGCAGTACGCGCAGAAGGCGGCGGACACGGGCGGAGGGACGGCGCTGTACGCGTATCACCTGGGCGTGATCGAGCAGGATCTGAGGGAGTACGGCCCTGCCCGCCGCCACCTGGAGGAGGCGCTGCGGACCAACGCGCAGTTCTCACCGCTGGCGGCCCCGGCGGCCCGGAAGGCCCTGGACGCCCTGGGCCCGCCGTCGGCGACCGGCCCGCGGGACGTACAGCCCACCCCGGGGCCGGATCCCATGGCTGCCGGCCCGGGCCGCAGCACGCACGCGCCGGCCGGGGCGGCGTCGCCTGCGCCGGGCGGCCACTGACAGGGCGCGGTGCCCGACGCCGTACGCGGGACGGACTCGCCGGACCACCCGCGGTGGTGCATTGTTCGGTGCCGCTGCGCCGACGGCGGCAGGGGCCAGAAGAGCGATGGATGCGCCCGTTGCCACAACGGCAGCGGAGACGGACGCGGTGAGACGGTTCATACTGTGGGGCTCCCATCGAAGCCTGCGGCGGCCGGCCGCAGGGTCCGCGACAGCGCGCCGCGGCCCCTGATCCGTCCCACCGCTCATCCCCTTCGCCGCCCGCGCCCCCCGCCACCTCACTCGATCGGACCGGCCAAGGACCCGATCGGCCTGCGGGCCCCGCATCGGGCGCACGTCTTCCGGCACGGAGCAGCACGAAGGGCGGGGCCTCCGCGTTCGCCGGGGGCCCCGCCCTTCGGATCCGAGCGTCCGGCTCAGAGGTTGCCGCGCTTCTCCTGCTCGCGCTCGATCGCCTCGAACAGCGCCTTGAAGTTGCCCTTGCCGAAGCCCATCGAGCCGTGGCGTTCGATCATCTCGAAGAAGACCGTCGGACGGTCCTGGACCGGCTTCGTGAAGATCTGCAGCAGGTAGCCGTCCTCGTCGCGGTCGACGAGGATCTTCAGCTCTCGGAGCGTCTCCACCGGGACACGGGTCTCGCCGGCCCACTCGCCGAGGGTGTCGTAGTACGAGTCGGGGGTGTCCAGGAACTGGACGCCGGCCGCGCGCATCGCACGTACCGACGCGACGATGTCGTTCGTGGCGAGGGCGATGTGCTGGACGCCCGCGCCGCCGTAGAACTCCAGGTACTCGTCGATCTGCGACTTCTTCTTCGCGATCGCCGGTTCGTTGATCGGGAACTTCACCTTCAGGGTGCCGTCGGCGACGACCTTCGACATGAGGGCGGAGTACTCGGTGGCGATGTCGTCGCCCACGAACTCCTTCATGTTGGTGAAGCCCATGACCTTGTTGTAGAAGCCGACCCACTCGTTCATCCGGCCCAGCTCCACATTGCCGACGCAGTGGTCGACGGCCTGGAAGGTGCGCTTGGCGGGCGGTTCGACGATCGGCGCGGCTGCTGCGAAGCCGGGGAGGTACGGGCCGTCGTAACCGCTGCGGTCGACGAGGGTGTGGCGGGTCCGGCCGTACGTGGCGATCGCGGCCAGCACGACCGTGCCGTACTCGTCCTTGATCTCGTGCGGCTCGGCGAGACCCACTGCGCCGTGTTCGACGGCGTAGGCGTAGGCCGCCCGCGCGTCCGGGACCTCGATGGCCAGGTCGACCACGCCGTCGCCGTGCTCGGCCACATGGTCGGCGAGGAAGCGGCCGTGGTCGGTGGATGCCTTGATGACGGAGGTGAATACAAAGCGTGCCGAACCGTTGGTCAGCACATAACTGGCGGTCTCACGGCTGCCGTTCTCCGGTCCGGAGTAGGCGACGAGCTTCATGCCGAAGGCGGTCGAGTAGTAGTGCGCGGCCTGCTTGGCATTGCCCACGGCGAAGACGACGGCGTCCATTCCCTTGACCGGGAAGGGATCGGCCTGCCTGGCGGTAACGGGGGCGTTGTGCAGCGTCTCAGTCATGCTCGAAGACTCTCCCCGCATCGCAAGATGCGCAATAGTTCGCGTATCTGCTGGGCAGTATGCATAGGCGTTTGCTTGGATAGGCGGACTATCTGTACAGGGTGACCATAGGGAGTCGCACATGGCGATCGATCATCTGGACGGGCGGCTCATCGTGCTGCTCGCCCGCGAACCACGGATAGGCGTACTGGAAGCGTCCCGTCGGCTCGGGGTGGCCCGCGGGACCGTGCAGGCGCGGCTCGACCGGCTTCAGTCGAATGGCGTCATCCGCGGATTCGGCCCCGACGTCGATCCGGCAGCGCTCGGCTACCCCGTCACCGCCTTCGCCACGCTGGAGATCAAGCAGGGCCAAGGTGCCGATGTACGGGCCCATTTGGACGGCGTCCCCGAAGTGCTGGAGCTGCACACCACGACCGGGCAGGGCGACATGCTCTGCCGGCTCGTCGCCCGTTCCAACGCCGACCTTCAGCGGGTGATCGACCGCGTTGTCGGTTTTGATGGCATTGTCCGGGCCTCCACGGCGATCGTCATGGAGAACCCGGTGCCTCTGCGCATCATCCCGCTCGTCCAGCAGGCAGCGGAGGACAGCGACTGAGTCAAGGAGTGGCGCGTGAGCTTCTGGGAGTACCTGGTCAATCGGCACCAGCAGCTGCTCACCGACGCGTACCAGCATGTCAGCGCCGTGTTCCAGTGCATGGTCATCGCCACCGTGCTCGGCATCCTGATCGGGATCGTCACCTATCGCAGCAGCTGGGGCGGCTCACTGGCCATCACCTCGACGGCGGCGATCCTCACCATCCCGTCCCTCGCCGCCATCGGTCTGCTGATCCCGCTCGTCGGGCTGGGGGTCCCGCCCACCGTGATCACACTGACGCTGTACGGGCTGCTGCCCGTCGTCCGCAACTCCATCGTCGGACTGCGCGGCGTCGATCCGGCCCTCGTCGACGCGGCCAAGGGCATCGGGATGTCGCGGATCGCCCGGCTCTGCAGGGTGGAACTGCCACTCGCCTGGCCGCCGATCCTCACCGGCATCCGGGTGTCGACACAGATGCTGATGGGTATCGCCGCCATCGCCGCGTACGCCTCCGGCCCCGGCCTCGGCAACGAGATCTTCCGCGGCATCGCCTCGCTGGGCAGCGCCAACGCGATCAATCAGGTCCTCGCCGGCACGCTCGGCATCGTCATCCTCGCCCTGCTCTTCGACGCCGCGTACGTCCTGCTCGGGAGGCTCACCATCCCCAGGGGGATCCGTGCCTGAGACCGTCACCGGGGCCGCCGGCAAACCCGCCACGACCTCCGGGGCAACCATCCAACTGGAGGAACTGACCAAGCGCTATCCCGGCAACCCGAAGCCGGCCGTGGACAGTGTCTCCATGGACATCAAGGCCGGTGAGACGGTGATCTTCGTCGGTCCGTCCGGCTGCGGGAAATCCACCACCCTGAAGATGATCAACCGGCTGATCGAGCCGACGTCCGGCCGGATCAGGATCAACGACGAGGACGTCACCGACATCGATCCGGTGAAGCTGCGCCGCAAGGTCGGGTACGCGATCCAGTCGTCCGGGCTCTTCCCGCACATGACCGTCGCCGAGAACATCGCCCTCGTACCGAAGATGGTCGGCTGGTCGAAGTCGAAGGTGAAGGACCGCGTCGAGGAGATGCTCGACCTGGTCGGGCTGGACCCGCGGGAGTTCCACGGGCGCTACCCGCGCCAGCTGTCCGGCGGCCAGCAGCAGCGGGTGGGTGTGGCGCGGGCGCTGGCCGCCGATCCGCCGGTGCTGCTGATGGACGAGCCGTTCGGCGCCGTCGACCCGATCACCCGCGACCATCTCCAGGACGAGCTGATCCGGCTCCAGCACGAGCTGCACAAGACGATCGTCTTCGTCACCCATGACTTCGACGAGGCGATCAAGCTGGGCGACCGGATCGCCGTGTTGCGGGAGCGTTCGCACATCGCGCAGTTCGACACCCCGGAGGCGATCCTCACCAACCCGACGGACGACTTCGTGTCCGGGTTCGTCGGCGCGGGCGCGGCCCTGAAGCGGCTCAACCTCACCCGCGTACGGGAAGTGGAGATCGCCGACTTCCCGACGGTGACGGTCGACGACCCGCTCCAGGAGATCTTCAACAAGCTGCGCTCCGGCCCGCACAACGAGCTGCTGATGCTGGACCGCAGGAACCGTCCGTACAAATGGCTGCGGCGCGGCGACCTGATGCGGGCCCGTGGCTCGCTGGCGCGTGCCGGGCAGCTGGTCCACGACACGGTGACCCGGGACGGCACGCTGCACGACGCGCTGGAGGCCGTGCTCATCGACAGCGGCGGACGGGTCGCGGTGACCGGGCGGCGCGGCGAGTTCATCGGTGTCGTCGACATGCAGACCCTGATGAACTCCGTCCATGAACTCCTGGAGGCGGACCGGCTCACCGCCATCGAGCACCAGCACGATCTGCAGGAACTGCGCGCCCATCAGACCGAGCGGGACCAGGAGGGCGGTGCAGGCGCATGAACCCCGACCAGCCGGTCCCTCCCGACCAGCCGATTCCCCCCAACGGCTCGATTCCCCCCCTCGTTCCGCCTTCGAAGGGCGGTGAGCAACCGACGCCCGCCCGGCTGCCCGGCGAGCTCGAGGTCAGGGGCCGAGCCTTCCACGACGAGGAGGAGGAACCCGCACCGCCGCCCGCAGAACCGCCGCGCCGGATCACCTGGCGCAAGCTGGTTCTGGTACCGGCCGCCCTGGCCATCGTCCTCGTCGCCACCTATCTGTGGATCACCAACGTCCCACTCGACTCGATCGCGAGGAACTCGCTCTCCGGCGGCAATGTGCAACTCCGCTGGTGGCAGCACGTCAAACTGACCGCGATCTCCACCTTCTGGGTGCTGATCATCGCCATCCCGCTCGGGATCGCGCTCACCCGGGCCAGGTTCCGCAAGGGCGCCCCGCTGGTCACGGTGGTCGCCAACGTCGGGCAGGCCACCCCGGCGATCGGGCTGCTGGCGCTGCTGGTGATCTGGCTGGGCATCGGCCCGCGGACGGCGATCATCGGCATGGTGATCTACGCGGTGCTGCCGGTGCTCTCCAATACGGTGGCCGGCCTGAAGGCGATCGAACCGAACCTGGTCGAGGCCTCACGCGGCATCGGCATGTCGGCGATGGGAACGCTCACGAAGGTCGAACTGCCGCTCGCCGTCCCGCTGATCCTGGCGGGCGTGCGGACGGCGCTTGTGCTCAACGTCGGCACGGCGACCCTGGCGACGTTCGGCGGCGGCGGCGGGCTCGGGGACCTGATCACCTCGGGCATCCAGACGCAGCGGATGCCGGTGCTGGTGCTCGGTTCCGTGCTGACGGTGGTGCTGGCGCTGCTGGTGGACTGGATGGCCTCCCTGGTCGAGGTGGCACTGACACCACGCGGACTGGAGGTGGGGTGATGCGTACGGCGGGGGCGTCACGCACATTCCGGGCCGGTCTCGTCGGTGTGCTGGTGCTCATCCCGTTGCTCGCCGGCTGCGGGCTCAAGAGCGGTTCGCCGATGGCCGACGACGTCGTGCCGGGCTCCGTCGGCCAGGGCCAACCGCTGGACGGCGCCTCACTGACCGTCACCTCGAAGAACTTCAGCGAGAACATCATCCTCGGCCAGATGATCGGCCTGGTCTTCAAGGCAGCCGGTGCCGAGGTACTGGACCGGACGAACCTGCCCGGGTCGATCAGCGCGCGCGAGGCCATCATCAAGGGCGACGCCGATGCGATGTACGAATACACGGGCACCGCCTGGATCACCTACCTCGGCCATGCGAAGCCGATCACCGACCCGCTGAAGCAGTGGGAGGCGGTCCGGGACGAGGACCGGAAGAACGGGGTGACCTGGCTGCCGCAGTCCACCCTCAACAACACCTACGCCCTGGCCATCAGCAAGAAGAACAACGCGAAGTACCACCTGAGGACGCTCTCCGACGTCGCCGCGCTGGCGAAGAGGAACCCGTCGGCGGTGACGATCTGCGTGGAGAACGAGTTCGCCTCGCGCGACGACGGGCTGCCGGGCATGGAGAAGGCGTACGGGATGTCGATCCCGCCCGGCAACATCAAGAAGATGGACGCCGGGATCATCTACACACAGGTGTCGAAGTCCAACTCCTGCCTGCTGGGCGAGGTGTACACCACGGACGGCCGGATCAAGGCGATGGACCTCGACGTCCTCGCGGACAACAAGCACTTCTTCCCCAACTACAACGCGGCGCCTGTCATCCACACCGCGACGTTCGACAAGTACCCGGAGATCGCGGGGCTGCTGGATCCGGTCAGCAGACGGCTGACCACGGAGGTCGCGCAGGAGCTGAACGCGAAGGTGGACGTGGACGGGCAGGACCCGCACATCGTGGCGAAGGACTGGCTGATCCAGGAAGGCTTCATCAAGAACGGCTAAGGGCTGTCCCGTAATCCCTGGTGGATCAGCGCGCGGCGTCGGATGCGGTGCATCGCAAGGCGGAGGAGCGTCCTCATACCGGGCGCATTCGGGCGTTCCGACAACGCAGCAGGAAGTCCCGCAGCTGTCGTCGTGCGCCCGCCAGGGATTACGGGACAGCCCTTAGGGGCGCCCGGCCGAGAAGTTACAAAGAATTCGTTGCAAAGAAGCGTTGCAAAGAGACCTTTGCAAGTCTACGGTCGAAGCATGGCAGCGAACGAAGCCGACGGCGAGAAGCCGCTCGACCCGAACATCCACCGCGTCGACGCCCGCACCCTGCGCGGGATCGCCCACCCCCTGCGACTCCGCCTGCTCAACACCCTCCGGGAGTTCGGCCCCGCCACCGCATCGGGGCTCGCGGACCGGCTCGGCGAGTCCAGCGGCGCCACCAGCTACCACCTGCGCCAACTGGCCACGTACGGCTTCGTCGAGGACGACCCGACGCTCGGCAAGGGACGCGAGCGGTGGTGGCGGGCCGTGTACATGGGCATCGCGTTCGACCGGACAGCTGAGTTCCTGCGTGACCCCAACCCCGAGGTGCGCGGCGCCACCAGGCTCGTGCTGCACGAGATCGCCGGCTCGCATACACAGGAGCTGAACACCTGGCTCGGCACCATGCACGAGTGGCCCGAGGAGTGGCAGCACTCGTGGGACGTGAGCGACTTCAAGGTGCGGCTCACCCCGGAGCTCTCGCTGGAGCTCGCCGAGAAGATCCACGATCTGGTCGACAGCTACCGGGGCCGGGTCCCCGAGGACACCGAGGGCTCGGCCCTCGTCCGCACCCATCTGCACGTCTTCCCGCGCCCCACCGACTGACCCCAGGGCCCAGCCGCCGCGCCGCCCGAACCCACCGCACCGCCTGTCCGCACCGCCTGACCTCACCGCCCGAGAGGACTTCGCCATGCACTCCGACATGCACCTGCCCTTGCACCACCTCCGCTCCGCCGAACTGCAGCAGCGCGCCTCCGAGTTCCGCCTGTCCCGTCGGCCCCGCCAGTCACCGCGGCAGAGTCTCCGCATGCACCTGGGATGGACCCTGGTCGAGTTGGGCCTGTATGTCCTACCGAACCGCCACGGTCTGCCCGCCCCCAGCACCCCTCGCACGGCTTAACCATGGACGGGGGGAACCGCAAACCGCTCGCTGCCCTTCTTGCAGCCAACTCCATATCGACTGCGGGCACTTCGCTCACCCTGATCGGGGTCCCGTGGTTCGTCCTGCAGACCACCGGCAGCGCCGGCCGGGCCGGCGTCGTCGCCTTCTGCGCCACGCTGCCGATCGTCGTCTCCGCGGTGATCGGCGGGCCCGTCATCGACCGAGCAGGACGGCGGCGGGTCTCCGTCGCCTCCGACACGGTGTGCGGTCTTGCCATCGCCGCCGTCCCGCTGCTGCACTACGCGGGGGCACTCGAGTTCTGGATGCTCTGCGCGCTGATGGCGCTGAACGGGCTCGTCCACACGCCCGGCAACACCGCGCGCTACGTCCTCCTGCCGGATCTCGCCGAACATGCCGGAACCACGATCACCCGCGCCGCCAGCCTCTTCGACGCCACCTCGCGCGGCGCCAGGATGACCGGGGCGGCGCTGGCCGGGGTGCTGATCGCGCTCGTGGGTGCGGAGACCGTACTGCTGCTGGACGCCGCGACGTTCGGCGCGTCCGCACTGCTGATCGCGGCAGGCGTACGAGGGGTACGGTCGGCCGAGCCGCGCAAGTCGGCCACACCGGTCTCGTTGCGTACGTACCGCGCCGAACTACGCGAGGGCTATACCTACTTGTTCGGCAACCGGCTGCTGCTGGCCGTCGTGGTGATGGTGCTCTTCATGAACGGCACCGACCAGGGCTGGAGCGCCGTGCTGCTGCCGGTGCACGCCGAGCGCGAACTGGGCGGTGCGACCCAACTGGGACTGCTGACCGCACTGTTCGGGGCCGGCGGCCTGACGGGCGCGCTGGTGTACGGGGCGGTAGGGCACCGGTTCTCACGGCGAGCCGTGTTCACGGTGTGCGTGGTGCTCTGCGGCGGCCCGAGGTTCGTGGTGGCCGCGCTGACGGACACGACGCTGCCGCTCGCCGTGACGATGCTGCTCGGCGGTCTCGCGGGCGGGGTGCTGAACCCGATCCTGACCACGGTGACGTACGAACGCGTACCGCAACGGCTCCGCAGCCGGGTCTCCGGGGCGATCACCGCGGGCTGCGAGCTGGCACTTCCGGTGGGCGGGCTGGTGGCGGGGCTGCTGGTCGAGAGCGTGGGTGTGGACGGGGCGCTGCTGGCGCTGGGTGGGGTGTACCTGCTGGCGACGGTGAGCCCGATGGTCTTCCCCGTGTGGCGCACGATGGACAGCAGGCCGTCCGAGGGGGCGCGGGTCGGTGCCCCGGCCGCCGAGGTGACGGCGGACGTCTCACGCGAGTAGGCGGGCAGCCCGCATACCCACCGGATCGGGCCGGGTCGGCACGACCGGATCGGGCCGGCCCGGGGTCAGCAGCTCGGGACCTTGTGGCCCTGCTCCAGCGCCTGCAGCGACGACACCGCGCTCTTCAGCGTCGTGACGGGGATCAGCTTGAGCCCCTTCGGGAGCTCGGCACCCGCCTCCTTGCACTCGGCCTTCGGAACGAGGAAGACGGTCGCCCCGTCGCGCTTGGCGGCCTGGGTCTTCAGCGAGACCCCACCGACCGCGCCGACATCGCCGTTCGCCTCGATCGTGCCCGTGCCGGCGATGGTGCGGCCACCGGTGAGATCCCCACCGGAGCCGTTGCCGTCGAGCTTGTCGACAATGCCGAGCGCGAAGAACAGGCCGGCGCTGGGCCCGCCCACATTCGCGAGATGCAGGGTGACGTCCACCGAACCGGGGGGCTTTCCGAGGTAGGTCAGGGCAGCGTCGACGGCGGAGTTCTGCGACTTCGTCATGTCCTCGAGGTTGTGCTTCTCGATCTCCTTCTCGGAGCCGCCGGTCGGGTAGACCGAGTCGCGGGGCAGGACCGCACGATCCGTCCGGAACCAGCTGTCGATCACATCTCCCACGCCGACGTCCGCGGCCGGTCCGCTCGCAATGATCGTCGTCATCCGCAGCTGACCGCTGGTGGACCGGGTCGGCGTGCCCTCGATGCTGATCACGGGCGTGCCGCGCACGTCCCCGAGCACGTTCGCGGTCGTACCGGGCTGCGCCAGCGTGAACGGCAGTGGCGCGAAGGCGGCCACGCCGAACAGCGCGAGGACGGGCAGGGCGCAGAGAGCGAGGGTGCGGGGGCGCGAGAGACGAGTGACCACCCGCACAATCTAACCGCCGGGGGCGGAGGGCGGGTGCGGCCACCCCCGGCCCGTCCGGCGCCCGAGGACGCCCGACCTGCCGGGCCGGCCCGTCCGGCGCTCGATGACAGCACAGCCACCGGACGGCGCCGGTCACTACCGCAGCGCGTCCGCCACCTCACGGGCCGCGTCGACGACCCGTGGGCCGACCCGCTCCGGTACCGCGTCCGCGAGCATCACGACGCCCACGCTGCCCTCGACCCCCGTCACACCCATCAGCGCCGCCGCAGCGCCACTCGCACCCGCTTCGAGTTCCCCGTGGGTGAGGGTGAAGGCGGGTTCGGCCACCGGCTTCGCCCGGGCGGCAAGGATCGCCCGGCCCGCTGCCCCGCGGTCGAGGGGATGGCGGAAGCCGGCCCGGTACGCCACGTGGTAGTCCGTCCAGGTCGGTTCGACGACCGCGACCGCCAGCGCATCGCTGCCGTCGACCAGGGTCAGGTGGGCGGTGGCTCCGATGTCCTCGGCGAGGGACCGCAGCGCGGGCAGCGCTGCCTCCCGCACGAGCGGATGCACCTGACGGCCCAGGCGCAGCACGCCCAGGCCGACTCTTGCCCGGCCGCCCAAGTCGCGGCGCACCAGGGCATGTTGCTCCAGAGTGGCGAGCAGACGGTAGACCACGGTGCGGTTCACACCGAGTTTGTTGGACAACTCGGTGACAGTCAGCCCATGGTCGGTGTCGGCAAGCAGCTTGAGGACGCGTAGTCCCCGGTCGAGCGTCTGGGAGGTCTCCGCGGTCACGACGCCCTCTCCTCTTTGGTGAGTGGCGGCACTCTCACGGAGGTTGCGTCGCCGGTCCCAGCGGCGACGCACGGAGAGGCCGCCGGCGGCCAAGGCACCGGCTGCGCTCCGCGGCGGCGTTGCCACGGGGCGTTCACTTTTTGGGGACAGTAGCGAGCCAGTCCGCTCAGCGGAAGACCTCGTCCAGAATCCGGGCGTCCGCGGGCATGCGGTTGTGCTTCGGAAGCATAAGTGCCGGTCAGCGCGGCGCCGACCGGATTCTGCCCATCTACGCGCGTCCAGGTCGGCCGACGCCTTCGCGACGCTCCGTGTGCGGAAGTGAACCGCCGTTAACTCACCGTGAACGAATGTGGCGCAATTTTTCTGTCCGTCAGGACCTCGCCAGGTCCGGATCACCGCCGTCCCCGGGCCCCGGACAGTGAAGCCGGGGTCGGTCCGGGGCCCGCTGCCCCGCCCCGACCGACACCCGTCACCGTGCGGCCTCACGGCCTCACGTCATGCGCGTGGCCCACTCCTGCACCTTCTGGATCCGCTGCTGGATCTGCCCGGCCGTCGCCTCCGCGCTCGGCGGCCCGCCGCAGACCCGCCGCAGCTCGGTGTGGATCACACCGTGCGGCTTGCCGCTCTGGTGCGTGTACGCCGACACCATCGTGTTGAGCTGCTTGCGCAGCCCCAGCAACTGCTTGTGGGTGACCACCGGCCGGGCCTCGGCCGGCTTCTCCAACAGGTCGGCCTCCCCGGCGGGCTTCTGCCTGCTGTGCGCGATCTGCCGGGTCTGCCGCTTCTGGAGCAGCAGCTGCACCTGGTCGGGTTCGAGCAGCCCGGGGATGCCCAGGTAGTCCTGCTCCTCCTCGCTGCCCGGGTGCGCCTGCATGCCGAACTCGGCGCCGTCGTACAGCACCCGGTCGAAGACCGCGTCGGACTCCAGCGCCTCGAACGGCAGCTGCTCCTCGGTCTCCTCGTCCTCCAGCCGCTCCGCGTCGGCGAGGAGCTTGTCCTCCTCCGAGAACGGGTTCTCCTCGTCGCTGCCCTTCTTGGGCTTGTCGAGGACGTGGTCCCGCTCGACCTCCATCTCGTTGGCGAAGTCGAGGAGCATCGGGATGGTCGGCACGAAGACGGAGGCGGTCTCGCCGCGCCGGCGTGACCGTACGAAACGCCCGACGGCCTGGGCGAAGAAGAGCGGGGTCGAGATGGTGGTGGCGTACACACCGACCGCGAGGCGCGGCACGTCGACGCCCTCCGACACCATCCGGACCGCGACCATCCAGCGCGATTCGTCCTCGCTGAACTTGTCGATCTTCTTCGACGCGGCCTTCTCGTCGGAGAGGACCACGGTCGCCTTCTCTCCGGTGACCTTCTTGAGGATCTTGGCGTATTCGCGCGCCGATTCCTGGTCGGTCGCGATGACGAGACCGCCCGCGTCCGGAATGCCCTTGCGTACTTCGGTCAGCCGCTTGTCGGCGGCCGAGAGGACGTTCGGGATCCAGTCACCGGTGGGCGACAGCGCGGTCCGCCAGGCCTGCCCGATCGCGTCCTTGGTCATGGGCTCGCCGAGGCGGGCGGCGATCTCGTCACCGGCCTTGGTGCGCCAGCGCATGTTTCCGCTGTAGCTGAGGAAGATCACGGGGCGGACGACGCCGTCGGCGAGGGCGTTCCCGTACCCGTACGTGTAGTCGGCCGATGAACGCCGGATCCCGTCGTTCCCCTCCTCGTACGCGACGAACGGGATCGGGTTCGTGTCGGACCGGAACGGCGTACCGGTGAGCGCGAGCCGCCGGGTCGCCGGGTCGAACGCCTCCTGGCAGGCCTCACCCCACGACTTCGAGTCACCGGCGTGATGGATCTCGTCGAGGATCACGAGGGTCTTGCGCTGCTCGCACCGGTTGCGGTGCAGCATCGGACGGACGCCGACACCCGCGTACGTGACCGCGACCCCGTGGTACTCCTTGCTCACGGGTCCCGCGCTGTACTCGGGGTCGAGCTTGATCCCTATCCGGGCGGCCGCCTCCGCCCACTGCTTCTTCAGATGCTCGGTCGGCGCGACGACGGTGATCTGCTGCACGACATGGTGGTGCAGCAGCCATGACGCGAGGGTCAGCGCGAAGGTGGTCTTCCCCGCGCCGGGCGTGGCGACCGCGAGGAAGTCACGCGGCTGCTCCTGGACGTACCTCTCCATGGCGCCCTGCTGCCAGGCTCGCAGCTTCCCGGCCGTGCCCCAGGGGGCGCGGCCGGGATAGGCGGGTGAGAGGTGGTGGGAGGCGGTAGTAGTCACGGTCTCCGGTTCGGGGCTCTCGGGTACGTGGGGCGCTGTCCGCACGGGCCGGGACGGGCCGGCACGCGATACGACAACCGGGCCACCCTACCGGGGCCCCGGCCGGAACCCCGTATGGACGAACCATGGTTCGGCTCCGTTGAGACCCTCTTCACAGGGAGTTCCACGCAGCGGACACGGGCAGTTCCGCAGCGATCCCGGGCATGGCGAGACGGCCCGGCTCTTCGTCGGTGGACCGCAGATTCGGACCGGCATCGCTGAACGGTATGCCGTGGGACAACGCGGTACTACGCCTTTTCCCGCACCCGCCCCGCCACCCACGCCCCCACCAGCGCCACCCCCGCCATCGGCAGGAACACCACCGCGAACGCCCCCGGATGCGCCCCGGACGCCCCCGCCTCCACGGCCTCGTGTGCCGCCCCCACCGCACCGCCGCCGAGCGCGGCGAACGCCGCGCCCCCCGCGGCCAGCAACAGCACGTTCGAGAGCCCGTCGGAGATCTGCAGCGCGGCGGAGTTGGCGCCCGCCTCCTCCGGTGCCGACAGCTTCAGCAGCAGCACGCTCGTCGAAGCGATCACCATGCCCATGCCGAAGCACCCGACGGCCCAGGCGACGGCCACCATCCACACCGGCACCGACGCGATCAGCACCGACGGTGCGCCCGCGATCGCCGCCACGACCAGCACCATGCCGCCCACCATCAGCCGCTCCCGGTACGGCTCCAGGCGCGGCCGGGCCTGTACGTACGAGCCGAGCGCCCAGGTCCCGCCCCCGGCGGCGAGCGACAGCCCGGCCATCGTCGGGGACAGCCCGCGCTGCGTCACCAGCATCAGCGGCACGAAGGACTCGGCGGCGATGAAC
Source organism: Streptomyces sp. NPDC051664 (assembly GCF_044453545.1). Classification (NCBI taxonomy): domain Bacteria; kingdom Bacillati; phylum Actinomycetota; class Actinomycetes; order Kitasatosporales; family Streptomycetaceae; genus Streptomyces; species Streptomyces sp. NPDC051664. The sequence continues at coordinate 105,829 of NZ_JBITCU010000008.1, read as the reverse complement.
GACCCTGCGGCGATCCCCCGCAGCAGCACCACCGACGGCAGCCCGCGCGCTGCCCGCCCGGTGCCCGCGGGCAGCAGCCCCCGTACGGCGGGAACGAGCAGAGCGACACCCGCGGCGGCCGGAACCAGCGCAAACCAGTTCCGCTCCTGCCCCGCGTACTGCAGCAGACCGGCCCCTACCGAAATGCCGAGCGCCAGACCGATGCGCCGTCGGTCGTACGGTTCGACGGGCGCCGACGGATCGGCAGGCCCGGACGCCATGCGCCGGATCGCGGGCAGCGCGAGGGCCAGCGGGAAGACCACCAGCACCGGAATCCCGACGAAGACCCAGCGCCAGCCCAGATGCTCGGTAACGCTGCCGGAGGCGAGCGGCCCGACGACGGACGGGACGACCCAGCTCGCCGCGAAAGCGGCCATGATCGCCGGCCGGGTCCGCTCCGGATAGGCCCGGCTGACCACCACGTACAACGCCACGATCACCAGCCCGCCACCGAGCCCCTGCACGGCCCGCCCGGCGATGAACATCCACATGCTGCCCGCCGTCCCCGACAGCAGCAGCCCGGCCCCGAAAGCACTGATCCCGGTGGCCAGCGGCGCCAGCGGACCGCGCCGGTCCGCCCACTGCCCGGACAGCACCATGGCGAAGAGACTGGTCGTGAAGTACGCGGAGAACGCGAACGCGTACAACGGAATGCCGTGCAGCTCACGGGCGGCGACCGGCATCGCGGTCCCGACTGCGGTCGCCTCGAAGGCGATCAGGAACACGACGGAGACGATGCCGATGCTCAGCGCCCGATAGGTCCGGCCCAGCAGCCCTTCGGATTCGGCGACGACGGGAGCGTCCACAGCATGGGGCGAGACATCGGCGTCACGCGGTTCGAGGGCGGTCATGCGCCCAAGAGTAAGGGGCAAGATCCGCTTTGAGGCCTGTCCCGAGTCGGTCGCGCACTGGTCCCTTGGTCGTAGGACCGGGGCGTGGAAAGGGGCGCCGACCATGAACGGCGTATGGCAGTCGCATTGCACCCCGCCCCGCACTCTTGAGCACCCGCCCCCACCGCGCCTACGGTCGACGCATCAGCAGGACACGCAAAAACGCACGAAGCGCACGACCGTGTGCCCGAGTGGTTCAGGGGCTCGACTGCAACTCGAGTTACACCGGTTCGAATCCGGTCACGGTCTCCGGTCCGGGAGTCACGCGGATCTGCTGAAGGTGGGGAAGCGGCCCCGAACGGGCCGCTTCCCCACCTTCATTTCCCGCCCACGGTTCGCCCCTCGGCCAGGTCGGCCTCGAAGCCGGAACCGGAGCTACGAAGGCCCATCGGCAACGAACGAGCCGAGCCCGACCTCGGTACGGATGAGCCCTTCAGCCTTCAGGTGGGTCAACGCCTTCTGAGCCGTCGAGGCCGCAATCCCGAACTCCGTCGACAGCTCCACCACGCTGGGGACCTTTCCACCCACCGGGTAAGCGCCCTCCGCGATACGAGCAGTGATCACTGCCGCCACCTGGCGCCACACAGGGCGCGTTCGGTCAAGATCCTCACTCATGCAGTTGACGCTAGATATCCGCGGTACACCGCGCGACCGCAGTCTACCGCGGTAGACTGCGGTGATCTGAAGCAAGCACTCACCCTCGCGACCGTGCGACCGGCCCGGGGGGCGTGACCAGCAACTACTGAGGAGCTGATGACGTGAGCCCCACGGCGGGCGAGCTCTTCCACGTGACGCAACGGCTCCGATCAGTCAGGGCCGACACGACCTCCTGATACTCCGGCGCAAGCATCATCACGCTCTCGGCACCCTTTGCCCCTGATGTACATGCGGGGTTCACCGTATGAACCTGAAGCGGCAACCGGGTCCTTCGCGACGGTCGGGCACAGTGTGCCCACCGACCCGATTCGATCACCAGTGCGGCAGGCCATGTCACGGCCGGCCCGCTGTCAGGAGCATTGCCGCGATGGACAAGCCACTCCCGAGATCCGCCACCGCCGCCGGCCATTCCCAAGGGACTGCGCGGGCCGAACGGGCCAGGGATCCATGGTGGGACAACGCTCGGTTCGTCTCCGCCACGCTGATCGTGGTTCTGCACACCGTGGGCAGCATCATGGAACGGGAGGACGTGCTGCACTCCTTCCACATCGCCAGCTGGGCCTTCCGAGTGCCGGCGTTCGTCATGCTGGCCGGTGTGTTCAGCAGCGCGGGTCCGCTCGGCCACCGCCCCCTGCGCTCCCTGCTGCAGAGCATCGTGCTGCCCGCCCTGGTGTTCAGCCTGTTCTTCTCCCTGGAGAGCCACTGGCTGGGCGCCGCGTTCACCGTGCATGTCGTCCAACTGCCGTGGACTCTGTGGTTCCTGATGTCCCTCTTCTTCTGGCGGCTGCTGCTGCCGCTGGTGGTGCAGCTGCGTCACCCGCTGATCGTCACCACGGGCGTCGCCCTCGCGGTGGGGTACATCGACGAGTTCGGGATGGCCTTCTCCGCCAGCCGGACCCTTGTCTATATGCCGTTGTTCTACCTCGGCTGGCGGATCGGCCAGGGCTATCTGCGCACCTGGTTCACCAGCCGCTGGAGCCTGCCCGTGGCGGTCGCCGGCATTCTGGCCTCCTGCGTCGCCGGGTGGCTGTGGCACCGGGACATCAAGGGCAACTGGCTGTCGATGCGCCACCCTTACTCCGTCGCCGATCCGATGAGCCTGGAATGGGCCTGGGTCATCCGGCTGCTGGTGCTGGCCTCGGCGGCGGCCCTGGTGCTCTGCCTGCTGAGGCTGATGCCCCGACGGCGGCTGCCGCTGATCTCCGCGTTGGGTGCGGGCGGCTTCACCATCTACCTGCTGCATCCGCTGGTCATCATGCCGTTCCGGGAGCAGGGCTGGATCTCCCGGGTGAATACCCCCGTCGAGATCGTCGGCCTGGTGCTCTGCGCGGTCCTGCTGACGATGACGCTCGGCTCTCCGCCGGTCCGCCGACTGGTTCGGCCACTGACCCGGCCGTCCATCGGCTGGCTGTTCGCCCCTGCGCCGCCACGTCCGCAGCCGGTGTTCACCGAGACGACCACGGCGCCGGTCCCGTCCACCGCGACGGCGACGATTCCGGCACCCCGCAGTGCCGCCGAGCAGCCCGCCACGGCGACTTGATCGTGCCACGCGCACACACGGCCGTGTGCCCGAGAGGTTGAGGTGCTCGCCTGCAAAGCGAGTTACGCCGCTTCAAATCCGGTCACGGTCTCCGCGCGGAGCGGGAGTCAGAGTTCCCGGCGTGCACTCGACCAGGTCAACCCATCAACCCCGTGGCCGGCAGCAGCTCAGCAGCTCGTAGGCGATGGCGAGTTTGTCGGTTCGCACAGCCAGGCCGACCGGCGCTTCACACGATGCCGCAGCGTTCGACGGTGTTGCACGGAGTGGGCCTCGGCGTAGAAGCCTTTTCCTGTGCGCGGCATCCCGCACGCCCAGTTGACCGGAGCCCCCGGACCCGCTGGCCGGCTCATGCGAGGGGCCAGGCTGCGCTGCCGCCGCGCAGCGTGGCGTTCCAGGACCTTGTGCGCACCGTGCGCCCGGACACCAAGGCGGGGATCTGACGATGGGCCGGCTTTGGGACAAACTGACCGGCACCAAGTACCCCGACAGCGATGTAGCAAAGCTTCCCATCATGGAGGTCCGGGCTGCGCTTCTCGCGCTCAACGGCTCGGACGTGCCGTTCGTCGTGCGCAATGGCACTCCGAAAGAACGTGCCGACCTGGTGGCAGAGTGCCGGATCCGGGAGCTGCGCCTGACCCTCAAGACCCGGATGCGCTTGGTCCCGGCGAATCACGAGGTGCGCACCCTCGACGAACAGTGGGAGGCCTCGTCGCCCGAGCACTCCGGTGGGCGGTACTCCCGTGGGCATGGGACCGCGGTGTACCGGCAGTGGACGTACCAGCGGGGGCCCGACGGCCGCCGGCACAAGGTCGAGACGTTCCGCTTCGACACCAGGGAGATGAAGAATCGCCCCCGGAACGTGGTGCTCGACGCTGGATGGACATGGCGCGGAGTGCTGTTCAAGCTGTGAGGGGCCTGAGGCGACAGGCCCCCAGGCCTTGACTTCTCCATTGGGAAGCCTGTTAGCGCTCCAGTTGGCCCCTCCGTACTCAGGCGCCGATGTGGTCTGAACGGAGCGCACTGCTGCGGAGGTTGTGGCGGGGTCATAGGCGCTCGATGACCAGGGCGGTGTCGTCGGTGACTCCGCCGGGCAGGAGCAGGTCGGCCAGCACGGCGTCGGCGAGGGTTTCGGAGTCGGCTTCCAGGTGGCGAGCCAGGGAATCGGCGAGCCGCGCGAGGCCGGTGTCGATGTCTTCGCAGCGGCGCTCGATCAGTCCGTCGGTGTACAGCGCGAGGACTGCGCCCTCGGTGAAGGGCGCGGTGGCCTGGGGCCGGGGGGCGCTGTCAGGGCGGGCCCCGAGTGGGGGGTCGGTGGCCTGGTCCAGGAACTCCATTGTGCCGTCCCTCTGCAGGAGGGCCGGTGGGGGGTGACCGGCGCTGCTGTAGGTGACGGTGCGGGTGTCCCAGTCGATGAACGTCGTGGCCACTGTGGTGTTCTCGGCGCCGGCGATGGAGCGGGCGTACAGCTCAAGGACTTCCAGGGCCCCGGCGGGGCCGTCGACGGCGCGGGAGGCCGTGCTCAGCGCGCTGCGCAGTTGTCCCATGACTTTGGCCGCAGACAGGCCGTGGCCGACGACGTCGCCGACGGAGACGGTGATGCGGTCGCCGGGCAGGTCGACCAGGTCGTACCAATCGCCGCACACGTGCAGCGTGTCGACGGCGGGCCGGTAGCGTACGGCTGCTGGGTGACGGCCGAGCGGCCGGGAGGCGGGCAGCATCGCCTCTTGCAAGCTCAGCGCGACTTCGCGGGCGCGGATGAGTTCGGTGACCTCCTCCACCCGGTGCAGCAACAGGGCCACCCGCCCGTCCGGACCGAAGACGGGAGTGTTGATCCAGCTCCAGTACCGCTCGTCCCGTACCCCGGGCCGGTCAGGGCTCTCCAGGTCGGCGCGCCGCACCTCCATGATGTCGAGCTCACCGGTTTCCGCCACCCGGAGTAGTGACGCCTGAATGTTGAGCACGACGGCCGCGGCAGGGTCGTCCGGGTTGTCACGGAAGTCGTCGGGCAGGTAGCTGCCGATGACCTGCTCGCGGGTGCGGCCCAAGGTGCGCAAGAACTGCTCGTTGGCGTCCGCGTAGATCAGCTGCGGGGTCAGCAGTGCCGCCGCTCCGGGAAGGGCCTGGAACACCGCCGCGTAGTCGATCTCCGGTTCCGCCACGTCTTTCCCGCCTCGACGCCGCCCCTGGTATGTCTTTCCACAATAGGACTCTTGCGGCGGAGCTGCGCAGATCGCATGGGGCGGCTGGCAAGGAGGGCTGAGGTAATCCGTTCATCACCCTCGGCAAGGCATGCCGAGCCGCAGACGTAGACCGGCCCGCCAAGAACGCTCGGACTCCCTAGCTGAAGCGCTCACACCGACCGATCGGACAGCGTGCTCGGCTTTCCGGAGTAGGCCACGCCCCATTTCGGTTTCCGTGTCGTTCATCGCCGCACGCGGCCGTACAGGGCTGTTCAGTCGTCCCTGCCCCTCCCGCCATTCGTACCGGAATGGACGCGGGCGACCCGATCCGGATCACACTCTGACCAGCCCGGACAAACCTGCAAAGCACGTTACCCCGGTTCGATTCCGGTCACGGCCGTCACACGGGAAGCCTGCCAGGCACGTTTCACACGTCGCGCCCGGCAGGCTTCGGCATGTTCAGGAACAGCCCTGCGTCTCCAGCGCGGACGACACGAATCCGTTGATGAATTCCTTCAGCGCTTTGCGGCGGTCGGCGACATCCTCGGGTACCGGCTTGAATTCGCCGAGTTCCACAAGGACGGCGTACTTCCGCGGGGAGCCTTGGTATGCGCACTCCTTCACGGCGAGCGCAAAGCGATCCATGATGCGGGTGCCCCGATACTGCGCACCGTCCTTCGGCCCGGCGTCCTTCCCCAGCCTGAGATACCAGTCGGCGCTGGCGAAGGGATCGGCGTCCGTGTTCAGTACGTCCCCGACGACAGACAACGCGGGCCGCCCGTCGACAGTGAGCGCGCAACGGAGACTGCCGGGGGCTGAGCCGGAATCCCGCTCCGCGAGCTTCTCTCCGTTCGGCAGCAGCGGTGTCAGCGTGTCCCCGCCGACGTCGACACCGCACAGCCGGTCCGGAACCGAGTAGCCGCGCCCCCCGCCGTCGTCACCCCCGCCACAGGCCGACACAGCCAGCAGCGCGGCGCACAAGCCGACCGCTGCCACGGCGAGTGAAGAGCCGCGCACGACGACGGCCACAGGTCCACTCCGCCTCCTCACTTGAGGCGCGGATCCACTTGGACCACGGCATCCACCGCCGGCAAAGTGACCTTGTTCTTGCAGTCCATGAACTCGATTACCTGTGACGCCGCCGCATTGAGCAACCGCACGCGCGACTTCGAACTCAGCTGCAGCCGGTCATCGATCACTACCCTTAGGAGATCCATCTCCTTGCCGGGCTCAGCCAGATCAGGGCGCTGGCAATCGACAAACAGACGCGCAAGACGAGGTTCCCCTGAGGTCAGGTCATATGCCGCCGAAGCGCCTTGAATCTTGCCCTTCGCGTGTTCGAACGTCTCCGGCCACCAATCAAGCCAGATGTTCACAGCCACGTCGTCACTCGCTCTCCTACCGAACCCGCAGGTAGAATTGTATGAAAACCGCCGATTCATGCCTCTGGACAAGACTTCCGCCACCTCGGCGGGCTCGCCTTGGGCAGTTCCCTTCGCAGCCCCATACCAATAGACCCGATCGGTCTTCAATTTGCTTGAGATCTCGGATCGGGTCGCCCCATTAACTATTCCGCCGCAGACCTCGGCCAAAGGGGTTAGAGAGTTCGAGTGCTCAGACTTGCCCCCTTCTGCTCCAGCATCCTTCTCTCCGCTTGTACATGCAGTAGTGGCAGACGCCAACAGGATCACCGTGGCGGCACCCACGGAGTACCACTTCTTCATCTCAGTCCGCATCTGTCTGATCGGCCTCGGTGTCACCGTTGGTATAACCACGCTCAACGCCGACTCTGACGTCCTTCCACCAAGCGGTGTCATCCACCTCCGGGTGCACCGCAATGTATGCGTCCAGGGGAGCTCCGGCTCGTTTGCGCCCCCGAGCAGCAAATCCTCTCTTATCCACCTCTTCTTCGCGGTCGAAATCTGCCTCCTGCTTGGCCAGTTCGCGGTCGATCCCGATCCCTTGATCCGTCTCAATCGCTCCCCCTGCACCTTCGATGATCAGCGGGACGGCGAACTGGGCAACGGCTGCGGCTCCAGTGGCTGCGGCGGGACCACCAAAGGGCAGTGTCGCCAGCCCGACACCTACGCCAATGCCCTGACTGATCCCAAATTTTTTCCACTCAGCCGCTTCCGCAAGTTTGCGATTGGCTTCGTCCGTCTTCTCGCCGTACTCATGATTGATCTCCGTGACGCGGGACTGATCAAGGATTCCATGCGTCTTGGCGCCACTTTCAATGATCATCTTGAGCTCGTCATCTGGACTCGGATGAGCCTTGAGTCCGCTGACCGTGTACTGCTCCTGCGCCTGAGAAAGGATTTCGCAGCCGCCCTCGTGTTGACCAACCGATTGGAGGAAACTCAAGGCACTGTCATGCTTCAAGAAGATGTGCCCCTTGCCCGTATGACCGAACGCCGCGTCCCGCGAAGCTCTTCCTCCGTCGCCATCGCTGAAGTTAGCGACGGACCAGTTCAAGTCATCGATGTACCCGGCGCCCATCTTGGCCAGGCTGTTGCCGATCCCCGGCTTGTCCGCTACAAAGCCTTGGTCATTGCCGACCAGCCTCACGACCTGCTCCATGACGTTTGCCGTCGTGTCGTCCCGGCGCAGCCCCAGTTCCGGCTGGTCGTACGGCACGCCGAGAGTCGCTGCTTCCAGAGCGTGGCCCAACTCGTCATATCCGTAGCCCCGCTTGTTCTCGACCAGCCAGTTCCCGTTCGGCCACTCCCGGTCCTTGAGCAGATACTGCAGGTCGGGGTCGATCTTGTCGTGCGTCCCCCAATCCTTGGAGAAGAACATCGACTTCGCAGCGTCCGGGTTGTGCCCGAGTGCGTCCATGTAGCCGGCCATGGGGTCCAGTCCGTGGTCAGTTCCTGGCCCGAAGTTGAGGTACGTCTCATAACCGTCCGGCTGCCACAAGTCCTTCAGTTTGGTGCTCTTGTGGTCCTTCTCGAAATCGATAAGGCTTCGGCCGTAGTCGGTGAGAAAGTCCTTGTCGTACTCACCGGTCCGCATCAGGCTGCTCATCACCTGGTAGCCGTACGGTCCATCGCTGATGGTTACTGCGTCCATGTCGACCATCTGGACACGGTCGTCCCCGAGAGCCACCATCTGTTTCTTCCAACGCTTCATGGCGGGACTGTCGGAGTGAGATGCGGTCGCCAGGGTTCGGCTCAGAGACTTCTGGATCTCGGCAGAAATCTTGGTCCGCTCGTCGCCGGTCTGCCGGCGGTCAGCGATCCTCGTCCAGAACTCCAGTGTCCTCTTGGGGCCGAGCCGAGTCGCAAACTGCTCGGTGAAGTACGGATCGCCCTCGTGCTTCTTCAGGAGATTGTTGATCCGCGTGAGCGTCTCGGTATCCGGAACCGTCCGAGCTGACGCAAGCTCTGTGAGAGTTGCCAGGTCCTTCTCGGCTGCCGCTCGCCCCTGCTTGGCAGCCTTGATGCTGCGGTACGCGTGCGAGTCGAAGCCACGGTCGCGGCCATTGCCGTCCTGCGAGAGAACCCAGCTAAGGGTGTCGTCGGCCTCGTCGGCCGCGGTCAGGCACGATCGAATGCTCTCGCGGTAGGCGATGATCGACTCCTGGTAGCCCTTCCGGAGTGCGGCCAGGTCGTCTATCGGTGTATCAGCCGGGGCGTCGAACCAGACCTCGCCGCTCGACTTTATCGACAGGTACTTGTCCTGTTCGATCTGGTCGCGCAGCTCCTTGAGCTTCTTCTGCGACGACTTGAAAACATGAAGCGCGTCGTCAAGCAGCAGATGTATATCCGTGGCCTCTTCGGATGCCGCGTCGATCTGCCGCTTCACCTTGCCTAGCTTGGTCCGCGCGGCGTTGGCTGCTTCACCTTCCCAGTCATAGTCCCACAGCCCCTTCTCGACGGTGTTCTCGTACTTCCGCGCGATGGTCTTGAACTGACCTGGCAGGTTGCGCCACTTCACAACCGCCTCCGAGAGCGGACCGAGATCCACCTGGAGGAGATTCTCGTACGTCAGCATGACCGTTCCCCCGATCCCCGCACCATCACTTCAGATCCCGATCCCTGCCGGACGCGTGCTTGTGCCGGTCAGCCTGCGCCTGGTCCTCCGCAGCGAAGTCAACGGCGGTCGCGCGCAGGGCTCCTGCCACGTCCCCCTCCAGGAGTCCCTCGACATACTTCATCTGCGCATTCCAGCGCTTCACGAAAACCTCGAACGCCGACCGCGACGCGAAACCCTTCAGACTGGGTCCTACTTGCTTGGTCTCCGTCATCGTCTTGTTGTCGGCGTCCCGAAAGTCGCCCCGGACGATGTCGGCCTTGCCGGCCCGCCGTCGCAGCTCCGCGCCGGTGATCTTCACCTTCTCCTTGGCCCCGGACGAGCCATCTCCGGCTTGGAAGCTGTTGAGGTGCATCGTCGCTGTCTGCTTTGCCGCCGCTTCGGCGCGCAGCTCAGCCCATTCCTCGTCGAACGACACTCTGTCCCCGTTTCAGATTCTGCTCATACGCACAGGTGGACTCGTTGCTGGCGTGAAGTTACGGGCATGGCCGGCAACGCGAATCGCCCGAGCGGATCAACGCTATCTGACGGGCGTAAGCGTGGAGCAGCACGTTCAAGTCATTCCCGCAGAACTCTTACACCCGCACACCGCCTTGTCCGCAAACTCCCGTTTGCGAATTCAGGCGTAAGGGCCTTGCCTCGGGGGGCCTCCGTACGGCGAGTTAGAACCGGGCGGAGCGGTGGGAGGGGGCCCGAAGGTCGACGGTGCGGGCTGGTGCTGAGACGGGTACGGGTACGGCGGTTGGTGTGTATACGCGTGCGGTGCGGCTGCGGCGGCCTTGCGGCGGCGGGAGCGGATGGCCAGGGCGGTGACGGCTACCCCGATGAGAGCGGCGACACCGATACCGAGGCCAATCAAGACACCAGTGTTGCTGTCGGTGTCGGATGCCGGGGCTGCGGCAGCCGGCTTGTCGTCGCTCTCTGAACTTCCGGTCGCTTTGGAGGGCTCGGCGGAGGGCTGAGCACTCTCGGCTGCCGCGAGATCGGGGAGCGGGTACTCGTCGGCTGGACCGGGGTCGCCGGGGGTCTTCAGGGCGATGCGGGGGCGGACGATGCCGTAGCCGATGTAGTCGGTGCGCTCAGCGCCGCTGGTCGGGCCGCCGGCCGTGTTGATCATGACGCGCAGGACCTGGTTGTTGGTCCAGTCGGGGTGCTTGGACCAGATGAGAGCGGCGGAGGCGGAGGCGATGGCGGTCGCGTCGCTGGTCCCGTGTGAGGTGCAGAGATGCGTCTTACTCGAGCAGGCGTGGATCATCTCGTCGCCCGGCGCGGAAAGGTCCACCTGAGGACCGAACTGGGATTCGCCGGTCTTCTTCAGATCCTTGCCGATGGCCCCGACTCCGACGGCTCCCGGCGTCGCCGCCGGATACTTGACGACGTTGCCGGTCCTCGCGTCATTGCCCGTACCGGCGAAGACCAATGAGCCCTTGTCCAGGGCGTACTTCACCGCGTCCGTCAGCTGCTGCGAGCCCTCGCTCGCCGCCTGGGAAAGGTTGATGACCCTGGCGTCGTGATCCGCTGCGTATCGAATCGCAGCCGGAACGGCGGTATTGAACTGCTTGATGTCGTCCTCGAGGTTGGCGGCCTTGTCAGGAATCCGGATAGGCAGAATCTTCACTCCGGGAGCGAGACCGAACGCACCATCCCCGCCGCGGGCTCCGCCGGTGCCGGCGATCAGGCCGGCCATGCCCGTGCCGTGGCCATCGTAGTCGGTCTGCTCGTCACCCGATTCGCCCGGGGCGAAGTCCTTGCCCTTGAGGACCTGCCCATGAAGGTCAGGATTGGACGCGTCTACCCCCGTGTCGATGACCGCGACGGTAACGCCCGTACCTGTGCTGGTCCGCCAGATCTCCTCGGCCTTCATGGCAGTCAGGTGCCATTGGTACGAACGGACCGATGCAGCGTGGGCCGACCCGGCCGTGGCAGCCACCAGCAGCATCCCAACGGCCGCCGACGCGGCGGTCCAGGTGCGGCCCTTTTGCATGTTGCTGGTAAACATCTGCGTCCTTCACTGAATACTTTCAATCAATCGATCACGGGGGGCACAACGCGTCGGCCACCCTGCTGCCAGGTCTCTTCGTCTTCCGCCAGGTAATCCGGTCGCTCGCCGCCGTCGCGACGGGAGGAGCCTGGACGGACGCCCGCAGCAGCGTTCGCTCCGCGTCCCGCCTGTCCGACCGCACGCGTGCCGTCACTCGCACCATTGCCCCGAACCAGACCAGAGCCGCCGGGCGTGAAGGGACGGCCGCTCGAACGCCCCGGCTGCTGAGGACGGCCGCCGACGACTCCGTCGGATTCTCCGGCCAGCCGACGACTACCGGGAAGCCCGCTCGGGCCACCGATGCCCGCACCGCGGCCCAGAGGGCCGCGGCCATGCGTACCTTCGCCGCCGACCACCGTGCCACGGGGAAGTCCGCCCGTCGGACGCCCACCGGTCTGGGTAACCGGCCTACCGCCGCTGATGCCAGTGTCACGGGGCATACGACTTGTCGGACCGCTGCCGAGCCCATTTGGACCAGACAACGACGGAGGACGGACGCCCGTACCCGTGTAGCGTCCGGCGCCCTGCTGATTCGGGGGCAGCGTTGAATTTCCCCCGAATACGGGCGGCATAACGCTCGGGCCCAGCAGCGAATTACCGTCCGGCTTGCCCGTCAGCGGCAGTCCCGTCGGCGAGCCGATAGGCGTAGACAACGACTCCGGCAAAGTCGCTACGCCGTCGATCTCCATACCCACAGGTGCTCCCGAGCGCGCGGGCATCTGAACCACCGCACGGTCAACGGCGCCTGATGTTCCCGGATCGGACACCTCCGCGGGCGAGGTGTCCGTGGTCGCTGCGTGCCCGACGCCGCCGCCAACCCCTCCCGACCCGGAACCGCCACCGGGAGGCGCCCAGCTCCCCGAGTCGTCGATGCCACCTTCCCGCTCCGGAACAATCGTCGCCGGCGGCGGCGGAAACGCCGGCTTCTCCAGTCCGTCCATCTGCGACGCCGACAACGAGTACGACTGCCCCAGCTTCCGCATCTGCGCCGCCGCCTCCTGGCGGTTCGCCTCCTGCGTTGCGATCAGCGTCTCCGCCGACTTCTGCGCAACCGCCGATGCATCCGGGTCATTGCGCGCCGCCAACGCCGCGTCCAAGTTGGCCTGTGCACCCGCCTGGGTGCGGGGGATCGCCGCCTGGGCCGATGCGATCGCGTTCGAAGCCTGCGTCAGCCACTTCGACGCGCCCTCGCTGTAATCACCCAGGCGCAACGTGGAGTTGGCGAGGTCCGCACTCCATGTGCGGAATGCGTCGGCGCCCTCGCCCTTCCATTCGACCCACTGCGGGCGCACCTTCAGATCTTCCGCGATCTTGCGGATCTCCGTGGCCGCGCTCACCAGTCGGTCGGCCGCACCCTGTATCGCCCCGCCGTTCGCCTGGTCCAGCCATGCCAGCATCTCCTCGTGGGACATGCTCTCGAACGCCGTACCCGAGCCGCTTTCCCCGTGGTCCATCTCGTGCCCCCGTCTATGCCCGTGCCAAGCCGCTGATCGTCGTCTTCATCAGTCAGATGGTCCCGGTGGACTCGCCGGGCGTCGGCTTCGCCGCCGCCGGCTGGTCGGCATGCTGCTTGGCCGGCACTGTCGGGTCGTACGAACCCCCGTAGTGCTCCTGCGCGTTGTCGTTGATCGCGAGCATGCGGCGCCGAATGTCCACGTCGAGGTTCTCGTAGCCCTTGTGGGACGCGAGCACCGCGATGCCCATGCCCTCTATCGAGTCCGACAGCAGCTTCGACAGAGATTCGAGCTGGGTGATGACCGTCTGGTACGAGAGGAACAGATCGGCCGCCTCGGCCCAGCCGTTGTGGCCGCCGCCGAACTGGGTGCGGACCATGGGCTCTTCGCCCACCTTCTTCGGTCCGGCCGGCGATGCCTTGAGGTCGCGCAGGAGTTCGTCGATCCGGTCGCGGAACTTCGTGAACGACGAAAGCTCGGTGACCAGTTCACCGACCGCGTTCTGCGCGAAACCGACGACGGACCCGAACGGCCCGCCCGGTGTTTCCGCCGATCCTCCGGCGTCACTCGGCAGCACAGCACCCTCCCCCGTATGCAGCTGTCTTCAGCTTTGGGGATCACTGTAGCCAGCAGCGGTGACAGCGCGCATCTCCGTGTTGCATGTGCAACGCAATTCGGTCAGGCGCTGGCCGCCGCCACAGCCGCCTGCGGTCGGATCGGGAGGCGGTTTATCGGGCGGCCGGTCGCCGCGCGAACTGCCGCGGCCACTGCTGCCGGTGACGTCACCACCGGGACCGCCGAGACGGGCTTGGCCCCGAAGGGAGCCACCACGTCGCGTTCCTCGACGAGTTTGACGATGCGAATGTCCGGCGCGTCAAGCGCTGTCGGCAGTGCGTAACCCGTTAGGTCGGGGTGGCGGATCAGACCGCGGGCCGTGCGGAGGTTCTCGGTCAGTGCCGTGCCGATGCCCTGGGTGATGCCGGCTTCGATACGGGTCGCCAGCTGGGCCGGGTTGAGGACCCGGCCGACGTCCTGGGCGACGGCCATCTCCACCACGCGGATCGAGCCGAGTTCGATGTCGACGTCCACGACCGCGCGGACCGCGCAGAAGGCGAGGCCGACGAACGCGTCGCCCTGGCCGGACTCGTCGAGCGGCTCGGTGGGGTGGGGGCGGCACTGGGCGGTGGCCCAGAGCTCTTTGCCGTCCATCGCTTCCGTGACCGTCGTGGACAGCACTCCGTCGTACGAGGTGATCTTGCCATCGGCGATCTGGAGCAGCTCCGTGGACATGCCGAACTTGTGGGCCAGCGGCTGGAGGAGCTGGGTACGGACCATCTTGGCGGCCCGTTCGACGGCTCCGGCGGAGACCCAGGTGTGGCGGCCGTGCGTGGCGGGGCCGGCCGGGGGCTGGTCGGTGTCGACCGAGGCGACGTGGACCTCCTCGATGCCCAGGGTCTCCTGGACCACCTGGCGGGCCAGGGTCGAGAAACCCTGGCCGGTTTCTACCGCCGCGCAGATGACCGTGGCGACGCCGTCGTGGACCTTGACCGTGGCCGTGGAGACCTCGTCCGCCCCCTCGGCGCCGAGCATGTGGACCATGCCCAGCGCATAGCCGACGCCGCGGCGCACCGCGCCCGGCTCGCCCGCGCCCTCCGGGCCGCCGGGCAGCAGCCAGTCGTCCTCGGGAGAGTCCTTCGGGAGTGTGGGGAGCGGGAAGTCCCGTACCGCTCGCAGGAGTTCCGCGACCGGGGCGGGGCACGTCACGGTCTGGCCGGTGGGCAGGATGTCGCCGGTCGAGAGGGAGTTGCGCAGGCGGAGTTCGGCCGGTTCGATGCCCAGCTTCGCCGCCAGTTTGTCCATCTGGCCCTCGTACGCGGCGCAGACCTGCATCGCGCCCTCGCCGCGCACATGGCCGGACGGCGGGTTGTTCGTACGGACCGCCCAGCCCTCGATGAAGGCGTGCGGAACGACGTACGGACCGCAGGCGAAGGCCACCGCTGCGGCCAGGGACTCGGACGAGGCGTCGGCGTACGCGCCCGCGTCGAGGAGGATCTGCGCCTCCACCTTCACCAGTCGGCCCTCCGCATCCGCGTGGTGGCGGTAGCGGAGCAGCGTCGGGTGGCGGTGGGCGTGGCCGAGGAAGGACTCCTCACGGGTGGCGGCCAGTTTGACCGGGCAGCCGGTGCGCAGGGCGAGCAGGCCGAGCGGCAGCTGGAAGCCCGGGTCCTCGCGGTCGCCGGTCGCGCCGGGGACACCGGTGACGACGATCTTCACCCGGTCCGGTTCCAGACCGAAGCAGGCGGCGGCGAGGTCGCGGTCGGTGTGCGGGTCGGTGGAGGCGGTGTAGATCTCCACGCCGCCGTCCGGGCGGGGCACGGCGAGTCCGGCCTCGGCACCGATCGGGGCCGGGTCCTGTCGGCCGATGCGGTACAGGCCCTCGACGACGACCTCGCCCGCGATGTCCGGGTCGCCGTAGCGCAGCGGGATGTGACGGATCAGGTTGCCGTCGGGGTGCAGGGGCTCGGCCTCGAAGGCCTTCTCCGGGTCGGTGACCGGTTCGAGGATCTCGTACTCGACGACTACCGCCGCGGCGGCGAGGCGGGCCGTGTCGGGGTGGTCGGCGGCGACCGCGGCGATCGGCTCGCCGTGGTGGCGGACCAGTTCGGACGCGAAGACCGGGCGGTCGACCACACGGCGGCCGTACGCACCGTCGCCGGGGACGTCCTCGTGCGTGACGACCGCGCGTACGCCCGGCATCTCGGCCGCGGCGCTGGTGTCGATGGACAGGATTCGGGCGTGCGGGTGCGGGGAACGCAGCACCGACGCCCACAGCAGTCCCTCGGCCCAGAGGTCGGCCGCGTACGGGAAGGTGCCCTCGGTCTTGGCACGGGCGTCGGCGGGCGGCAGCGAGGCGCCGAGGCCGAACACGGGCGGCTCGGTGTCGGGGCTGTCGACCGGGGGGGTGGTGAGCGTTGTGCGGGTCGCGTTCGCCGCGGTGGCTGCGTCGTTGCTCACGCCATGCCTCCGTCCTGCAGATGTGGCTGGACACTACCGGCACCCGGGGCTGCCTGGTGCGGGATACGCGCCTCGTCGGCGTGCGCTTCCGCGGACGGGGACGTGGGGCCGGGCACGGCGGCGGCCTCGGCGCCGGCCTCGCGGCCGGCGATGACCTCGCTCACGGCGTCGAGCACGCCGCGGTAGCCGGAGCATCGGCACAGGTTGCCGCAGAGCGCCTGGCGGGTCTCCAGCTCGCTGGGGGCGTGGTTGCCCTCCAACAGGTCATGGACGGTCATGGCCATGCCGGGGATGCAGAAGCCGCACTGGACGGCGCCGCAGTTGGCCAGGGCCCGCTGGACGTCGGACGGCTCGCCGTCGACGGCCAGGCCCTCGACCGTACGGACCTCGCTGCCCGCAGCCGTGGCCGCGGGGACCAGGCAGGAGGCGACGAGCCGGCCGTCGACCTGGACGTTGCAGGCACCGCACTCGCCCTGCGAGCAGCCGTCCTTGGCACCGGCGAGGCCGAGCCGCTCGCGCAGCACGTAGAGCAGCGACTCGCCGATCCAGGCATCGGTGACCGGGCGGTCGGCGCCGTTCACATGCAGGACGTACGAGGTGGCGGGGTGCTCGCTCGAGGTGTCGACGGGCGGTGCGTCCAGGAACGGCGGGTCCAGGGGCGGTGCGTCGGCCGGGACCTCCTCCGCAGCGAGTGCGACGGGGGTGTCGGTATCGGTGTCGGTGTCGGTCTCGACGCCGGGGACCAGGTCCGTGGTGAGGTCGGGGACCAGGTCCGGGGTCGGGTCCGGCACGAAGTCCGCCGTCGGGTCGGCGGCCGGCTCCGTCGGCAGCTCGCCGTCCGCATCGCGCTGCACGTGGACGCGCGTGGACTCCGGGGCAGGCGCGTGCGTGACGTCCACGCCGTGTGCCGGCGTCCCCACAGCCGTTTCGGGGGCCTCGGGGGCCGGCTCCGGCTGCGTCGCCCACGGCGCGGGCGCGCCGCCCGGCAGCGTGGCCGGCGGCGTCCGGTCCCCGTACCACTGGGAGGCCAGCGCCGAGGTCGTGAACTCGCCGGACTCGTCCGGGAGGTCGCCCTCGGCGACCGGGATCGTCCACTGGCCGGTGTGGCCGAGGGGCTCCGCAGCCGTCGCCTCGGTGAAGTCCCACTGGCCCGTCGCGGCCGGCGGCTCACCGTGCTGCTCGTGCTGGGCGTACTGCTCCCCCGCGGAGTGCTGCTCGTGCTGCGGGTACTGATCCCCCGCGGAGTGCTGCTCGTGCTGCGAATACCCGTGCTGCTGGTTCGGATCCGGCCAGTGCACCGTGCCCTGCGCCTGCTGCTCCGCGCCGCCTTCCGGCAGGCCCTGCGTCCGGACCACCCAGCTGCCCGTGGCCGCCGGGTCGAGCCCGGCCGCAGGGGTCAGCGGCAGGATCATCGGCGGTACGTAGCCATGGCCGGGGGCAGCCAGTGGCGCGTTCGCCAGGTCCTCCGGCGGCAGGTGGACGAAGGCGGTGGCCTCGGAGTCGTACTCGCCGCCCTGCGGGGTCGGCTGCCAGCCTCCGTGCTGCTCGTTGTGGTCCTCGTGGTTGTCGCTGTTGCTCACGACAGTGCCCTCCCCAGCGCGCGTCGGGCGAGCGCGGCGACCGTGCGCCGCAGATGCAGTACGGCGGGGGGCAGCGGTGGTGTCTCGCCCCCGTCGGCGGGCGGTGCCTGGTCCGGGATGCACGCCGCCGCGACGTACTCGCCGAACGCGGCCAGCGCGTCGGGGGCCAGGCCCCGTTCACCGTCCCAGTCGATCAGCGAGGCGATCCACCGCTCGGCCTCCAGCGGGCGCAGCGGCATCGGCGCTATGGCGCCGACCGCACAGCGCACCCCGCGCCGGGCCGGGTCGAGGACGATCGCGACGGAGGCGGTGGCGCGGCCGGGTCCGGTGCGGCCGGTCGCCTTCAGGAAGACCTGCGGGGCGTGCAGCAGCGGTACACGGACGAAGCCGATCAGCTCCGCGGGCTCGAGCATCTCGCGGCCGGCCAGCAGGTGCGAGACGGGGATCTCGCGGCGGGCGCCGCCGGGTCCCGCGATGACGAGCTCGGCCTCCAGGGCGGCGAGCACCGGCAGGGCGTCGCCGGTCGGGGCGGCGGTGGCGATGTTGCCGCCGAGTGTTCCGGCGTTACGGATCTGGGGCGGGCCCGCGGCGCGCGCGGACGCGGCCAGGGCGGGGATCAGGGCGGCGAAGTCGGGCCGCCCCATACGGGCGTGGGTGAGGCCGGCGCCGAGCAGGGCGTGACCGTCCTGGTAGTGCCAGCCGCGGAGCTCACTGATCCGGCCGAGGCCGACCAGCCCGGAGGGACGCAGGAGCCCCTTGTTGACGGCCGACATCAAGTCCGTGCCACCGGCCACAGGAACGGCGGCAGGCATGGCGCCGAGCGCCGCCACGGCCTCGTCGAGCGAGGCGGGCAGCGTCACGGACTGCGCCGCCTGCGGTGCGTGCGTGGTCAACCCAGCTGCCCCTTCCCGGTGTCCCGGCGTCCGGCTTGTTTCGCCGTACGGTACGTGCTCGAAGCCCGGACGTGGCAACTCTGGCACATCTTCCGATCGGACCGACGCGAGGGTCCGCGAAGGGTGGATCCGTCCCCGACCTGGAAGATGGTCCCGTTTCGCACCTCTTCGGCGCAGAGTGTGAATTGGCACTCTTCAGCCATGGTTGTACGACTTGTTCCGTTCGTGCGGTGGACGCTTACCGGCCACCACGTTCCCAGGAACCGTGGTGGCCGGACCCGCACTGCAGCCGGGCTCACACGTTCGGGGGCGCCCCCTCGATCGGACGTCCGAGAACACCGGGGCGTCGCTGCCACGGCAACGGGCCGCCCGGCGGGCGGTACTCGACGCCGAGCGCGTCAAGTCGGGCGTAGTGCGCCGTCATTCGCCGTTCGAAGTCGGCGAAGTCCCGGTCGGCGGGGGCGGGCAGTGCCGACCAGGCGACCTCGGCGAAGGCCGCGAGCCGCGGAAAGACCTGGTAGTCGACGCGGGACCGGTTCTGCATGACCTCGGTCCACACGTTGGCCTGGGTGCCGAGGATGTGACCGGCCGCCTCCTCGGTCAGGCCCGGCGGTACGGGGTCGAAGCGGAAGACGTCCTCGATGGTGCGGACGTACCCGATGGGCATCGGTTCGTCGGGGCCGCCGTCCTGACGGTGGTCCAGATACACCTGCTGCTCCGGGCACATCACGACGTCGTGCCCCGCTTCGGCTGCGGCGATGCCGCCCGCGTACCCGCGCCACGACGACACGGCCGCGCCGTCCGGGAGGCCGCCTTCGAGGATCTCGTCCCAGCCGATGAGGCGGCGGCCGCGCGCCGTGAGCCAGCGGTCGAAGTGCCGGATGAACCAGGACTGCAGCTCGTCCTCGTCGGCCA
Source organism: Streptomyces sp. NPDC051664 (assembly GCF_044453545.1). Lineage (NCBI taxonomy): Bacteria > Bacillati > Actinomycetota > Actinomycetes > Kitasatosporales > Streptomycetaceae > Streptomyces > Streptomyces sp. NPDC051664. The sequence goes on along the minus strand of NZ_JBITCU010000008.1, from coordinate 86,590 downwards.
GGCCAAGCTCCCTGATGCGGGCCTGGGCGGTCGGGGACTCCTTCCACTGGTCCTTGAGGCACTCGTCTCCGCCGACGTGGATGAACGGCGAGGTGGCAGCCGGGAAGAGGTCGAGGAGCTCTTCGAAAACGCCTTCGAAGAAGCGCAGGGTGTTGTCAGTGGGCGCGAGTACGTTCGGACTGACGCCCCAGGTGTCCCAAACGGAGAGGGTGGTGGTGTCGATGACGTCGGTGTTGCCCAGTTCCGGGTATGCGCTGATGGCGGCCTGCGAGTGGCCCGGGATGTCGATCTCGGGGACGACGCGGATATGCCGCTCGGCGGCGTACGCGACGATCTCGCGGATGTCGTCCTGGGTGTAGTGGCCGCCGTGCGGGGTCTCGTCCCACAGCTCCGAGGCCCGGTGCCCGTGCTTGGTACGGGAGCGCCAGGAGCCGACCTCGGTGAGCTTCGGGTAGCGCTTGATCTCCACGCGCCAGCCCTGGTCGTCGGTGAGGTGGAAGTGGAAGACGTTCAGCTTGTGGGCGGCGAGGAGGTCGAGGTACCGCAGGACATCGTCCTTGGGCAGGAAGTGCCGCGAGACGTCGAGCATCATGCCGCGCCAGGAGAAGCGGGGCCGGTCCTCGATGTCCGTGAACGGAATGCGCGCGGGAACGCCGGTGGAGACGGGTGCCCGGCGGAAGGCTTCCGGTCCCAGGAGCTGCCGGAGGGTCTGGGCGCCCCAGAAGACCCCGGCGGGACTGCCGCCGGTGATCACGACGCTCTGGCCGGTCCCGGTGGACAGCTGGTAACCCTCGGGCTCCAGGGCCGGGTCGATGCGCAGCAGGATGGTGTTGTCCTTGCCCTCGACGCCCGGTGGGAGCGACAGGCCGAACGCGGCCCCGAGCGTCGAGCGGAGCCAGCGCTCGGTGGACTCGGTGCCGTCCTGCCCGGTGATGGTCGTGGCCCGGTCCATCAGGAAGCCGCACCGTCCCTGGTCGCCGACGCTCACCGGTGCCGGGATCAGTTCCATGTCCATGACGTCAGTCCTTAACCGCTCCGCCCAGCCCCGAGACCAGACGTCGCTGTACGAGTACGAAGAAGACCAGCACGGGGACGGTCATCACCGTCGAGGCTGCCATGATCCCTCCCCAGTCGTTCTCATCCGGTTTGAAGAAGACCAGCAGCGCCATCGGAAGCGTCGACTGCGAGGTGTCGCTGATGAGGAAGGACTTGGCGAACAGGAAGTCGTTCCAGGTCGAGATGAACGAGAAGACGCTGGTCGCCACGAGCCCCGGGAGGACCAGCGGGAAGAGGATCTGCCACAGGAAGCGGGTGCGGCTCGCGCCGTCGATGTAGGCGGCCTCCTCCAGTGCGTCCGGGACGGCCTTGACGAAGCCGCGCAGCATCCAGATCGCGAACGGCAGCGAGAACGCGAGGTGCGGCAGGATCAGCGAACCGAGCGTGTTGAGTTGGCCGAAGTCCCGCATCAGGAAGAACAGCGGGATGGTGAGCGCCTCCACCGGCACCATCTGCGCGATCAGGAACATGATCAGCAGGGTGGTGCGGAACCGGAAGCGGAAGCGGGTCACCGCCGTCGCCGCCAGAAAGGCGACCAGCGCGGACGCGACGACGACGGTGCCGGCGACGATCAGGCTGTTGAGGAAGTAGCGGCCGAAATCGTGCTGTTCGAGGACCCGGCGGAAGGAGTCCAGGGACGGCGACAGCGTCCACGGGCGGGGGTCGGTGGACTGGATCTCTCCCGCCGGCTTGAGTGCGGAGAGCACCATCCAGTACAGCGGGAAGGCGACCACGGCGGCGATCAGGAGCGCGGCGGCCTCGGCGGCCAGCCTGCCCGGACGACGGATGCGCAGCACGCTCACAGTTCCTCCCCCTGGCGCCGTACCAGGCGCAGATAGACCAGCGTGACGGCCAGCAGGATCACCAGCATCACGACCCCGATCGCCGAGCCAAGGCTGTACTGCGAGGACGCGAACGCCTTCTGGTACGCGTACACGTTGAGCACCAGGTTCTGGCCCGCGATGCCGCCGCCGCCCGTCATCACATAGATCTGCGTGAAGACCTTGAAGTCCCAGATGATCGACTGGATGGTGACGACGACGAGGATCGGCCGCAGCATCGGCGCCATGACCGACCGCCAGATCCGCCACTGCGAGGCGCCGTCCAGCGCGGCCGCCTCCAGCACCTCGGCGGGGATCGCCCGGATGCCCGCGTACACCGTCACCATCACGAACGGGAACGAGCACCAGAGCACTTCGAGCAGCACCAGGGCGAAGGCGCTGTAACGCCCGTACGTCCAGGAGAAGTCGCCCAGCCCCAGCACCCTGTTGACCGGTCCGAAGTCCGGGTCGAAAAGGAACACCCAGACGGTGGAGCCGGTGATCGCGGGCGTCGCCCAGGCGCCGAGCGCCGCCAGCATCAGCGCGAGCCGGGGCAGGGCCCGTACGCGCGTCAGCAGGACGGCGAGCGCGCAGCCGACCAGCAGGGTGGCGAGCACACAGGCCGCGGCGAAGACGACGGTCGCGAGGAGCACCTGCCAGAACTGGCTGTCTCCGAAGAGCGTCGCGTAGTTCCCGAACCCCTGGAAGGTGGTCGGTTCACCACCGCTGACCTGGGCCTGCGTGTACTCCAGGAACGAGATCAGGCCTAGCTGGTAGATCGGGTAGAGGAGGAGCCCGCCGAGGAGGACGAGCGCGGGCAGCAGGTAGAGCCAGGGGGTCCAGCCGGGGCGGCGTGCCGGTCCCCGGGAGAGCCGGCGGCGGGGCGTGCTGCCCGCCCCGGCCGCCGCAGGAGCCTTGTACGCCGTACTGTTCGCCGTCATCGTCAGCCCGCGTCGGTGAACGCCGCGTCCATCTTCTTCGCCGCGTCGTCCGAGGCCTGTGCCACGTCCTTACGGCCGCTGACGATCTCCTGGAACATCGTCGGCAGGATCAGCGAGGAGTCGATCTGGCCCCAGCCCGGCGAGGCCGGGACGAACTTGGCGCCCGCGCCCAGCGTCTTGACGAACGGTTCGACGAACGGCTCCTTCTGCGCGACCGTGGCCCGCACATCCGTGTACGTCGGCAGGAAGCCCATCGCGTCGAACAGCTTCGCCTGGGTCTGCTTGCCGGTCAGCGACTTCATCAGGTCCACGGCGAGGGTGCGGTGCGAACTGCTCTTCAGTACGCCGATGTTGTTCCCGCCCGCGAACGCGGGGGCGATCGATCCTTCGGACGCGCCGGGCAGCGGAACCACCGCGTACTTGCCCTTCACCGAGCCCGCCTCGACGGCCGCGTGGCTGAAGTCGCCGCCGATCGCCATGGCCGCCTTGCCGGAGGCGAAAGCGGTGACCGTCGCATTTCCACCCATCGCGGCGCACTTGGCGGCCGGGCAGTTGCCGTCACCGAAGAGCGAGGTGTACGCCTCGATGCCCTTGCGGGCCCGGTCGCTGTTGATGGCCGCCTTGTACGTACCACCGCTCTCGTCGGCGAGTTCGCCGCCGTTCGCCCAGATGAACGGCATCGCGCCGTACGTGTACGCGCCACCGACGGCGAGGCCGTACAGCTCCGGCTTCTTCTTGTGGATCTTCTTGGCGGTGGAGATCAGTTCGGCCTGCGACTTGGGAGGTTCGATGCCCAGGTCCTTGAAGATGTCGGTGCGGTAGTACAGCGCGCGTACGCCGACGAAGAGCGGCGCCCCGTACACCTTGCCGCCGACCGTCACCGACTGCTTCGCGGTCGGATCGGTGTCCTTGGCCTCGTCCCAGGCCGCGAACTCCTTGCTCACATCGGCGAGTCCGCCGTCCTTGACGTAGCCGGCCGTGTCCGTGTTGCCGTACTCGATGAGGTCCGGGGCGCTCTTCGGATCGTTGAAGGCGGCCTTGATGCGCTGGGCACGGGTGTCGACGGGGATGTACTCGATCTCCGCCTTCGCACCCTTGTGGGTCTTCTCGAAGTCGGCCACCGCCGCGTCGACGACCTGCTCCTTGGGCTTGTTGCCGACCTCCTGGAACAGCCACACGCGCAGCGTCCCGGTCTTTTCGTCCCCCTTGGCGCCGGTGTCGGAGGTCTGCGGCGCGCAGGCGGTGGCGGTCAGGCCGGCCAGTACGAGCGCCGCGGCCGGGGCGGCAATTCGGGCGGAAAGCTTCATCCGGAACCCCTACCGATTGAGTGTTGCAACATATGCAACGCACGTTTCGTTCTGCACAACTGGCAGGAGAGTAGGAGCGGTCACGGACGGCGACAAGTGGTCTCAACCAATCTGTGACCGAGCGATACGGGCAAACAACCCAGGGTCTACGAAAGTGCATACGAAAAGCCCCCGGGTGCACGCGTCAGCGCGCTCCCGGGGGCCTCGGCCCGAACGGTCGGGGACGGACTACTTCTTGTCCTTGCCGCCCTTGCCCTTGTCCTTGTCGCCACCGGCGCCCATGGACTCGTAGATCTCCTTGCACATGGGACAGACCGGATACTTCTTGGGGTCGCGCCCCGGTACCCAGACCTTCCCGCACAGTGCGACCACGGGGGTGCCCTCCAGGGCACTCGCCATGATCTTGTCCTTCTGGACGTAATGGGCGTAGCGCTCGTGGTCGCCGTCGCCGCTCGACACCTGCGGCGTCGGCTCTACGAGGGTCCCCGTACCTGCCCCGCGCTCGGGCTCAAGAGTGCTCATAACAGCCAGGGTACTGAAAGGCCCGGGCTTCAGTTGAGCGAAGGGTCGTCCGGATAGGTGGCGATCATGGCGAGCTCGCTGCGCTGACGGCGCAGGACCGACCGCCACAGCTGTTCCGGACGCGGCGAGGAGACGTCTCCGGGCTCGGACTCCACCACGTACCAGGCCCCCTCGGTCAGCTCCGTCTCCAGCTGTCCGGGCCCCCAGCCCGCGTATCCGGCGAAGATCCGCAGTGAGCCGAGCGCCGCCGCCAGCAACTCCGGGGGCGCCTCCAGGTCCACCAGACCGATCGCCCCATACACCCGTCGCCAGCCGAGCGGTCCCTCGTCGCCGGGGATCACCGCGACGCCGAGCGCCGAGTCGAGTGAGACGGGGCCGCCCTGGAAGACGACGTCCGGCTCGGCGGTCAGCTCGGCCCAGGACACGAGGATGTCACCGACACCGACCGGGGTCGGGCGGTTCAGGACCACGCCGAGCGAGCCCTCCTCGTCGTGGTCGAGGAGCAGCACCACCGCGCGGTCGAAATTCGGGTCCGCCAGGGCGGGTGTGGCCACGAGCAGTCGCCCTGTGAGCGAGGACACCTCGGTCATGGCAGAAATGATCCCGCATCTTCGCCCTCCGTGGGGACCAAGTGGTGCGCCGGGTGCCGGAGGGGGCCCGAGCGCAGCTCAGGGCGCACGGTTGCACGAAGAGCGCACGGTCCGGGAGGCACTTGCGGACGGTGACCCTCCGCAAGGCTCCGCGAGCAGAGCGTGTTGTGGCGGATTCATGACGTTCGTACACCGCCCGTAGCCTTATGGAAGGGGGGTACCTGCCCATTACCCTTTCGGTTGGCCCCCTGCCCGACCACTCCGGAACGCGAGATCCATGACCGGCACAGACGATGTCCTGCTTGTCCACGGCGGAACCCCGCTGGAGGGCGAGATCCGCGTCCGAGGCGCCAAGAACCTGGTGCCGAAGGCGATGGTCGCCGCGCTGCTCGGCAGCGGGCCCAGCCGGCTGCGCAACGTGCCCGACATCCGCGATGTGCGGGTCGTGCGGGGCCTGCTGCAGCTGCACGGTGTGACGGTCCGCCCCGGCGACGAGCCGGGCGAGCTGATCCTGGACCCCACCCATGTCGAGAGCGCGAACGTCGCCGACATCGATGCCCACGCGGGCTCGTCGCGCATCCCGATCCTCTTCTGCGGCCCGCTGCTGCACCGGCTGGGCCACGCGTTCATTCCGGGACTCGGCGGCTGTGACATCGGCGGACGGCCGATCGACTTCCACTTCGACGTGCTGCGGCAGTTCGGCGCGACGATCGAGAAGCGGGCGGACGGCCAGTACCTGGAGGCCCCTCAGCGGCTGCGCGGTACGAAGATCCGGCTGCCGTACCCGTCGGTGGGCTCCACCGAGCAGGTGCTGCTCACGGCCGTGCTCGCCGAGGGTGTCACCGAGCTGTCCAACGCGGCCGTGGAGCCGGAGATCGAGGACCTCATCTGCGTGCTGCAGAAGATGGGCGCGATCATCTCGATGGACACCGACCGGACGATCCGGATCACCGGTGTCGACCGGCTCGACGGTTACACGCACCGGGCGATCCCGGACCGCCTGGAGGCGGCCTCCTGGGCGTCCGCGGCGCTGGCGACCGAGGGCAACATCTATGTGCGTGGCGCACAGCAGCGCTCGATGATGACGTTCCTGAACACGTTCCGCCGGGTCGGCGGCGCCTTCGAGATCGACGACGAGGGCATCCGCTTCTGGCACCCGGGCGGCGCACTGAACGCCATCGCCCTGGAGACGGACGTGCACCCCGGCTTCCAGACCGACTGGCAGCAGCCGCTGGTGGTGGCCCTGACGCAGGCCGCGGGCCTGTCCATCGTCCACGAGACGGTGTACGAGTCCCGGCTCGGCTTCACGTCCGCGCTCAACCAGATGGGGGCGCACATCCAGCTCTACCGCGAGTGCCTGGGCGGCTCCGACTGCCGCTTCGGCCAGCGGAACTTCCTGCACTCGGCGGTCGTGTCCGGGCCGACGAAGCTGCAGGGCGCGGATCTGGTCATCCCGGACCTGCGCGGCGGTTTCTCGTACCTGATCGCCGCGCTGGCGGCGCAAGGCACGTCCCGGGTGCACGGCATCGACCTGATCAACCGCGGCTACGAGAACTTCATGGACAAGCTGGAGAAGCTGGGCGCGAAGGTGGAGCTGCCGGGCGGGTCACTGGTCTGAGGGCGGGCGCCCGACGGCCAGGACCGACGCGGGGGTTCGGGGCACTGCCCCGGGCCCCCGCTTCTCGTTTCGCCGGCGAGGCTTGCACACACGGCCTCTCGCCGCCAGAACCTCGCTACGGGCCCGGCAGTGGCCTCACAGCGGCTCACAACGGCCTTGCAGCGGATTCTGCGGCCTGCACACGCCGGAGGGCGGTCACCCTTGGTCGGGGTGACCGCCCTCCGTCGTGCCTACGGGGCTTACTTGCCCTTGGCGGCTTCCTTGAGCTTCGAGCCCGCGGAGACCTTCACGCTGTAGCCGGCCGGGATGTTGATCGGGTCGCCGGTCTGCGGGTTACGAGCGGTGCGAGCGGCACGGTGAGTGCGCTCGAAGGTCAGGAAGCCGGGGATGGTGACCTTCTCGTCGCCCTTGGCGACGATCTCACCGACGGTCTCGGCGAGCGCGGCCAGCACGGCGTCGGCGTCCTTGCGGGTCACCTCGGCGCGGTCGGCCAGGGCGGCCACCAGCTCACTGCGGTTCATGTTGTTACTCCCGTGTTCTTCTTGCCTGTGAGGCGTGAGATCGAAGCCGATGCTGCCAGGGCCCTCGGACAGTCCCCGGACCCGGGTCTGACGTCAGACCCTCGCGCCCGAATACGCATCCTGCCCCCACCTGCGGCGGGAAAGCCAATCCGGCACCCTCCGGAGTCACACGAAAGCCGCCACTGCCTCGTCGTGGTGACGTTCCGTCGACTCCCTGAAGCGGCCCTCAGCAGATGCTGGAGCGCCCCTCGGCGGGTCCACAGCGGGTGCAGGGTCCTGCGGGGCTCGCTGCCCGCCCACCCTAAAGGGGCGTTTGGGGCCCCGCGACCCGCGACGCGCCGTGGGGCAGGTCGACGTGGGGGCGCCACAGCCCGGCACAGCCCCCGGCAGGGGCCGTGGCGGGCAAGGGAAGCGGTGGGTTCACATGGAGTTCCCCGCGCCCGTCACGGCGCCTCCAGCGGCCTTCGCGGCCGTGCGGACGGCCCCGGCGACCGCGCCCGCGACCTTGTCGTTGAAGACCGACGGGATGATGTAGTTCCGGTTCAGCTCGTCCTCGGCAACCGTCTCGGCGAGGGCGCCGGCCGCGGCGAGCATCATCTCCGTGTTGACCGTGCGGGACTGAGCGTCCAGCAGGCCCCGGAAGACACCCGGGAAGACCAGCACGTTGTTGATCTGGTTCGGGAAGTCGGAGCGCCCGGTGGCGACAACTGCCGCGGTCTGGCGGGCGATTGCCGGGTCCACCTCGGGGTCCGGGTTCGCGAGCGCGAACACGATCGCGCCGTCCGCCATCGCCGCGACGTCGTTGCCGTCCAGCACGTTCGGAGCGGAGACGCCGATGAAGACGTCGGCGCCGACGACGGCCTCTTTGAGCGTGCCGGTCATCGACTCCGGGTTGGTGTTGTCGGCGATCCAGCGCAGCGGCGAGTCGGGGTCGGCGGAGACCAGGTCCTCGCGGCCCGCGTGCACCACACCGTGGATGTCGGCGACGACGGCGTGCTTGACGCCCGCGGCGATGAGCAGCTTCAGGATGGCCGTACCGGCCGCTCCGGCGCCGGACATGACGACGCGTACGTCCCCAATTCCCTTGCCCACCACGCGCAGTGCGTTGGTCAGGGCGGCCAGCACGACGATCGCGGTGCCGTGCTGGTCGTCGTGGAAGACAGGGATGTCGAGGGCCTCGCGCAGCCGTGCCTCGATCTCGAAGCAGCGGGGTGCGGAGATGTCCTCCAGGTTGATGCCCGCGAAGCCGGGGGCGATCGCCTTGACGATCTCGACGATCGCGTCGGTGTCCTGGGTGTCCAGGCAGATCGGCCAGGCGTCGATGCCGGCGAACCGCTTGAAGAGGGCCGCCTTGCCCTCCATCACCGGCAGGGCCGCCATCGGACCGATGTTGCCGAGGCCGAGTACGGCGGAGCCGTCCGTCACAACTGCGACGGAGTTGCGCTTGATGGTGAGACGCCGAGCGTCCTCGGGGTTCTCGGCAATCGCCATGCAGACCCGCGCCACACCCGGGGTGTAGATCATCGAGAGGTCGTCACGGTTGCGGATGGGGTGCTTGGACGCCATCTCGATCTTGCCGCCGAGGTGCATCAGGAACGTACGGTCGGAGACCTTGCCCAGCACGACACCTTCGATGTCGCGCAGACCTTCGACGATCTCGTCCGCGTGCGCGGTGGAGGAGGCCGCGATGGTGACGTCGATCCGCAGCTTCTCGTGACCGGAAGCGGTCACATCGAGGCCGGTGACCGAACCGCCGGAGGACTCCACGGCCGTGGTGAGCTGGGAGACCGCTGTACCGCTCGCGGGCACCTCCAGCCTGACCGTCATCGAGTACGAGACGCTGGGCGCCGTTGCCATGACCGAGTCCTTCGCTTTCCCTAGCTTCATTGCTGCGCGGCCGGGGCGCTCGCCTCGGACACGCTTCCCGATGTTCGCACCTACTGGCCGGTAGCCGGTAATGACTGCCATGTTTCGGAAAGTGTTTTCCACCATACGAGATTTGGTCTCTCCGTGAAACCCCGGCAGCCCCGGACGCGGCTGCCGGACCGGGCCACCAACAGAAACAGACCCGCGCCACCGGAAGGTGACACGGGTCTGTCTTTTTCACTTGAGCGGCACCGACCCGCCATGCTCGCCTCGCGGCAAGTGGTCGCTCGTAGCGACGAAGGTTGGGCCCGGGGGCTTGGATCGAGCCGGTGCCGACACCAGGCTAACAAAGTCCCCGGGATAAGTGATTCCCGCGCCGCAGGTTGACTTGTCCGTCAGTCCCTGAGCAGATCCGGAACACCGTCCTCGTCGGGCAGGTCCCGCTCCCCCGATACCACCGTGAGCTGCTGCGTCGCGCGGGTCAGCGCCACGTACAGCACCCGCAGACCGGCCGGCGACTCGTCGGCGATCTCCGCCGGCGAGACGACGACCGTGGCGTCGTACTCCAGGCCCTTCGCCTCCAGGCTGCCGAGCGCCACCACCCGGTCGCCGAGCTCCGCGAGCCACTTGTGGGCCTGCGCGCGCCGGTTCATCGCGACGACGACGCCGACCGTGCCGTCCACCTCGCCGAGCAGCCGCCGTGCCTCCTCCCGTACGGCCCCGGCCAGATCGCCGTCGCGTACGGCCTCGAAGCGGGGCTGCACTCCCGTCGAACGGACCGCGGCCGGGGACTCCATTCCGGGCATGGCGAGCGCCAGGACCTTCGCCGCGAGCTCCGCGATCTCCGCCGGGTTCCGGTAGTTGACGGTGAGGGTGAAGCGGCGGCGCGGGCGGTTGCCGAGCGCCTCGTCGCGCGCCTCGGCCGCCTCGTCGGGATCGGACCAGGAGGACTGCGCCGGGTCGCCGACGATGGTCCAGGTGGCGGTACGACCGCGGCGGCCGACCATGCGCCACTGCATCGGTGTCAGGTCCTGCGCCTCGTCGACGATGACGTGCGTGTACTCCGTACGCTCCGCCGCGAGCCGCTCGGCCCGCTCGCGCTGGGTCTCCTCGCGCTGCGGCATCAGCTCCTCCAGACCCGAGAGCTGGTCCAGCGGATCGAACTCGCGCTTCTTCTTCGGCCGGTGCGGGGTACCGAGCAGCGCGTGCAGCTCGTCGAGGATCGCCACGTCGTGTACGGACAGGGGGCCCCGGCCCGCACTGTCGAGCCGCTTCAGCGAGCGGGCGAGGCGGCGCACCTCGCCCTGGTTGAGGACCCGGCGCGCCCAGCGGCCGAGCCGCTTCTCATCGGCCATTGCGGCGAGCACCCCGCGTGGGGTGAGCTCGGGCCACCAGGCGTTCAGGAAGTCGATGAACGGCGTCTCGGTGGAGACGTCCTCGTCGAAGGAGGAGCGCAGTTCCGCGGCCAGCTCGGGGTCGGTGTAGCGGCCCCGGCCGGACGACTTGTTCCACAGGGCGTCCAGCAGCAGCCTGCGGGCGCGGGGGCGCAGCAGGTTGACCGGGGTGGTGCCGCCGAGTACGGACTGCCGGATGCGGTGGAGCTCGTCGGCATTCAGTTCGACGCGGGCGCCGAAGGCGACCACACGCAGGTGGGTGGGGGTGGTGAGGGGCGCGGCCGCCTCGTCCTCGGAGCCGTCGGTGTCGTCCCCGTCACCGAACGACAGCTGGCCGTCCTGCCCGCCCTGGGGTACGCCCGGGGTCCGCGGTTGTTCCAGCGCCCCGCGGGCCGCCTTGCGCAGCACCTGGAGCATCCGGGAGGAGCCCTTGATCCGAGCGACGGCCGGTTCGTCGTACGTGGTGGCACCCTCGACGCCCGCCGCCTCGTCGGAGAGCGAGCCGACCGCGCGGATCGCGACCTGCCCCTCCTCGCCGAGCGAGGGCAGCACGCCCTCGGTGTACGCGACGAGCAGCGGGGTCGGCGAGACGACGAGGATGCCGCCCGCGTACCGCCGCCGGTCCTGGTAGAGCAGATACGCGGCGCGGTGCAGGGCGACGGCGGTCTTGCCGGTGCCGGGGCCACCGGAGACCTCGGTGACGGAGGCGGCGGGCGCCCGGATCACCATGTCCTGTTCGGCCTGGATGGACGAGACGATGTCCCGCATGGTGTGGCTGCGGGCCTGGCTGAGCGCCGCCATCAGCGCGCCGTCGCCGATGACGGGCAGCTTGTCGCCGTCCTTGTACGAGGTCAGCTCCGGGCGCATCAGGTCGTCCTCGACCCCGAGGACCTTGCGGCCCTTGGAGCGGATGACCCGGCGGCGTACCACCCGGCCCGGATCCTTCGGCGTCGACCGGTAGAACGGCGCGGCGGCCGGTGCCCGCCAGTCGATGACCAGCGGCGCGTAGTCGGAGTCGAGGACCCCGATCCGGCCGATGTGGAGCGTCTCCGCGATATCGGCCGTGCTGTCGTCGCGTACGGCGTCGTCGGCCGGTTCGACGGAGGTGAACGCGCCGTCCGGGCCACGCTCGCCGTCCTTGCCGAGCAGCAGATCGATCCTCCCGAAGAGGAAGTCCTCGAACTCGCTGTTCAGCCGGTTGAGATGGATCCCGGCCCGGAACACCTGGGCATCACGCTCGGCGAGCGCGCCGGGCGTACCGACGTGGCCGCGCTTGGCGGCATCGTTCATGAGGAATTCCGCCTCGTGGATCTTCTCCTCAAGGCGGTGATAAACACGGTCGAGATGTTCCTGCTCGACACCGATTTCCCGGTCCCGCAACGAATCGACAGCGGCATCCTGCGCGGCCACCGAGGCCCCCTTCTGACGTGCATTGGGCAGCCGTCAACCCTATGCGAAGGAAGCCCCGCCGCGCACCTGCCACGAGCACCGATATGGCTCGTGAGAGGTCTCGATTGTGCGTCGGGCCCCGGTCGGGCGGTTATGCGTCGATGTCCACCAGCCGCTTTCCGTCGAAGGTGCGCACCTCGAAATGGTCGATGTCGGCAGGGTCCATCGCCGCGCCGCCGTGGACATAGAGCGGATATTTCGCGGTCGGGTGCGGGGAGTCCTCGAGGCCGTAGCCCCACTTCGGTACGGACCAGGAGGTGACGACCTCCTCCTCGCCGGTCTTCGAGACGGCGATCAGGCTGCACTTCTCCGGTCCCGTGACGTTCTTGAGCTCCAGCACGGCGTGCGTGCCCCACGCCTTCTTCTCCATACCGACCGTGGCGTGGACCTTGGTGATGGGATCGGTGGCCTGCACCTTCTCCGTCATGTGGTGGAAGAACGCGTCCTCGGCGGGGCTGGTGGGGTGCGGGTCGGCCGCCTGGTTCGTGCCGCTGTCGCCGCCGGTGGCCACGACGGCGACCACCGGACCGCCGATGATCAGCGCCGCGGCGGCCGCCACCAGATACATGCCGCGGCGCCGCCGCCTGGCCCGTCTGGTCGCGACCTCGTCGACCAGCCGGTCGAGCACCCGGGGGGCGGGTGGCTCGGGCACGTGCGGGACGGGGCGGGCGCCCGGTACGGCGGCGGGGGCCTCGGCGAGCATCGCGAGCATGGGTTCCATGCCGGCGAACTCGTCGAGATGGGCGGCGCAGAGCGCGCAGCCGGCCAGATGCTCCTCGAACGCGGAGGTCTCGGTCTCGTCCAGGATGCCCAGGACGTACGCACCGGCGGCGTCGTGCTCCGGCCCTTCGGTGGCTCCACCGGAACCGGGGACGCGCGCTGCGCCGAAGCCCCCGGGGCCGCCGAAGCCGCCGAAGTTGTCGGGGCCGCCGAAGCTGTCGGGGATTCCCGGACGGCCGCGCGGACCTGTGGGGCCGGTGGGGCTGGAGGGACCGGTCGGCCGGGGCCCGAAAGGCTCCCACTCGTGGTTGCTCATGCCGTGATCCCCCTCTCTTCGAGTGCGAGCTTCATCGAGCGCAGTGCGTAGAAGACCCGGGACCGCACCGTGCCGCTGGGTATGCCGAGCACCTCGGCAGCCTCATTGACCGTACGTCCCTTGAAATAGGTCTCGACCAATGCTTCCCGATGGGCGGGGGTCAAATCGTCGAGCGCATCCGAGAGCGTCATCAGCCACAGCGCCTTGTCAATCTCGTCCTCCGCGGGAATGACCTCCAGCGGCGACGGATCGACCTCGTGCGGCCGGGCCTGCCGGCTGCGGTGGCCGTCGATGACGATGCGCCGGGCGACCGTCACCAGCCAGGGGCGGACAGAGCCGGTCGCCCGGTTGAGCTGACCGGCGTTCTTCCAGGCACGGATGAGCGTTTCCTGCACCACGTCCTCGGCACGCTGACGGTCGCCGGCGACGAGGCGGAGCACGTACGCGAGCAGCGGTCCGGCGTGTTCGCGGTAGAGCGCCCGCATCAGCTCCTCGTCGGGGACGGCGGAGGGAGACGGGGGCGGTTCACTGCGATGTCGAGCCCTGTGCGGACGGTCATCGGCCACGGCCGCATCCTTGCGCACCCGAACCTCCCGGTCGAGACCCTGTAGAGCTCCTTGGCCATCGAATACGGAAGCGGGCCCCGATCCATTCAACGCTGTTCCGAGATTTTTTACGAGGTCCGCTCCGCCGGGACCGTGGCCCCCGCCGCCCGGCGCCGGTGCCGGGCCACCCGTTCCCGGTTCCCGCACACCTCGCTGGAGCACCAGCGGCGCCGTCGCCCCCGTGACGTATCGAGGTAGATCCGTCGGCAGCTGTCGCCCTCGCAGCGGCGGAGCCCGGCCCGCGCGACCGGGTCGGTCAGGAGCTCCACGACGTCGCGGGCGACTGCGGACAGCAGCGCCCGGCATTCGAGGTCGGCGCTCAGTGCCCGTACCAGCAGACCGTTCCGGGCGCGCACGGCCCGCACTCCCGGCGGGGCCCCGGCGGCAAGTTCGTTGACACGTTCGAGCGCGCCGTCGGCGTCGTGGCCGCCGAGCTCGGCGGTCAGCAACAGGTCGACGCCTGTGCGCAGCTGCCGGAAGCTCGTCAGCCAGGTGTCGTCGACGGCGTCGAGGCGGGTGTCCTCCGGTACGAGCCCGGTGGCCACCAGCCAGTCGGCGAGCCGGTCCGCCCCGTCGAGCAGTTCGCAGGCGCCGGAGGTGCCGATCCCCGTCGCCACCAGGTCCAGGCAGAGCCGCCCGGAGTCGAACCGCCAGTCGTACGAGCCCTTGCCCGCCGCCATGCGCATGTCACCGCCTCGGTTCACCGGTGGTAGCCACCACCAGAGTGCCCGTCGCCGGCCCGGCCCGGAACCCCTCCCACCTCCCGGGTCATGGCCGGTCCCAGCCCCGTACGGTGAGGACATGAGCGACGATCTCCGGGAGGCCGCGTTCTCGGCCGGCCCCCTGCTGCTGCGGCCCTGGTGCCGGGACGACATACCGGCGCTGGTCGAGGCCTTCCGCGATCCCACGATGCGCGACCGGCTGCGGGATCTCGTCACGGACGAGGCGGACGCGGAACGCTGGCTGCGCGTCCAGACCGAGGGCCGGGAGTCCGGCACCCGGTTCAGCTTCGCCGTCGTCGACACGGCCCTCGACGACCGGCCGGTCGGCAATGTGGCGCTGACGTACCCGGCGCCCGGCTCCGGTTCGGCCGAGGTCGGCTACTGGACGGCGGCGCGGGCCCGGGGCCGCGGGCTCGCCCCGCAGGCGGTCGAAGCGCTCACCGGCTGGGCGTTCACCACCTTCGCCGACGACGGTCTGCAGCGGCTCGACCTGCTCCACCAGGAGAACAACCGCGCCTCGTGCCGGGTCGCCGTGAAGAGCGGGTACGCCTTCGCGGAGATCCTCCCGGCCCGCCCGCCGTGGCCGCTCGACGGGCACCGCCACGTCCGGGAGGCGGACCAGGTGTTTCGTCCGGACCGGCAGGTCAGCCGGCGGACGGCCGGTCGGCCGGCCCTTCGACCGGACCGTCGTGCAGGAGCCGCTGGAACAGCCGGTGGTCGCGCCACTGACCGTTGACGTGCAGATAGCGCGGAGCCATACCGATCACCTCGAAGCCGGACTTGGCGAGCACCCGCTGTGACGCCGCGTTGTCGAGCACGGTCGAGGCCTCCACGCGGTGCAGCCGCAGCACGTCCCTGGCCGCCGCGCAGACCTGCGCCACGGCTGCGGTGGCAAGGCCCCGGCCCGCGTGGGCGACATCGACCCAGTAGCCGAGACTGGCGCTGCGGAACGGTCCCAGCACGATGTTGGTGAGCGTGAACCCGCCCATCGCCCGGTCGTCGGCGTCGGCGAGCACCCACGGCATCCCCCGCCCCGCCTCGTGGTCCGCCAGCAGCCCGGCCAGGCGCTCCTGCTGCCCCTTCTCGGTGTAGAAGACGTCGGGACGCACGGGTTCCCATGGCTGCATGTACGCGCGGCTGCGGGTCAGCGAATCGGCGAGACAGGCGGCGTCGGCCATGGTGGCGGGACGGAGTCGTATCTCCGTGTCGAGCAGGTGGGTGTCGGTGGTCACCCCTGCACGGTAACGCCTCAGGAGTCCGCGTACTTGGCGTCCGCCGCCGACGGGTCCAGCGCCAGCCGGTAGCCGCGCTTGACGACCGTCTGGATCAGCCGGGGCACACCGAGTGCCGTACGCAGCCGGGCCATCGCGGTCTCCACCGCGTGTTCGTCGGTACCGCTGCCGGGCAGCGCACGCAGCAGGTCGGCCCGGGCCACCACCCAGCCCGGCCGGCGGGACAGGCTGTGCAGCAGGGCCATGCCGGCGGGCGGCACGGGGCGCAGTTCGTCGTCGACGAGCACCGCGTGACCGCGGATCTCGACCCGGTGCCCGGCGACCGGCAACGTACGGGCGCCGCCGGGAAGTTCGCGACAGAGCAGCTGGACGAGCGGGCCGAGCCGGAAGCGTTCCGGCTGGATGGTGTCGATGCCGCGGGCCTGCAGCGGCAGTGCGGTGACCGGGCCGACACAGGCCGAGACGACTTCGCCCTGCAGGGCGCCCAGGATCTCCGGGAGCAGCCCGCGCTTCCCGGCCCGGTTCAGGAAGGAGGCTGCGGCCGGGGCGCTGGTGAAGGTGAGCGCGTCCAGGCCACGGGCGGCGGTGACGTCGAGCAGCCGGTCGAGCGGGGCGAGGTCCTCGGGTTCCATCCAGCGATAGACGGGTACGACGACGACTTCGGCGCCGCCCGCCCGCAGCGACTCGACGAAGCCCGGCAGTGGTTCGCCGTGCAGCTGGAGTGCGATGCGGCGGCCTTCGACGCCCTCGTCGAGGAGCCTGTCCAGGACCTCGGCCATGGACTCGGAGCCGGGCGACCAGGCCTCGGTGAGCCCGGCGGCCCGGACGGCGCCCTTCACCTTCGGTCCGCGGGCCAGCAGTTCGACCGTGCGCAGCCGGTCGACCAGCCGGTCGCCGATGCCCCAGCCGTCGGCGGCCTCGATCCAGCCGCGGAAGCCGATCGCGGTGGTCGCGACGACCACGTCGGGAACCTGGTCGATGAGTTCCTCGGTGGCGGCGAGGAGTTCGCTGTCGTCGGCGAGCGGCACGATCCGCAGGGCGGGCGCGTGTACGACGGTGGCACCCCGTCGCTGCAACAGGGTGCCGAGTTCGTCCGCGCGGCGCGCGGCGGTCACCCCGACCGTGAAACCCGCGAGGGGCCCGTGCTGTTCGTCGTCGCGCATGTGGTCTACCGGCTCTCGTCCCGCTGCTCGTTGATGCGGAGGACCGAGACTGCCAAGGAAGCGTGACAGGCTCGGTTCACCCGTATTTCCCGCCCGTTACGTCGTCCCGACGCCGGACGGTCATGATCACACCTCGGCGTAACTGAGCTGCGGCTTCGCGGGGACGACGGCGGCGCGGCGAAGGTATACCGCCCAAGTGACCGTGAAACACGCCCCGTAGAAGGCGAGGAAGGTGCAGAAGGCCGCCGTGCCGGTGCCCGCGGTCTGGAAGGACTGCCGGAACGCGAGGTTGATGGCGAGCCCGCCGAGCGCACCGACGGCACCGATGAGTCCCATGGCCGCCCCGGACAGCCGTCGCCCGTGGGCCGCGGCCTCCTCGCCGCGCAGCCCCTGGGCGATCGCCTTGGCATGGAAGATGCCGGGGATCATCTTGTACGTCGATCCGTTGCCCAGCCCGGTCAGGACGAAGAGGGCGATGAACCCGACGAGGAACACGGCGAGCGACTCGATGCCGGAGGCGTACACGACGACGCCGGTCGCTGCGGCCATCGCGGCGAAGTTCCACAGAGTGATCCGGGCACCGCCGTACCGGTCGGCGAGCCACCCTCCCGCGGGCCGGATGAGCGAGCCGAGCAGCGGGCCGATGAAGGTGAGCGAGGCGGCCTGCAGCGGGGTCCGGCCGAACTGGGTCTGCAGGACCAGCCCGAAGGCGAAGCTGTAGCCGATGAAGGAGCCGAAGGTGCCGATGTAGAGCACCGACATGATCCAGGTGTGCGGGTCACGGACGGCGTCCTTCGCGGCCCCGGTGTCGTTCTGCACGGGGGCCAGGTTGTCCATGAAGGACGCGGCGCACAGGGCGGCGGCGACGATCAGCGGTACGTACACGGCGAGCACGATCCGCGGGTGGGTGGCGCCCGCCGTGCCGATCACCAGCAGCCCGACGAGCTGCACGACGGGTACGCCGATGTTGCCGCCGCCCGCGTTGAGCCCGAGCGCCCAGCCCTTCTTGCGGAGCGGGAAGAAGGCGTTGATGTTCGTCATCGACGAGGCGAAGTTCCCGCCGCCGATCCCGGCGAGCGCGGCCACCACGAGGAAGGTGGTGTACGAGGTCCCGGGCTCCATCACCAGGTACGCGGCGACGGTCGGCACGAGGAGGGTCAGGGCGCTGATCACCGTCCAGTTCCGCCCGCCGAACCTGGCGACGGCGAACGTGTACGGGACCCGGGCCAGGGCCCCGACCAGCGTCGCCGTCGAGATCAGGAAGAACTTCCCGGCCGGGTCGACCCCGTACTCCGGCCCCATGAACAGCACCATCACCGACCACAGGGTCCAGATCGAGAACCCGATGTGCTCGGAGAGCACGGAGAACCACAGATTCCGGCGGGCGATCCGCTCGCCCTTCTCCTCCCAGAAGATCTCGTCCTCCGGCTCCCACCGCTCGATCCACCTGCCGGCCATCACGCCTCCACGGTTCGCGTTCCACGGGTGTCGGGTCGTCTGCCTCGACGCTAGGGAGCGCGCGTTTCGGTGCGATGCCGCGAGGTGACCGGTGGGCAACCTTGCTCTCACCGGGACGGGGACGGCCCGGTGAGGAGAAGGCCGGTCAGTGCGGGGCCGGTGCGTTCTTCCGTCTCGCGGTCGCGCCGGTGGGCCACAGCCGGGGGCTGCGCCTCGCGGCGACGTCCTCGACCCAGCCGACCGCGAGGATCACCAGCGCCAGCAGCGGCCAGACCAGGAGCAGCATCAGCACCGCGTACGAGGAGTCGATGTACGGACCGATGCGGTCACCGACCCAGGGGATGTTCCACAGCTGGTCTATGAGCGGCGAGGTCGCCATGATCAGCACGTTGTGCCAGAGGTAGATCGTCACCGCACGGTTGTTGGCGAGGGTGATCAGGCTGTCCCACCGGGCCAGCCTGCCGGGGAGCTGCTGCCAGGACGGTGCGTACTGGAGCAGAATCGCGCAGAAGCCGAGCGACCAGGCCGACTGGGCCAGCGGGATCTCGTCGAGGTTCCAGCCCTCCTGCGTCAGATGCCCCGCGGCCCACCACAGTCCGAACGCCATCAGGAACGCGGCGAGCGAGACCGCCAGATAGCGCGGGACCTTCTTCAGAAGTCCGTCGTGGTGGGCGAAGCCGAGGACCCAGCAGGAGCCGAACACCGCGAAGTCGACGAGTCCCTCGCCGGTCTCCCCGGGCACGGTGACCAGTCCGGTGCCGATCACGGCGGTGAGACCGAGCGGCGCGAGCAGAGTCGCCCAGGGCAGTCTGCGGAAGGCCTTCAGCAGCAGCGGCGAGGCGAGCACGAACCAGAGGTAGGCACGGATGTACCAGAGCGGTCCGACGGCCTGGTCCGCCCAGGACTGCTCCAGGAACCCGCCCGGCGAGCCACTCTCCTCCGGATACGGCGGGGCGCCGACCGGGAGGAGGTAGCAGCCCAGCTTGATGAACCACCAGATACCTTCCTCCTTCAGGGGCTTCCAGCCGAGGACGAACATGATCGGGACGACCACCGCGGCGAACGCCCACATCGGGGGCAGCAGGCGGCGGAGCCGGGCCCGCACGACGGCCGGGGCGGGGCGGTCCAGCGAGCGCGCCATCAGCGAACCCGCGAGGGCGAACATGACGCCCATGGAGGGGAACACGACCGTCAGCCAGGCCCAGCCGAAGACGTGGAAGACGACGACACGGACGAGGGCCACAGCGCGCAGCAGGTCGAGGTAGCGGTCGCGGCCCGGCCTCTTCGTGGCAGCCGGGGCGGACGGCGCCGACGCCTCCGGTGCCGGCGGGGCGGACCGGGCGGGCACCGGGGCCGTGCGGGGCGGGGGGAACGCCGGGGTGTAACTGCTCGTCATGCGACAGGTCTCCGATCGTTGCTGCGCCCGCGCTGGCTCACCATCACGCCGGGCGCCTCCACCACTCCCGTACGGCGAAGCTTCTGCCAGCGCAGCCGGCCGCCGGTGAGTGCGGTGATCCAGGACTGGAGCAGCACCACGTACATGAGCTGCCGGTAGAGGATCTGCTGGAGGGGCAGCGAGATCAGATGTGTCATGCGTTCCCTGTCGAGCCGGAAGGCGTACGCGGCGCAGACGGCCTGCACCGCGAGTACGCCGAGCCAGGCGCCGACGGTCTTCTCGGTGGGGCCGAAGACCAGTCCGTACAGCAGGAAGACATCGATGAGGGGCGCGAGCAGCGGGGCGACGACCATGAACAGGGCGACGAACGGCAGTCCGACGCGCCCGAAGCGGCCGGACGGGCCGCGCTCGACGACGGCGCGACGGTGCTTCCAGATCGCCTGCATGGTGCCGTACGACCACCGGTACCGCTGCGACCACAGCTGCTGCACGGTCTCCGGCGCCTCGGTCCAGGCACGGGCGTTCTCCGCGTAGACGACCTGCCAGCCGTCGCGGTGCAGCGCCATCGTGACGTCGGTGTCCTCGGCGAGAGTGTCCTCGCTCATACCGCCGATACGGTCCAGCGCGTCGCGGCGGAAGGCCCCGACCGCGCCGGGGATGGTCGGCATGCAGCGCAGCATGTCGTACATCCGGCGGTCGAGGTTGAAGCCCATCACGTACTCGATGTGCTGCCAGGCGCCGATCAGCGAGTCGCGGTTGCCGACCTTGGCGTTCCCGGCGACGGCGCCGACCTTGGGGTCGGCGAACGGCTGGACCAGTTCACGGACGGTGGCCGGTTCGAAGACCGTGTCGCCGTCCATCATCACGACGATCTCGTGACGGGCGTGTGCGATGCCGTTGTTGAGGGCGCAGGGCTTGCCGGCGTTGCGCTGGCGGATGACGCGGACGTTCGGCAGCCGCAACGCCTCGACGATGTCCGCCGTGCCGTCCGTCGAGCCGTCGTCGATGACGATGATCTCGATGGGATGCTCGCTCGCCACCAGGGAACGCACGGTGTTGGCGATGCATTCGCGTTCGTTGTACGCGGGCACGAGCACCGAGACGGGGTGACGGAACGCAGGCCCCCAGCTGAAGTCCCTCCTGCGGACCTTCCGGGAGTGCAGGAAGGACAGCAGCAGCATCAGCCCGAAGCGGACGAGGACGAGGACCCCGATGACGGCGAGCCCGGCCACCAGCACGTCGGTGAGTCTCTCGGAGAGATCGACGGTGAGGACGAAGGCCTTGCCCTTCCACAGTGCGAACCCGGCCACTGGGGTGTGCGCACTGGGGGCGCCGAGGGCGGTGGTGAGGTTGGTGAACGTGTAGCCCCGCTGCTGCATCCGCGGCAGGAACTCGCCCAGGGCGGCCACGGTCTGGGACCGGTCGCCGCCGGAGTCGTGCATCAGGATGACGGCGCCCTTGCCGCCCTTGGGGGTGGCCTGTTCGATGATCGCGGGGACCCCGGGGCGCTTCCAGTCCTCGCTGTCGGTGTTGTTGACGACGGTGAGGTAGCCGCGCGTGCCGACGTACTGGGTGACCGGCCAGGACTTGTTGTCCATGGCGTCGGCGAACGACGAGTACGGCGGCCGGAACAGGGACGTACGGATGCCTGCCGCGCCCGCCAGTACCAGCTGGTTCTGGGACAGCTCCCAGTCGACACGGGAGTGCGACTGGTAGGAGAGATCCGGGTGGTTGAAGGTGTGCAGCCCGACCTCGTGCCCCTCGTCGACCATGCGCCGGACGAGGCCGGGGTAGCGCGAGGCCATCGTCCCGGTGACGAAGAAGACGCCGTGCGCGTCGTACTTCTTCAGCGCGTCGAGGACCTGCGGGGTCCACACCGGATCCGGCCCGTCGTCGAAGGTCAGCACGATCCGGTGATCGGGGATGCGCAGCGTCTTGGCGGGCGCGGTGGCGCTCCGGGCGTCGATGACCGGGCCGCCGTCGAGGATCGCGTCGGGCACCTGGTCGGTGGGCGCCGGCGCCTGGACCCGGTGGTCGGCGAGGATTTCGCTGTGCACGTAACCGCGCAACATCAGCATGGCGAGCAGGGCAACGAGAAATACGGATGGCAGCAGATAGCGCATGGGTAGCCTGCGCCGCTGGTTCCGCTTCTGTCTGTTGTGCCTGCCCCGCAAGGCGGGGGTGGTCATTTACTGGGCGCCTTCTTGCTGCACAGGAGGATCCGGGGACTCGACGGGCGGGCTCGGCGTCACGGTCGGACCGGGATCGACGGGCGGCGTCGTGGTGGCGGCGGGCGGACCGGGGGTCGGGGTCCCCGGTTCCGGCTTCTTGCCGCCGCCGGTGGTGGCGCTGGCCTTCGGCGGCACGACGGGCGTCGGCTTCGACGGGTCCTTGCCGGGCGCGGACGCGCTGCCGGAACCGGCGCCGGCCGATGGCGTCGCACTGCCACCGGCCACCTGCTCCGTCTCCGCGGCGCCCGGTGTCGCGCCCACCGGCACGACCGCGTCGGCGCTGCCCGACGGAACGGACGGCGCCGGGGCCTCGTCCGCCTTCTTGTGCTGTTTCTGGCCGGAGAGCGGCAGCCACGGCGCGCTGGAATTGCCGCCGAGCAGGGCGACGACCAGCGTCACCGCGTAGCAGGCGCAGACCGCGGCAAGGACCCAGCCCAGACGCCTGAACGTCTTGCTGCGCCGGCCGCTCTCGTCGACGAAGACCGGACCGTCGGAGCCTTCGGGGACTCCTGGTTCGGCAGTTAGTTCGGAGAGCTGACGTCCGAGACCGTCGAGCTGGACGGTGACATCGTTCGGCTCGTGCGTGTGCCCGGTACGGGCACCTTCACGCCAATTTTCCACAGGTGTAGGCACATCCCCCACTCAGAACAACGGGTGCGCACGTTTGAGCCAGTTACGTACCGGCGGACTGGGCCCCCACCCGGTCCGTGCGCCCCCCAGCACCTTGCACCCGGAGGATGAATGTGGCGCACGAAGCTGACGAAATTACCCCTGAACGAGTGATGTCCAGGAATGGGGGATACACCGATTTCACACAGCCTGCACCGAAAAGAAGATCCGCCCTTACATGCACAATCCACGTTTATCTGTCCTGGAGTTGAGCCAACGTTGGTCAACAATCGGCCAACATGTCAGATCAGCGCCCTGCGGCATCGGCATGCCTACGACATGAAGGACAGCTCTCCCTCGGGAAGCCAGCTCCCGGCAGGCACCTCCAGCCCCCGTTCCGCCGTCGTCACCCCCGCCGCGACGCGCCGCAGCGCATCCACCCCCGGGTGTTTCAGCCCCTTGCGCCACACCAGCGACACCGGTGACAGCGGCACGGGGTCGACCAGCGGCCGTACGACCATCCCCGGCACCTCGATGAACTCGGTGCTCGCCAGCACCGACCAGCCCTGCTTCCGCACCACCCGTACGAACTCCTCCTCCCCCACGATCTCCGGGAAGGGCGCCGCCAGTTCGATCCCCCGCCCCGCGAACAGCCGCTCCGCGAGGTCGGTCCATTCCGCCGTGGCCGGGTTGCCCGCCGCCGCGTACAGCCGCTCCCCCGCCAGAGCCGCCAGCGGGACCTGGGCGAGCGACGCCAGACGATGGTCGTCGCGCAGCAGGACGGTCAGCCGCTCGAAGCAGACCGGCTGATGCGCCAGCCCCGCCCGTACCGCCGGATCGAGCCCTGCCACCCGGCCGAAGGAGACATCGAGCCGCCCGGCCAGGATCTCCGCCGCCGCCCCCGTCAGCCCGCTCAGATAGCGCGCCACGAACTCCACCCCCGGCGCCTCGCTGCGGGCCAGCCCGAGCAGCCGGTGGCCGGTCCCGACCGGGGCGCTGATGTCGACCAGCAGTGGGCGCGTCTGGATCGCCCAGGCGGCGCGGAGGTCGTCGTGGGCGGCGATCACCCGGCGGGCGTGCGGCAGCAGCCGTTCACCGTCGGGCGTGAGGGAGACCTGCCGGGTGGTCCGTACGAACAGCTCCGCACCGAGTTCGCGCTCCAGCCGCCGGATGTCACGGCTGAGTGCCTGCTGGGCGACGTAGAGCCGGGCGGCGGCGCGGGTGAAGTGCAGCTCCTCGGCGACGGTGACGAAGGCGCGCAACAGCCGGGGATCGGTATCGGAGGAGGTCACGGGCCCGAACTTACAACAGATGTGCGTGAATGGGTGCGGAGCAGGTGTTGGACCGCACCGGCCGGACGCCGCGAGGGTTGAACCATGCCGTCCGACACGCCCACCACACCGCTGCACGCCGTCTCCGGCGACCTGCTGGTGATCGCCCCGCGCACCGGCGCCCCCGCCCGTAGGGCCTCCGCCAACCCGTACCGCCGCCTGCTCGCCACCCCCGGCGCCCGCGCCTTCACCACCGGCAATCTGATCGCGCGGCTGCCGATGGGAATGTTCAGCGTCAGCGCCGTGATCATGATCGCCGGGTCGCGCGGCTCGTACGCCCTGGCCGGAGCGGTCACCGCGACCGGACTCGCCGCGACCGCCGTCGTCGCGCCCTGGACGGCCCGGCTCGTCGACCGGTACGGCCAGGCCAGGATCTCCGTGCCCGCCACCGCGATCGCCGTGCTCGGATCGCTCGCGCTGCTGCTCTGCGTGCACTACGACGCCCCGGCCTGGACACTCTTCGCCGCCTACGCCGCCACCGCCACCACCCCCAACACCGGCGGCATGTCCCGCGCCCGCTGGGCCCATCTGCACCGCGGCGACCCGGCCGCGCTGCACACCGCGAACTCCTTCGAACAGGCCGCCGACGAAATGTGCTTCATGCTCGGCCCCGCCCTCGCCGCGCTCCTGTGCGCGGCGCTCTTCCCGGAGGCCGGGACGCTGATCGGCGCGATCCTGCTGATGACCGGCGTGCTGGTCTTCGCCGCCCAGCGCGCCACGGAGCCCCCGGTGGCGCCCCGCACCCGGGCGGGTTCCCCGCTGCGTACCCGCGGCATGCCCGCGCTGCTCGCCACTTTCCTCGCCACCGGCGCGGTCTTCGGCGCCATGGAGGTCGTCACGATCGCGCACGCCGGCGGCGCGATCCTGGCGCTCCAGGCCGGCGGCTCGTGTGCGGCGGGACTGCTGTACGGATCGCTGCGCCCGGCCACGGACATCCGGCGCCGGCTGCTGTGGTGCCTGGCGGGGATGACGACGCTGATGTCCCTGCCGCTGCTCGCCGCCTCCGCGAGCGATTCGCTGCTCACGCTGGCCGGCAGTCTGCTGCTGGCGGGCGCGGCCACGGCGCCGACGATGGTCACCGGGATGACGCTGGTGCAACGGCTGACCCCCGAGGGTCAGTTGAACGAGGGCATGACGCTCTCGGTCACCGCGCTGCTGGGCGGGATAGCGGCCGGTTCGGCGGCCGGCGGCTGGATGGTCGAGCACACGGGGGCGGTCTCGGGATACGTCGTCCCGGTGTGCGCGGCGGGACTCGCCCTGGCCGTCGCGGCGGCCGGAATCCGCCGGACATGACCCCGGACATGACCCCGGACACGAACGAGGACCCCGCTGCCGGTGGGCAACGGGGTCCTCGTTCACATGGGAATTGTGGAGATGGCGGGAATCGAACCCGCGTCCAACGGTGCAGAATCAGGGCTTCTCCGAGCGCAGTTCGCTGCGATTTTCTCGGCCCCGGAGATCTCGCGAACAAGTCTCCGACGGGCCCAGTCACTGTTTGATTTCCCACTGAACCCCGTGACCGGGCTCAGTGGTTTAGTCCCCTAGATTATGCCAGGGTCCGGGTCGGGAACACCCCCGGGCTGACACCCATTAAGGGTCCCTCACTCACTGCTTATTAGGCAGCGAGGGCGAAGGACTGGGAATCGCTCTTGGAAGTGGCGATTATTGGTTGCGACATATGGTTTACGAGATCATTGCCGCTTCCTCGGCTCGCTTCCCCTGCTTCGACATCCGCTGTCGAAACCGATCATCCCCATGTTGATTTTTCAAAGGCACACCCGCTGTGAGGTGCAGTGCCATCGTACGTGACCAACGCCCGACGGTGCCAGCCTATTCCTGCCGGAGCGCGCTCAGGCGCTCCGCTGACGCCGCCGGGCCGCCGAGATCGCGCGGTTCGTCTCCCGCAGGTCCTGCTTCTCCCGCAGCGTCTGCCGCTTGTCGAACTCCTTCTTGCCCTTGGCGAGCGCGATCTCGACCTTGACCCGGCCGTCCTTGAAGTACAGCGCGAGCGGCACGATCGTGTGCCCGGTCTCCTGCGACTTCGACTCCAGCTTGTCGATCTCGGCCCGGTGCATCAGCAGCTTGCGCTTGCGCTTGGCGGAGTGGTTGGTCCAGGTCCCCTGCACGTACTCGGGGACATGGATGTTGTGCAGCCACGCCTCATGCCGGTCGATCTGGACGAAGCCGTCCACCAGCGAGGCCCGGCCCAGCCGCAGCGACTTGACCTCGGTGCCCATCAGTACGAGACCGCACTCATAGGTGTCGAGGATGTGGTAGTCGTGCCGCGCCTTCTTGTTCTGCGCGATGAGCTTGCGCCCTGTGTCCTTTTCCTTAGCCATAGTGCGGCCATTTTCGCACTACGACCCACCCCCGAGGCCACTCAATACTGTCTCGCCCCGCTGCAGGGTCCGGGAGGAGACCGCGAGGTCCGGGGTGATGCCGTGCCCGTCGACGCTGCGCCCCGCCGGGGTGCGGTAGTGGCCGACGGTCAGCTCGGCGACCGAGCCGCCTGCGAGCTTGCTGGGCATCTGGACGGAGCCCTTGCCGAAGGTACGCGAGCCGACGGTGACGGCGCGGCCCCGGTCCTGGAGGGCGCCGGTGAGCAGCTCGGCCGCGCTCATGGTGCCGCCGTCGATGAGGACGACGAGGGGTCGTACGGTGTCGCCGCCCGGCTCGGCGTAGAGGGCTCGCTGCTCGCCGTGCACGTCGTACGTGGCGACCAGCCCGCCGTCGAGGAACGCGGAGGCGGCGACCACGGCTTCGGTGACCAGCCCGCCGGAATTGCCCCGGAGATCGAGCAGCACCCCGGCGCCCGCGGGTGCGCTCCGGACCGCGTCGCGGACCTTGGCGCCGGCGCCCTTGGTGAACGAGTCGACCTTGATCAGTACAGCTGTGGAGGAATCGGAACGGTCCGGTCCGATTTTCTGGACGGTGACGGCCTCGGTGATGAGCCGGGCCCGGGTCAGCGTCAGGGTCCTCGTCGGGCCGGTGGCGCCGCGCTGGACGCCCAGCACGACGGTGGTGCCCGCGGCGGCGCTCGTACGGTCCCCGCGCAGCAGGGCGACGACCTCGGCGACGGGGCGTTTGTCGACCCGGTGGCCGTCGACCGTACGGAGCAGGTCGTCCCGCTCGATACCGGCCCGGTCGGCGGGGCCGCCCGGCTGGACCCGGGCCACGGCGACCAGCCCGTCGGCCGAGCGCTTCGCGGCCAGTCCGACCCCCGTGTACGAGCCGTCGAGGGCCTGCTCGAACTCCTCGTACTCCCGCTCGTCGTACACCGCGCCCCAGCGGTCCCCGCTGCGGCTGACGACCTCCTCGGCCGCCTCCGTAGCGGACTTGCCGTCGGCCAGTGCCTCGGCGGCGGCGTGCGCGACCTCGTCGCGGTCGGCGGTGGAGGCGACGGCACGGGCTTTCATCGCGGTGCTCGTCCCGTGCCCGTGCGGCAGCGATCCGGTGGCCGCCCCGGTGGCCAGGACGCTCGCGAAGACCAATGTCAGGGCCGCCCCGCGGCAGAGACCGCGGGGCCCGAGAGCGTGCGTGGGGCCCGACATGGCGTTGAGTCTAGGACAACACTCCGAGGGCGCACGGCGGGTTCACCGCGCGCCCCACGGGGCGCATGTCACACCTTGAGGTACTTGCGCAGCGCGAAGAGTGCGGCAACGGCGGGCATCAGCAGCCCGATCGCAAGGACCAGCGGCAGCTTGGTGAGGACCGCGTCCCAGCCGATGAAGTCGATCAGATTCAGCTTCGACTGGAGGGCCAGACCACCGTCGATCAGGAAGTACCGCCCGGCCAGCAGCATGATGCAGGCGAGCACGCCACCGATGAGCCCGGCGAACGCTGCCTCCATGATGAACGGCATCTGGATGTAGAACCCGGAAGCACCGACGAGCCGCATGATGCCCGTCTCGCGGCGCCGGCTGAACGCCGAGACGCGGACGGTGTTCACGATCAGCATCAGCGCAATGACCAGCATCAGCGCCATGACGAAGATCGCGGCCACATTCATGCCGTTCATCAGCCCGAAGAGGTTGTCCAGGATGGATCTCTGGTCCTGGACGGACTGCACCCCGACACGGCCCGCGAAGGCGGTGGCGACGACCTTGTACTTCTTCGGGTCGTGCAGCTTGACGCGGAACGACTCCTGCATCTGGTCCGGCGTGATGTTGCCGGCCATCGGGGAGTCGCCGAACTGCTCCTGGTAGTGCTTGTACGCCTCGTCGGCCGACTCGTAGGTGACCTTCTCGACGGCCTTCATCTTTCCGAGGTCGGTCTCGATCTCCTTCTTCTGCTCAGCGGTGACGGCGCCCTTGGAGCAGTTGGCCGCCGACTCCGCGTCGTTCTTGCTGCAGAGGAAGATCGAGACGTTGACCTTGTCGTACCAGTAGTCCTTCATCGTGCTGACCTGCTCGCGCATCAGCAGCGCGCCGCCGAACAGGGCGAGCGAGAGGGCGACGGAGACGACGACGGCGAAGGTCATCGTGAGATTGCGACGGAGACCGACGCCGATCTCCGACAGGACGAACTGGGCGCGCATGGCGTCCTTTCAGTACTCGATGCTCAGCGGGTCCGGCGCGGCCGGATCCGCTCAGTGCTGGTAGCCGTAGACGCCGCGGGCCTGGTCGCGTACGAGACGGCCCTTCTCGAGCTCGATCACGCGCTTGCGCATCTGGTCGACGATGTTCTGGTCGTGGGTCGCCATGATGACGGTGGTCCCGGTCCGGTTGATCCGGTCCAGCAGCTTCATGATGCCCACGGAGGTCTGCGGGTCGAGGTTTCCGGTCGGCTCGTCCGCGATCAGCAGCATGGGACGGTTCACGAATGCCCGCGCGATCGCCACGCGCTGCTGCTCACCACCGGAGAGCTCACCGGGCATCCGGTCCTCCTTGCCGCCGAGGCCGACCAGGTCGAGGACCTGCGGTACGGCCTTGCGGATCTCGCCGCGCGGCTTGCCGATGACTTCCTGGGCGAACGCCACGTTCTCCGCGACGGTCTTGTTGGGGAGCAGTCGGAAGTCCTGGAAGACCGTGCCCAGCTGGCGGCGCATCTGGGGCACCTTCCAGTTGGACAGGCGCGCGAGGTCCTTGCCGAGGACGTGGACCATGCCCTGACTGGCACGCTCCTCGCGGAGGATGAGTCGCATGAAGGTGGACTTGCCGGAGCCGGAGGAGCCCACCAGGAAGACGAACTCGCCCTTCTCGATATCGAGAGACACATCCCGTAGAGCGGGACGGCTCTGCTTCGGGTAGGTCTTGGAGACGTTGTCGAATCGGATCACGGATGCACCACGGTCGGCCGGGAGTAGGTGTGCGTGACCATACGCGAACCGGGCTGAGGCGTGCAGGCGCGCGTCCGCTGATGGGCGATTTATGGCGGAACGGAACCGCGCCGGGGCTCAACCGGAGCCGGAACGGACCGGGCGTTTCCGGCGGGCCGCGCCGAAATCCGCGCGAGCTGGCAGAGTGGAGGGGGAACGGATGCGTTTCCATGAGCGTTGTGCGGAGAGAACGTATGCGGCTCCGCCGCGCGGGAGGAGGAAAGCGCATGACCTATGACCGATTGGTTTGCGCAAACTGCGCGGCGCCCGTGAACGAGGGCCGGTGCCCGGTATGCCGGGCCAGCCGCGCACGGCTGCAGCAGCAGGAAGAGCAACAGGGACTCTTCGCGGGCCTGAGCCCGGCGATGCTGGTCGCGCTGCTGGTGGTACTGCTGGCGACGCTGGCACTGCTGGCGCACCAGACCGTATGACCGGGTAGCTGTCTGTAACCGCCGCCGCCCGCATGGCGGAGTGAGTACGTGAGCGTACGTAGAAGGGCCCGGGACAGCCGATCGGCTGTCCCGGGCCCTTCTGTGTACGCAGGCGCGTCCACCGGCCACAGGGGCCTTAGGCGACCGTACGGCCGTTCACCAGACGCGGCAGGATCCGGAAGCCGATGCCGCCGGCGATCATCGTCGCGGCGCCGACCAGCAGGAACGTGGTCTCGGCCGCACCGGTCTCGGCGAGCTCGTCCTTGCCCTTGCCCTGCTCGACCGGCTGGTTGCCGACACTGTCGGTGTCGGTGTTGTCCGCGCACGCGACGCTGTCGAGGTCGACGGTGCAGGTGTTGGTGTCACCGCCGGTGGTCGAGCCGGAGGAGTTGCTGCCGCCGGCCTGCTGACCGCCTGAGCCGTTACCGCCCGTTGCAGCGTCGCCGCCGCCGACAGTCGCGTCACCGCCACCAACCGCAGCGTCACCGCCACCAACCGCAGCGTCGCCACCACCAACCGCAGCGTCACCGCCACCAACAGCAGCGTCGCCACCACCAACAGCAGCGTCGCCACCACCAACAGCAGCGTCGCCACCGCCGACAGCCGCGTCACCGCCACCAACCGCAGCGTCGCCACCACCAACAGCAGCGTCGCCACCGCCGACAGCCGCGTCACCGCCACCAACAGCCGCGTCGCCACCACCAACAGCCGCGTCACCGCCACCAGCAGCATCGCCACCACCAGCAGCGTCACCACCACCAGCAGCATCGCCACCACCAGCAGCGTCACCACCACCAGCAGCGTCACCACCACCAGCAGCATCGCCACCACCAGCAGCGTCACCGCCACCGGACACATCGGCACCGCCGGCGGCGTCACCGCCCTCGGTGTCTCCCTGGATACCCAGGCCGACGTCGAGACCGTCCTCGTTGGCCTCGGCCGTGGCCGAGAGCCCACCGATGTTGACACCGATACCGACGGCCTGCGCCGCGCCGGCAGCGGTCAGCGAGGCACCCGCGGCGATTACCGCACCGGCGGCTATCCGCGCGACGCGGACTCGCGTCTTCTTGGTCATCTGCTGCTACCCCCAGTAGCTGTTCTCGTCAATGGAGCAGCCATATGCGGGCTCACGGCTCTGCCAGGGGTTGCGCTCTCGGCCTGCCGGGCCACGTACTGCCGTAGCCAAGCCGCCCTCCCCCGCCCACACCCGTCCCAGACATACGCATGCTGCACTAGCACCCTGTCCAGAGTTAAGGACTACGTCAAGCCTGTTCCGTGCAATGTGCACCGTTTTGCGAGCAGTTGACCGCCAATCAGAATCACGACTGTGACGCACTCACCACGGGGCCTACGCAACTCGCGGCCCCAACTCCCCTTCGGGCGACGGAATTCCGCACGCGCCACGGTGTCCGCCGGGTACCGAAAACGGCGGTGCCGGAGCCCTGTGAGGGCCCCGGCACCGCCGTACGCGCGCGAACTGGTTGCTACTTCTCCCGCTGCTTGCGCCAGCGGATGCCCGCCTCCAGGAAGCCGTCGATCTCGCCGTTGAAGACCGCTTCCGGGTTGCCGATCTCGAACTCCGTACGCAGGTCCTTGACCATCTGGTACGGGTGCAGGACGTACGAACGCATCTGGTTGCCCCAGGAGTTGCCGCCGTCGCCCTTGAGCGCGTCCATCTTGGCCTGCTCCTCCTGGCGGCGGCGCTCAAGGAGCTTCGCCTGGAGGACGTTCATCGCGGATGCCTTGTTCTGGATCTGCGAGCGCTCGTTCTGGCAGGAGACGACGATGCCGGTCGGCAGGTGGGTCAGGCGCACCGCGGAGTCGGTCGTGTTGACGCCCTGGCCACCGGGGCCGGAGGAGCGGTACACGTCGACGCGCAGCTCGGACTCGTCGATCTCGATGTGGTCGGTCGTCTCGACCACCGGCAGCACCTCGACGCCCGCGAAGGACGTCTGGCGGCGGCCCTGGTTGTCGAAGGGCGAGATCCGGACGAGCCGGTGGGTGCCCTGCTCGACGGAGAGCGTGCCGTAGGCGTACGGAATCTGCACGGCGAAGGTGGTCGACTTGATGCCGGCCTCTTCCGCGTACGACGTCTCGTAGACCTCGGTCTTGTAGCCGTGCCGCTCGGCCCAGCGGATGTACATGCGCTGGAGCTTCTCGGCGAAGTCGGCGGCGTCGACGCCACCGGCCTCGGCCCGGATGTTGACCAGCGCCTCACGGGAGTCGTACTCCCCGGAGAGGAGGGTACGGACCTCCATCTCGTCGAGCGCCTTCCTGACGGACTCCAGCTCCGCCTCGGCCTCGGCGAGGGTGTCGGCGTCGGCCTCGTCCTGGGCGAGCTCGAAAAGAACCGCAAGATCGTCGATGCGGCCGCGCAGCGCCTCGGTCTTGCGGACCTCGGCCTGGAGGTGCGAAAGCTTGCTGGTGATCTTCTGTGCCGCGTCGGGGTCGTCCCAGAGGGACGGCGCCGCCGCCTGCTCCTCGAGCGCGGCGATGTCCGCCCTCAGCGCATCCAGGTCCAGGACGGCCTCGATCGACCCCATGGTCGAGGAGAGGGACTTCAGCTCTTCGGAAATATCGACGACTGCCACGGGTCCAGCGTAACGGCTGTCGGCGCGGACCTGCCCCGGGCTGCTTGATCACTGCCCGGAATCCTTGCGCACGGGGCCGCCGGGCCGCCCGGCGGCCGGACTCAGGGTGTCCGGGACCACAGTGGCCGGACCCGCTCGAACCTCCACGGGCCTACGGCACCGCCGGTGCCGAGCTCCCCGGGTCCTGTGGTGTCGCGCCCGCGTCGTTGCCGCTCAGGGCCATCCAGCCGCCGACACCCAGTGCCGCGCACAGCACTATCGCCACCGCGCCGAGCGTGATGCGGCGTTTGCGGATGGCGGCTGACTTGTTGCGGGCCGAGCCGGGGCGAGGCTGGCCCGGGGCCCGCGGGGCCCGGGCCGTGCCCCTGGGGCCGCCGGAGAGTTCGTCCGGGGCGGGGACGCGCATGCTCGTGTGGGTGTCGCGGTTGGAGTCGGGAGACGCGCCGGGGACCAGCGGGACCGCGCCGCGGCGGCGGGGTTCGTCGGGGTTGGGGGTGTACTGCTGCTCGTCGTACGGCTGCGGTTCCGGTTCGGTGTCCGGCTCGTCCACGTCGAGGGGCGGGATGCCGGCCAGGTGCGGGAGCTGTTCGCGCAGGCGGGCCGCGAGTTCGGAGGCGCGCAGCCGGGAGGCCGGGGCCTTGGCCAGGCACTGGACCAGGAGCTGCCAGAGCTCCTCGGGGATGCCGGGGAGCGGGACCACCGTCTCCGTGACATGGCGGCGCAGCACCGCGCCGGGGTGGCCGCCGCCGAACGGCGTGAAGCCCGCGAGGAGCTCGTACAGCACCGTCGCGAGGGCATAGATGTCCACGGCGGCGCGCGGCGGGAGACCCTCGACGATCTCGGGGGCCAGATAGTCCGGCGTACCGATGATCTTCGTGGCCTTGGTGCGGCGCGGGGTGTCGATGAGCTTCGCGACGCCGAAGTCCGTGAGCAGGGCCGGGTGCGAGCCGCCGGGGCCGAGCGGGCCCTCCATGTCGAGCAGGATGTTCTCCGGCTTGACGTCGCGGTGCACCACTCCGGCGGCATGCGCGGCGGCGAGGCCGTCGGCCACGTCCGCGATGATCGCGACCGCTGCCTCGGGGGCGAGGCGGCGCTCGCGGTCGAGACGGGTGCGCAGATCCGTGCCGCGTACCAGGTTCATGACCAGCGCCAGGTCGTTGCCGTCCACGACGAGGTCGCGGACGCCGACGATGTGCGGATGATCGAGCTTGAGCAGGGCGGCGCGCTCCTGGACGAAGCGTCCGACCAGCTCCTGATCGGACGCGAGGTCCTCGCGGAGGAGCTTTATGGCCACGGGGCCCTCAGGACCCTCACCGAGCCACACCGTGCCGGCGCTGCCGCGCCCCAGGATCTGGTGGGCGGTGTACCGGCTGCCGATATTCCGTGCCAAGACTGCTCCCTCAGCGGCTGGCGATGGACCTCGCTCACTAACCCCCGGTCGACAAAGTTACGCGTCGATCGGGGTGCTGCGTGCCCTGCACGGCGCCAACCTTCACTTCTACGGGCGAAATTGCCCCGCAGAAGTCGACAAAGCCACGAAGTCGGTGGTGCGCACGCTGTCAGTTGGCGCCGCTGTCGCCCAGTTTGGAGAGCCAGTCGGTGGCGGCCGAGATCCCGTCGCCGATCGCCTGCCAGTAGCTCTTGCCCTGGGCCACCCAGTCCTGCAGCGGCGTCAGTTCCCAGATGAGCCAGCCCGCGACGAACAGCAGCACCACGGTGAACAGACATCCCTTGAGGCAGCCGAGGCCCGGGATCTTCGTCGGGTTGGCGCTGCGCTGCCTCGGCTCGCGGGGCTGGCGCGGGGCCGGCTGCTGGGGCGGCGGCTGCTGCGGGGGCGCGTACTGCTGGCGCTGCGGCTGCTGCTGCGGGTACTGCTGCTGCTGGCGGTGCTGGGGGTACTGCTGCTGTTGTTGGGGCTGCTGCCCGTACTGCTGGTGCTGCGGCCGCTGTTGCTGGGGCTGTTGGGGCTGTTGGGGACGCTGCTGCTGGCGCTGGGGGCGGCGGCGCAGCGGGTCCTGGCTCGGGTCGAGGTACTGGACCTGCGTCTGCTCGTTGCGGTCGCGGGCCGCCTGCAGCTGGGACTGCCACGGGTGCGGGCCCTCGGGCTGCGGCGGGCCGTCCGGGCGCGTCGGCACGGGCGGCATGACCGCGGTCGGGTCGGCGTACCCGCCCTGGCCCTGCCCGTATCCCTGACCGGGCGCGTGCTGCATGACACTGGTCGCCGCGTTCGGGTCGTACGCACCCGCATTGCTCGGCAGCACCTGTGTCGGGTCGGCCGCACCCTGGGTCCCCGGGACCGCCGGGGGCGCCGGGTCGGGGGCGAGCAGGGCGCCCACCCCGTCGGCGGCGGCGATCTGGGCCGAGTTGGCGTGCACGCCGATGCCGGCCGCGACGGTACGCAGTCCACGGGCCAGGTTCTCGGCGCTGGGCCGCCGGTCCGGGTCCTTGCTCAGGCAGCGCTCCATGACTGTCCACAGCGGCGCCGGGACGGTGGTGGGGCGGCGGGGCTCCTCGCTGAGGTGCCGTTGCAGTACTTCGAGGGCGGTGCCGCCGGCGAACGGCGGTCGCCCGGTGACCAGCTCGTACAGCAGGATGCCCGCACCGTAGATGTCGACCGCGGACGTCTGCGGCCGGCCCTCGGCGGACTCCGGTGCCACGTAGGCGGGCGTGCCCACGAACTCATGGGTCCGGGTCAGCCCCGGGGAGTCGGCGAGCCGCGCGATGCCGAAGTCGGTGAGCATCGGGTGCATCTGGCCGTCGCGCTCGGAGAGCAGGACGTTGGCCGGCTTCAGGTCGCGGTGGACGACGCCGTCGGCATGGCTGGCGGCGAGCGCGTCCGCGATCTGGGCGGTGAGGAGCGAGGCGGCGACCGGGGTGAGCGGGCCGTTCTCGCGGAGGTAGCGGTGCAGGTCGGGGCCGTCGACCAGGTCCATCACAAGGGCGAGGAGATCGCCCTCCACGACCAGGTCACGGGTGCGCACGATGTTCTCGTGGGTGAGCCGCAGCAACACGGAGCGCTCGCGCAGGAACCGCATCACGACGTCCGCGTCGTTGGCGAGCTCCTCCTTGAGGACCTTGATCGCCACCGTCTCGCCGGGCTGGCCCGCGACGGCCGCCTCGGAACCTGCGGTCTCCCGCTGGCGGGCACGCCAGACGGTGCCCGTGGCGCCGCGTCCCAGCGGCTCCTCGAGCAGGTACTTGCTGCCTACCGGCCGCACGTCATGCGCTCCCTGCTGATCGTGGTGCTTGCGGTCCCCCGGGGCCGCCCGGGAGTTCCGGCCCACTCTAGTGCCGCTCCGCGGCCTTCGAACGGGACACCGGTCGGTCGTTCTCCGGTCGTGAACGGCGAGTGAGCCGTCGTGTCCGGAACGTGTGATCCGTCGTGTCCGGAAGAAGACGCGCACGCCGGACGGATGGTTGCCGCACAGTTGCCGCACAAACGTGCCCATGTCCGCTCCCGGGCGGCCGCCCGGTTCCCGTGCGCGGCTCCCGGGAACGCCCCAAGCAGGCATTTTTGGGACCACAGCCGACGCTCCAAGATCAATTCCAGGTGGCCCCCGGGCGTGTTGTCAGTGGCAGGTGCGAGGATGCCTCCAGCACGGAACTGTGGGGTCGGGAACCTCGCGGTACGTGACGACCTGTACCGGACGACGCGTCCGTGCCGGGTGGGGGGAATCACAGGGCGTTTCCCCTGCCGGGCACCCCGCGCAGAAGGGACCGCTGACGGCGATGCAGATCCGGCTGACCGTCCTCGCGCCGCCCAGCGGCCAGACCCCGGCTCGCACCTGTGACGTGCTCGTCACCGCCCCTGCGGGGACGGCGCTCGCCACTGTGGCCTCCAATCTCGCCGCGGCCGTCACCGGGCCGGACGGCTCGCTCGGCACCGGTGCGGTGGTGCTGTTCGCCGGGCGCGAGCGGCTCGACGCGCAGCGGTGCGCGCTGGGTGAGCCGCCCCTGGTCGACGGGGCGGTGCTGTCGCTCCAGGTCCCGGGCGAGGACGAGGCCGCGGACGATGCCGTACCGGCGCAGCTCCATGTGGTGGCGGGCCCCGACGCGGGTGGCGTCCATCTGCTGCACGGCGGGCAGATCCGGATCGGCCGCTCCGCCGACGCGGACGTCCCGCTCGACGACCCCGATGTGTCCCGGCTGCACTGCGCGGTGACGGTCTCCGAGGACGGCCGGGTCTCGGTCGCCGACCTGGGCTCCACGAACGGCACCTCGCTGGACGGCGCGGAGGTGCACGACCGCCCGGTCCGGCTGAAGCCGGGTGCGCTGCTGCGGCTCGGCGAATCGACGCTGCGACTGGCCTCGGGAGCGCGTACGCCGACGCTGGCCACGGCGCCGGACGGCGAGGGGCATCTGCGGGTGGCGCGGGCAGCGGGCGGCGCCGGCGAGGACGGGAACTTCCCGGAGGATTCGGGGTCGGAGAAGTCGAGGTCGGGGTCGGGCGGGTACGGCTCCGGTCATGCGTACAGCGCGGGTGTCTCGCCCGGCTTCGGGTCCGGCGAGGGCGTCGCGCATGCGTACGGGAGTGGCGCACCGGCCGAGGCCGGTGACCGGGGCGGGCAGGGCCCGGCCGGCCGGGCCACGGACGACGAGGCACCCCGGCGCGGCGGGATAGGAGCCTGGGCCCGCAGACTGGCGGGCAACAAG
Organism: Streptomyces sp. NPDC051664; assembly: GCF_044453545.1. NCBI lineage: Bacteria > Bacillati > Actinomycetota > Actinomycetes > Kitasatosporales > Streptomycetaceae > Streptomyces > Streptomyces sp. NPDC051664. The sequence goes on along the minus strand of NZ_JBITCU010000008.1, from coordinate 49,730 downwards.
GCCGAGCCGGTGCACGAGGCCACGCCCGATGAGACGCGGCCGGTGGGCCGACCGGTCCCGTCCGCCTCGCCCTCCGTCGCGGCGTCGCGCCCCTCGTCGGGCTCGTCGGTCGGGGAGACATGGCCCGATCCGGCGACCGTTCTGCTGACCGCCCTCGGACCGGGCCCCCGGCTGTGGGAGCGCGACGCCGAGCACCCGGAGGCTCTGGTGGTCCGGCTGGGCACCACCGACCGGGCCGAGCTGCCCGCAGTACCGGTGACCGTAGGACTGCGGGAGGCCGGTTCACTCGGGCTCGCCGGACCGCGGGAGCGGCTGGCCGGGCTCGCCCGCTCGGTGGTCGCACAGCTCGCCGCGCTGCACTCCCCGGCCGACCTGGAGATCGTGCTCATCAGTACCGACCGCGCCCGCAACGCGGACGAGCGCAGGCGTCAGTGGGCGTGGCTCGGCTGGCTCCCCCATCTACGGCCGATGCACGGCCAGGACTGTCGGCTGCTGCTCGCGCACGACCGGGAGCAGGCCACCGCCCGTACGACGGAACTGGTGCGCCGGCTGGACGACGGGCCGCTCGGCACCGGCTGGGCAAGTGTCGACCGGGGCACGGTCGCCGAGGCCGCCCGGCGGTACGTGGGGCCGCACACCGTGGTGATCGTCGACGGCGACCCCGGTTCCGCGGTCCTGCGCGAGACCACGGCACGGCTGGCCGCCGCGGGTGCGGCCGCCGGGATCCATCTGATCTGCCTTGCCGAGACACCGGCCGCGTCGCCCACCTCGCCGGTCCCGGCGACGTACGAGGCGGCCTGCCACGCGTCGATCGCGTTCCGCGAGTGCGGGGCGGTGGCGATGCTGAGCGGCGATGTGGCGACGGCACTGCGGCTGCTGCGCACGGCGGGCGGGCAGGCCGCGGGCCACGGCACGGTGGCCGCGGTGGACGCGGTGTCGGCCGCCTGGGCGGAGCGGTTCGGGCGGGCGCTGGCTCCGTTGCGTACGGACGGTTCGGCGACGGCACCGGGCCGCCGGACGGCTGCGTCCCTCCCGGCGTCCGCCCGCCTGCTGGACGAGCTGGGCCTGGCCAGGGCCACCCCGGCCTCGCTGATGGCCCGCTGGGCGTCGACGTCGGACGACCAGCCCGGGGCAACGGTGCATGGGCTCGGCAGTATGAAGGTGCCGGCGGTCGACACCCACGGTTCCGGCCGCACGCAGTACCCGGACAGCACAGGTCCCCGTGTGGGCGCGCAGCGCACGGCCGACGGCGGGGCAGGCGCCCCGTTGCCACCCTCGCGCCCGGCCGGTGCGGGTGCCAACGGTGCCCGGGGTGCGGATGACGTGTACGGATCCGGGTCGGGGCCTACGCCGTACCCCGGTGGCGAGTCGGAGTCGAGGCGCACTCCGTACCCCGGCACCGACACGTCCGGCTCCGGCGCCACCCCCGGCACGAGCAACGACACCCATGCGGGCACTCCACGGCATACGTCGGTTCGCGGCGACGGCAGCCTGTCGGGCACCGGGTCGGGACGCACCCTGTATCCGGGCCCGGACACACCGGGTTCGGGCCGCACGCCGTACCCAGGGGCGGATGCCTCGGGTTCGGGCGGCACCCCGTACCCCCGTACCGAGGCGTCGGACCCCGGGCGCACCCCGTACCCGGGCACGGACATCCCGGGCTCGGGCCGAACACCGTACCCAGGAGCGGACAACCACGGTTCCGGCCGAGCCCCGTATCCCGGCAGGGACACCTCGGGCTCAGGACGCACGCCGTACCCGCGGGCGGATTCCTCCGGTTCCGGGCGGACCCCGTACCCGGCCGGCGACACGTCCGGTTCGGGCCGCTCCCCGTACCCCCGTACCGACGCATCGGACTCCGGACGGACCCCGTACCCCGCCACCCCACGGATCGGCGCGCAGCGTCACGACCGTTCGGCAGGCGACTCACCCAGTCCTCGGACCGGCCCTGGTGCCGAGCCCGCCGAGCGTGCCGCAAGCCGGGTGAGCGGGCCCCGTGACGGCGATGCGCCGCAGGTCGCTGCTCGGGTGACCGAGGGCGCGAGCTCGGTCAGGGCTGCTGCGGCTTGCGCTGCCCCGGCCCCCGACGCGACCGCCGTCGCAGTCGCCGCCCGGCCCGTCGTCGTTCTCGGCGCCGGGCCCCGGGGTGCGCTCAGTGTCGATCTTGCGGACGAAGGGCCCCATCTCCTCATCGAGGGCCCGGCCGGCAGTGGACGTACCGAGTTGCTGCGCGCCGTCGCCGCCTCGCTCGCCGCCGCGGCGCGGCCCGACCGGCTCGGCATCCTGCTCGTCGACGGCGCCGGTGGCGAGCGCGGCGAGAGCCTGCGGCCCTGCACCGAACTCCCGCACGCGTTCATGAACTTGACGGCCTCCGATCCGCTCAGAATGCGCGAGTTCGCCCAGGCTCTGGGCGGCGAACTGAAGCGGCGGGCCGAGCTGCTCGGGCGGCTCGACTTCGACGACTGGCACGTCCGGCACGAGGTGGCGCAGCGGATGGTCGGCCAGCGGGCACCGAGCGCCGCCGAGCAGCGCGGCGATCTGGACCCGGCGGCGAGCGGCACGCTCCGGTTGCGGCCCGCCGCCGCCCGGTCCGTGGATCCCGGCCCGTCGCCGCTGCCCCGTCTCGTCGTCCTGGTCGACGACTTCGACGCGCTGGTCGCACCCGCCCTCGGCAGCCCGGGCCGGCCCGCTGCCGGTTCGGTCGTCCGGGCCCTGGAGGCCGTCGCGAGGGACGGCGGCCGACTGGGCGTGCATCTGGTCGCGACGTCCGCCCGCGCCGACCGTACCGAGGACACGGATCTGGCCCGTGGGGCGCGGCTGCGGGTGGTGCTCGACGCGCCCGTCGTGCCGCCCTCGCCGGAGGACCCGCTGCCCGGCCGGGGGAGGCTGGGGCATCCGGACGGGCGGGTGACACCGTTCCAGGGGGGCCGGGTGACGGGCCGCATTCCGCGTACCGCGACCCTTCGGCCCACCGTCGTCCCGCTGGAGTGGGAGCGGATGGGCGATCCGCCCACCCGGCGCCCGGTCCGCGAGCTGGGCAACGGGCCGACGGACCTGGCGCTGCTGGCCAGTGCGCTGGAGCGGGCGGCCCGTTCGGTGAACGCCGAGCGAATAGCTCCGCTCGTGGCCCACCACTTCTGAGGCACCCTCACCCCGACCGGGGCATCCTCGCCCCGGTCGCCATTGCGTCATTTCGTCATTTCGTCCCCGATCGCCGGACGGGCTGGGACATCGAGCCCGTCCGGCGACCGAAGACCACTGAGCTCACGTCACGAGCCCATCACGATCGACATGTTGACACCGAAAGCGGTATTGCGGCGCCCCGTGCACCCGGCGTAGGACTGTGCGCACAGGAGCAGACACCCACACGTACAGGCAGGCGCACAGGAGAGACGGGGCACGGATGCGCACAACGCTTCGGATTCGCAGGGCCGCCATGGTGTTCACAGCCATCGGCGCACTGGCCCTCACCGGCTGCGGTGACGACGGTGGCAGCGGAAAGGGAAAGACGGGCGGAGGTTCCAGCAGCTCCGAGGAGACGCCTTCGGGCGTCTCGCTGCCCAAGCTGGACGGCGAGAAGATCTCGGTCGCGGCGGTCTGGACCGGCCCCGAGCAGGCCAACTTCGTCAAGGTTCTCAAGGAGTTCGAGAAGCGCACGGGCGCCACGGTCACCTTCGTCCCTGCGCAGGACCCGATCGTCAACTTCCTCGGCACGAAGATCGCGGGCGGTCAGCCGCCGGACGTCGCGATGATCCCGCAGGTCGGCGCGATCAAGCAGGCCGCGGAGAAGAAGTGGGCCAAGCCGGTGGGCGCCGACGCCAAGGCCCAGCTGGACAAGAACTACTCGAAGGTCTGGCAGGACCTCGGCGCTGTGGACGGCACCCAGTACGGCGTCTACTTCAAGGCCGCCAACAAGTCCCTGATCTGGTACAACACCAAGGCGTTCGAGAACGCCGGGGCGAGCGAGCCGAAGACCTGGAAGGACTTCATGGCGACGGCCGAGACGGTCTCCGCCTCGGGTGTCACCCCGGTCTCGGTCGGCGGGGCGGACGGCTGGACCCTCACCGACTGGTTCGAGAACATCTACCTCTCCCAGGCGGGCCCGGAGAAGTACGACCAGCTGGCCCAGCACAAGATCAAGTGGACCGACCCGTCCGTCAAGGATGCGCTGACCACGCTCGCCGAGCTCTTCGGCAAGCCGTCCCTGATCGCGGGCGGCGCGGACGGTGCGTTGCAGACGGAGTTCCCGGCTTCGGTCACGCAGACGTTCACCGGCGGTGACCAGCCCAAGGGCGCCATGGTCTTCGAGGGTGACTTCGTGGGTATCAACATCGCGCAGACCAAGGCGAAGATCGGTACGGACGCCAAGGTGTTCCCGTTCCCGGCGGTCGGCGCCGAGTCCCCCGTGGTGACGGGCGGCGACGCGGCGGTGGCCCTGAAGGACAGCAAGGGCGCCCAGGCCCTGCTGACCTGGCTGGCCTCGACGGACGCGGCGAAGATCTGGGCCGAGCAGGGCGGGTTCATCTCCCCGAACAAGGCCCTGGACACCGCCGCATATCCGAACGAGGTGCAGCGCACCATGGCGAAGGCGCTGATCGCCGCCGGTGACGCCGTCCGGTTCGACATGTCCGACCAGGCCCCGCAGTCGTTCGGCGGGACGCCCGGGAAGGGCGAGTGGAAGACCCTCCAGGACTTCCTCAAGAACCCGAAGGACATCGCGGGGACCCAGGCGAAACTGGAGTCCGACGCGGCCAAGGCGTACAAGAGCTGACGGGATGACGACAGCGACAGCGGGGGGCTCCGACGCGGCGCCCCCCGCCGACAAGCGTCCCCCTGAGCGCTCCGAGCGCCCTGCGCAGCCGCGCCCCCGCAGAAGCGTGACCGGCACCCGCAAGATCGTCGCGACGGCATTCCTGCTGCCCGCGCTGGTGCTGCTCGGCGCGCTCGTGCTCTATCCGATCGGCTACTCCGTCTACCGGTCGTTCTTCGACCAGTCGGGGACGGGCTTCGCCGGTGTCGACAACTACAAGGCGCTGTTCACGGACGACACCATCCGTACGGCGGTCAAGAACAACGCGATCTGGGTCGTCTTCGCACCGACGATCTCCACCGCGCTCGGGCTGATCTTCGCGGTACTGACCGAGCGGATCCGCTGGGGTACGGCGTTCAAGCTGATCGTCTTCATGCCGATGGCGATCTCGATGCTGGCCGCGGGCATCATCTTCCGGCTGGTGTACGACCAGGCCCCGGAGCGTGGGGTCGCCAACGCCGTATGGGTCGGTGTGCACGACACGTTCGCCGATTCGGCCGGCTACCCGAAGGCGCATCCGCTGCCCGTCCATCCGCTCAAGGCGGGCGGCGGCGGATCGTTCGTCACGAAGGTGCCGGTACGGGCCGGCGAGCCGGTCCAGTTGCCGCTGGTCGGGGTGGCGCCCGCGAAGATGCCGACCGACGCGAAGCCGGCCGAGGCGGCCACCGCGCAGTCCGGGAAGGTCGCCGGTACCGCATGGCTGGACTTCACCAAGGGCGGCGGCGGCAAACCCAATGTCATCGACACCAAGGAGCTCGGTCTCAAGGGGCTCAAGGTCGAGGCGGTCAAGAACGGCAAGGTGGTCGCCTCGGCGAAGGCCGCCGCGGACGGGACGTTCACCCTGCCCGCCTCGGCCGACGGCGCCCTGCTCCGGCTTCCCGCATCGAACTTCAAGGAGCCGTACAACGGGGTCGACTGGCTCGGCCCCACCCTGGTGACGCCCGGGATCATCGGCAGTTACGTCTGGATGTGGGCGGGCTTCGCGATGGTGCTGATCGCGGCCGGGCTCGCGGGCCTGCCGCGTGAACTCCTCGAAGCGGCCCGGGTGGACGGCGCCAACGAGTGGCAGGTGTTCCGACGGATCACCGTGCCGATGCTCGCGCCCGTGCTCGCGGTCGTGCTGGTCACGCTGATGATCAACGTCCTGAAGATCTTCGACCTGGTGTTCATCATCGCCCCGGGCTCCTCCCAGGACGACGCGAACGTCCTGGCCCTCCAGCTGTACCGGTCCTCGTTCGGCACGGATGCGGACCTCGGGATCGGCAGCGCCATCGCCGTACTCCTGCTGCTGCTGGTGATCCCGGTGATGATCTTCAATATCCGCCGGATGCGGAGGGAGGGGCGCCGATGACGACCCCGTCGACCACGGTCACCTCCGACCGGGGGCCCGAGAGCTGTCCCCCGGAGAAGCACGGCAATATCCGCCGGATACGGAAGGAGGGGCGCCGATGACAACCCCGTCGACCACGGCCGCGGCCACCCGCACGGCTTCGGCCTCCCGCAGCGGCGCGGAGCAGGCGAAGCAGTCCCTCGGTTCACGGATCGCGGCCCGCGCCGGCGGCGGCGTGATGCGGGTCTTCCTCATCCTGGTGGGCCTGTTCTGGCTGATGCCGACCATCGGACTGCTGCTCTCCTCGCTGCGCAGCGGCGAGGAGATCGCGGCGACCGGCTGGTGGAAGATCTTCACCGCCCCGTCCCAGCTCACCTTCGACAACTACTCCCGGCTGCTGGACAATCCGACCATCACCCACTCCCTCCTGAGTACGGTGATGATCACCGTCCCGGCGACGGTCCTGGTCGTGGTGATCGGCTCTCTCGCCGGGTACGCCTTCGCCTGGATGGACTTCCCCGGCCGCGACTGGTGGTTCCTGCTGGTCGTCGGGTTGCTGGTGGTCCCGGTGCAGGTCGCCCTCATCCCGGTCTCCAAGCTCTTCGGCGAGATCGGGATCTTCGAGACCACCTTCGGTGTGATCCTCTTCCACACGGCGTTCGGCCTGCCCTTCGCGATCTTCCTGCTGAGGAACTTCTTCGCGGAGATCCCGCGCGAACTCCTGGAGGCGGCCCGGCTCGACGGGGCGGGCGAGATCCGGCTCTTCACCCGGGTCGTGATGCCGCTGGGCGGTCCGGCGATCGCCTCGCTCGGGATCTTCCAGTTCCTCTGGGTGTGGAACGACATGCTGGTCGCGTTGATCTTCGCGGACTCCGACTCGCCGCCGATCACCGTGGCGTTGCAGCAGCAGGTACGCCAGTTCGGCAACAACATCGATGTACTGGCGCCCGGCGCCTTCGTGTCGATGGTGATTCCACTTGCGGTGTTCTTCGCCTTCCAGCGCCAGTTCGTCTCCGGCGTGATGGCGGGTGCGGTCAAGTAGCGGCACCGCTCAGAAATCCATCAACTGTACGTCGACCGGATGTACGTCAACGTGGGGCGTGTCCCGTTACTCCCAACGGGCACGCCCCACCTGGCACTTCGCGCGCATGCCACGTTTCGGCGTAACCTTCGCGCCCCATCGGCCGTTTGCGGACCACCCGCCCGCACCAGCGAACGACCCATGGATGTGTTGTGCCCAGGTTCAGTGTCATCGTGCCCGCGTACCGGGTTCAGGCGTATCTGCACGAGAGCCTGGACTCGGTGCTGAGCCAGTCCTACGCGGACTTCGAGATCATCGCGGTCGATGACTGCTCCCCCGATTCCTGCGGCGCGATCATCGACGGGTTCGCCGCCCGCGACAGCCGGGTGCGAGCCCTGCACCTGCCGGAGAACATGGGCCTCGGCCTCGCCCGCAACGCCGGGATCGCACAGGCCACCGGCGACTACCTGATCTTCCTGGACAGCGACGACACTCTCGCTCCGGGCGCCCTGCGGACCATCGCCGACCGGATCGCGCGGACCGGGGAGCCGGACGTCCTGGTCTACGACTACGCCCGCACCTACTGGACGGGCGAGAGCGTGCGCAACGCCTTCGCCGGGCACCTCGCCGAGACCGGCGCCGCCACCTTCACCCTCGCCGACCGGCCCGGTCTGCTGAAAGTCCTCATGGTCGTCTGGAACAAGGCGTACCGCCGCGAGTTCGTCGAGGCCGAGGGGTTCACCTTCCCGCCCGGCTACTACGAGGACACCCCCTGGACCTATCCGGTGCTGATGGCCGCCGGTTCGATCGCCGTCCTCGACGAAGTGTGCGTCCACTACCGGCAGCGGCGCCAGGGCAACATCCTGTCCACCACCAGCCGCAAGCACTTCGACATCTTCGACCAGTACGACCGGGTCTTCGCGTTCATCGACGCCCACCCCCGGCTCACCGACTGGCGGCCGGTGATCTACCGCCGGATGCTCGACCACTTCTCGACACTGTTCACCACCCGCGGCAGGCTGCCGCGCGGCAGCCGCGGCGAGTTCTTCCGCCGCGCCCGCGCCCACTGCGGCCGCTACCGCGTCCCCGGCGCCCCTGCCCCGCGCCGCGCCCGGCTGCGCCACGGACTGATCCGGCTGGGCGCGCACCGCACGTACCGCGCACTGTGGACCGCGCGGCTGCTGCGGGGGCGGCTACGCCGGATCGCCGGGTCCGCGCGCCGGGTGGTGCGGGCCGGCGCGCTCCAGGCGTACTACCGCGTGCAGCTCCGGCTGCCCGTGCGCGCGGACCGGGCGGTGTTCGCCGCGTACTGGCACCGCGGCTACGCCTGCAACCCGGCGGCGATCGAGGAGAAGGCCCGCGAACTGGTGCCCGGGCTGCACACATCATGGATCTGCCGCGCCGAGGACGAGCACACCGTCCCCACCGGAATCCGCCGGCTCACCCCGGGAACGTACCGCTACTGGCAGGCGCTGGCCCGCTCCAAGTACCTGGTGAACAACGTCAACTTCGACCGGCGGCTGGTCAAACGGCGCGGCCAGGTGCTGCTCCAGACCCATCACGGCACCCCGTTGAAGACGATGGGCCTGGACCTTCAGGACCGTCCCGCGGCGGCCGGCACGATGGACTTCGAGCAGCTGCTCGCCAACGTCGACAAGTGGGACTTCTCGCTCTCCGCGAACCGGCATTCCACCCTCGTGTGGGAGAAGGCCTACCCGTCCGGATCCGCCGCCTTGGAGACGCTGGAGTACGGCAGTCCGCGCAACGACCTCTTCCCGCGGGCCACCGCCGCCGATGTGGCCCGGCTTCGCGAGTCGATCGGCATCCCCGAGGGCGCCACCGCCCTGCTGTACGCCCCCACCCACCGCGACTACCGGCGCACCCAGCACCTCGGCCTCGACCTGGAGCGGGTGATCCGCGCGCTCGGCCCCGACTTCGTGATCCTGACCCGCGCGCACTACTCGTACGAGGCCCCGCTGGTCCGCGGCACGCACCCGCGGATCATCGACGTCAGCGACCATCCCTCGGTCGAGGCGGTCGCGCTCGCCTCCGACGCACTGGTCACCGACTACTCGTCGCTGATGTTCGACTATGCCAATCTGGACCGGCCCATCGTCATCCACAACAGTGACCGGGAGGCGTACGAGGCAGCCCGCGGCACCTACTTCGATCTGCGCTCCTGCCCACCGGGCGCGATCGCCCACAGCGAGGACGAACTGCTGGACATCTTCGCCACGGGCCACTGGCGCGGCTCCCGCTCCGCGCAGCTGCGGGCGGCGTTCCGGGCGCGGTTCTGCCCGTACGACGACGGGCACGCGGCGGAGCGGGTGGTGCGCCGGGTGTTCCTGGGCGAAACGGCCGTGCAGGTGCCCGCGATGTCCGCGGCGTCCCTCGCGGAACGGCAGCCGGGGCCCACGCCGGTCCCTGCGTCCATGCCGGTACCGGCCCTCCTGAGCGGGACCTCGCCGGGACGCAGTCCGTCAACCGGACCCGAGCGCCCGGTCATCTGACTTACCGGCCTTCCGACTTCCTGTTGTCCCCCGTCTCCCCCGCTGTCTGCGCCCACGGGTGCCAGTGACCGAGAAAGAGCGTGTATGCCCCGGCTGAGTGTCATCATCCCCGTCCGTCGCGCCCGAGGACATCTGCGTGAGTGCCTGGAATCGGTGCTCTCGCAGTCGTTCACGGACATCGAAGTGATCGGAGTCGACGACGGGGCGCCGGACGGTTCGGGCCTGCTGCTGGACGAGTTCGCCACCCGGGACGACCGGGTGCAGGCCATCCACCTCCCGGCGGGCGAGGGCGCGGGCCCCGCCGGGCGGCGCAACGCCGGGGCCGAGCGGGCCGTCGGGAACCATCTGCTCTTCCTGGAGGGGAGCTTCGTCCTGCTGCCGGGCGCGCTGCAGGCCGTCGCCGACGCGCTGAACGCGGCGGGCGACCCGGAACTGCTGCTGTTCGGCCATCACAAGCGGTCGTTCCGCGGCAGGCCGCGGCCGACCCGGTCGCTGGAGCTGCTGCACGAACTGCCCACGGGACCCCTTACCCTCGCCGACCACCCCGAACTCCTCGACATCGCGCAGGTCTCCTGGAACCGGGCCGTACGCCGCACCCTCCACGAGTCCGAGAAGCTGGCCTTCGGCCCCGGACAGCACGGCGAGCGGATGTACGCACTCCAGACGCTGGCCGCCGCCGAGTCCGTCGCCGTTCTGCCGGTCGCCTGCGTCGAGCACCGCCAGCAGCGCTATCTGCCGGAACTCGCCGACGAGTCGGAGCCGACCGACGGCACGACACCGCTCCAGCTCGTCGAGGCGTACGCGGGGCTGATGACCTTCCTCCGGGACCGGCCGGCCCTCCATCCGCTGCGGGCGCTGCTCTTCGAGCGGGCCACCCAGGAACTCCTGGCCGGATACCCGTCGGTGGAGCGACGGCGCAGGCGGTACGTGCGGTCCGTGGCCGCGTTCCACCGTAGGCACCGGCCCGAGGGGCACCGGTTCCCGAGCGGCGCCAAGGGGCTGCGGCCACGGCTGATCGGCGGCGGCCGGTTCGCCGCACTCGGCGCCCTCGACACCGTTCTCGCCCTGCGCCGGACGACGCGCTCAGTGCCCGCCGCACTCCGGGCGCGGGCGAAGCGCACGCTGTCCGCACGCTACTACTGGTGGCAGCGCAGGCGTCCGCTGGACCGCGGGCTCGCCGTCTACGCCGCGTACTGGAACCGCGGGGTCAGCTGCAACCCGGAGGCAATCTTCCGCAAGGCCCAGGAGCTGGCCCCGGAGGTCCGCGGGGTGTGGGTGGTTTCGAAGAATCAGGTGGACACGGTGCCGCCCGGCATCGACCACGTGGTGCCGGGGACCCGCCGCTACTGGGCGACGCTGGCCCGTGCCACGTACTTCATCAACAACGTCAACTTCCCCGACCACCTGGTCAAACGCCCCGGTCAGGTCCATGTGATGACCCACCACGGCACCCCGCTCAAGATCATGGGCCTGGACCAGCAGGACTATCCGGCGGCGGCGCAGGGGCTGAACTTCGACCGGTTGCTGCAACGCGTCGACCGGTGGGACTGGAGCATCTCCGCCAACCCGCACTCCACGGAGGTGTGGGCCCGCGCCTACCCGAGCGCCGCGCGCTCGCTCGAGACGGGCTACCCGCGCAATGACGTCCTCACCACGACTACGGCCGGGCGGATCGCTGAGATCCGGGCCGGGCTGGGCATCCGCCCCGGCCGGCGGAGCGTGCTCTACGCGCCGACCCACCGCGACTACGAGGCGTCGTTCACCAGCAGGATCGATCTGGAACGGCTCGCCGAAGCACTCGGCCCCGACACCGTGATCATGGTCCGCGCGCACTACTTCTACGACGATGCGGGGCTGCCGGACCGTCCGTCGGTCCTCGATGTCTGCGACCATCCGCGGATCGAGGAGCTGTGCCTGGCGGCCGACGTGCTGGTGACGGACTACTCGTCGGTGATGTTCGACTACGCCGCACTGGACCGGCCCATCGTGGTGCACGCCCCGGACTGGGAGACGTACCGCACGGTGCGCGGGGCCTGCTTCGACCTGCTGTCCGGGGAGCCGGGAGACACCCCGGGGGCCGTCTCCACGAGCACGGACGAGCTGGCCCGGATCTTCCTCGACGGCAGCTGGAACAGCCCGGAGAACGAGGCGCTGCGGGCCGCGTTCCGGGCGAGGTTCTGTCCGTACGACGACGGGCGGGCGGCGGAGCGGGTGGTTCGGGCGGTGCTGCTGGGGGAAGGAGGGGCACCCGGCGGGCGTTAGTACTCAATCGCCGGACGGGCTTGTTCTTGCCGCCCGGCGATTGATCGCGCACCCGCTCCCGGGATACGCCTCAGCGTTGCTGGCCCGCCATGACCGTGGCGAGGCCGATGACCACGAGCAGCGAGCCGCCCCAGGTCCACATCGAGGTCCGCTCGTGCAGCACCGTCGATCCGGCCAGCACGATCAGCAGATAGCCGAGCGCGTTGAACGGGTACGCGATGCTCAGCGGCACCTTGGCCAGCGTCGCCATCCAGGCGAGTGCGGACACCGCGAACACGAGGAGCCCGAAGATGACCCACGGGCTGGTCGCCGCGCGCATCGCCAGGGATCCGCCCTCACGCCCGACGGTCGCCGCGGCGCCCTTCATCCCGTGCTTGAGCATGATCTGCCCCCCCGCCGACGCGAACACGGCGAACAGCAGCAGCGTCAGACTGGGCAGGGTCAAGGTCTTGCTCCTGACAGGGGCGGCGGGCACCGGCTCGGGGGCACATGCGGAGTGGGGCACGGAGGCGGTGGTGGCCGTCTCAGACTCCGACCCGGCCGGCAGGGACGTACTGTCGGTTGAGGATGTCCTGTACATCGACGTGCTCTCCAGCGATGATCGTCTCGGCCGCATGCGGGGTGAGCAGTGCGACGTGCTGATAGCCGAACAGCGTCGGCCGGACCTTGGTCAGCAGCTTCGACAGGCCGCCGAGGGTCGTGGCGAGCGGTCCGCGACCACCGAGCAGCGACCAGAACGGCGCCCCTGTGGACGCGATGTCGAGGACGTCGTAGCCGGCGTTCCGGACGGTGCGGCGCAGGCTGGCCCGGGTGAAGAAGCGCAGATGCGTCTCGTCGAGGATGCCGCGCCGGTCGTAGTCGAAGACTCCGAGCGCGACCCGCAGCCGTGAGTACCAGTGGCTGAAATTCGGTACGGACAGCAGCACATGGCCGCCCGGCCGGAGCACGGTCGCGGCCTCGGAGAGGACGCGTTCGGGGCGGGAGAGATGCTCGATGACATCGCCGGCGACCACATAGTCGAAGTCGGCGCCGATCTCGTCGGGCAGCCCCTCCTCCAGGTCGGCGAGGTGGAAGTGCGTGCACTTCTCGCGGACGCCCGGGACCTCGATGTAGTCCACGCCGGTCACTTCGTGGCCGAGCGCCTCCAGACGCTGCGCGAACAGGCCGCCGGAGCAGCCGAGATCGAGGACGCGGCCGGGCGGCAGTGCTCGCATCTTCTCCAGGATGACGGCGTGCGAGGAGCCGTCGCCCTCCTTGAAGGCGTACTCGACGGGCTTGGGGATCCAGGCGCAGGTGCCGAACCCCTTGATGGCGAGGCGGTATTCGAGGACGTCCTTGACGACGTCCTTCGCGTACTTCATGCCGTTGACGTAGCAGATCTCGTCGCCGTAGTACGTGGGGACGGGGATCTCCTTGATCCGCATCCCTTCGTTGAGCAGTTGGACGATGATCTGGGTGTCGAAGTCGAACGCGTCGGTGTTCCGGGCGATGGGCAGTTTCTTGAGCGCCGCGACGCTGTAGGCGCGGTAGCCGGAATGGAATTCGGTGAGCTTCGAGCCGAGGAGCCTGTTCTCCAGGCGGGTGAGAATTCGATTGCCGAGCCACTTGTACACCGGCATGCCGCCCTTGAGGGCGCTGCCGGACTTCATCATCCGCGAACCGAACACGGCCTCGCACTCGCCGCGCTCGATCGGTGCGACCATATCGGGCAGCAGTTCGGGGGCGTACTGTCCGTCGCCGTGCAGCAGCACGATGATGTCCAGTCCGTGTTCGGCGGCCAGCGCGTATCCGGCCTTCTGGTTTCCGCCGTATCCGAGATTCTTGGTGTGCCGCATCACGACGGTCCGCGGCATTCCCTCCGCCAGCGACCAGCGGCATCCTGCGGTGAAGGTCGCATCATGGCTCGCGTCGTCGAGAATGAGGATCTCGGAGACCCGGGCCCGGAAATCCTCCGGAATCCGGTCGAGGGTCTTCTCCAGCGTCGTCTCGGCGTTGTACGCGACCACCAGGATGCCGATCCTGGGGCTCGTGCTTTCCTTCACGGGAGGTTCTCCAGTGTGCTCGGGTGTGGTCAGTTGACGGCGGAACCGAACGGATGCGAGGTGCGGGACGCAGTGACCGATGCCGGTTCTGCGGGGGACGACGGGGACCCGTCCGGCGGGGCGGCGAGGATCCTGCGGACGCCGCTGACCAGACAGACCGCGAGTACGAACCAGCCGGCAGTGCCCAGTTGCAGCGTCGTTTCGCTCCAGCGCACGGGGGAACGTCCCTGATAGCCGAGGATGGCTGTCCAGCCGAGCAGACAGTTGTACGCGACCCCTTCCCAGAACCCGATGACGAACATCGCGGCGGCCGCCCAGGTCAGGTACTGCAGGCCGGACGCGGTGGAGAGCAGCAGCAGGAGGCCCATCGTCACGGCGACGACACCCGGCAGCTGCCCGGGCCGCACCCAGGCCAGCCAGACACCGACGGCCACACAGATCAGCACGAAGAGGAAGTGGCCCTCGCCGCGGATGAAGGCGATGAAGGACTCCGGTAGGCCGAGCACATCGGCGAACCGAACGAGGCCCCAGAGGCGGTAGGTGCCCCCCGTGTACTCCAGGACGTTCTCGTTGAGGTTCTCCGGCACGGTCACCAGCACGGGTCCCCAGACGAGCGCGACCAGCGCGGTGAACCCCGCGGTGAAGCGGACGAACACCGGTCGGCCGGCCCGCAGCGCGACGACGAAGAGCGCCGGGATCACCACGATCGGGATGAACTTGACGCTGATCGACAGCGCGGCGGCCGCCCCGGCGGCCAGCGGCGACCTCCGGTCGGCCAGTAGATACGCGGCGGCGAGGGCGAAAGCGATGGCGACCGCGTCGGTGTTGCCGTGGTAGCCCGAGGTGGCGATCAGCACAGGGCTGAGGGCCACTCCGATCCCGCAGGCGACCGCGGTGCGCAGATTGCGGCGCCGCCGGACAATTTCGAACACGATGAGTGTGCAGAAGAAGTCGGCGATCGAAGCAGGTGACCGGATCAGCGTCCCGAACGGAATTCCGAGTTCGGCGAGTTCATTCAGTCCGAGGAGCATCCAGCCGGCCAGCGGCGGATGATTGTAGACGGGCAGGCCCGGCAGCGGCTGCTCATAAATGCGAACGGGGCCGTAAACGGTGACGGCCTTGGCGAAACCTTGGAAAATACGAACATCGGCGGGGCCTGACGTGTTCGCCGCGATCAGCATTCTGACGAGCAGCCCTATGGCCGCGGCGACGAACACGACAGCTCTTGCGCGCCGCACGCTCCAGGCGTCGCACCACGTTCGGATACCCATGAAAACGAACGTAGCAACCCGCAGCCGCTATCCAGCGCACCGATCAACATACTTAAGCGAACGAGTGAATCGCTCTCCGCCCATCTGCACGTACACCGGACGTCGCGAATCACTCGAACGGCTTACGTTATCCCCCATTGCGCGGGCGCTTCCTGTCGTTCACCACCGCTTCACCCCGGAGTCCGGTTCCGGTCCCGCAATGGCACGGGAACCGGAACCGGACTGCGGGGTGGACTACCGGGGCTCGGGCTGCAGCATCCGGTCGACCACCCGCTGCGCCGCATGCCCGTCGTCGAGGTCGCAGAAGTCCCGCCGAAATGCCTCGTACGCCTGCGCGTGTCCCGCGGTGGCCCGGACCGGGTCGCGCAGCGCCTCGACGAGGTCCGCGGAGTCGGCAATCAGCGGGCCTGGGGCGCGGTTCTCGAAGTCGAAACAGAAGCCGCGCAGAGTGTCGCGGTAGTGAGCGAGGTCGTACGTGTGGAACAGCATCGGGCGGCCGGTCTGGGCGAAGTCGAACATCAGCGAGGAGTAGTCGGTGACGAGCGCGTCGCTGATCAGCATCAGCTCACCGACGTCCCCATAGCGCGAGACGTCGCGTACGAAACCGCTGCCGGTGTCCGGGAGCCGGTCGGTGACCAGATAGTGCCGCCGCACCAACAGCACGGTGTCGGAGGCGAGTTCGCGTTCCGCGGCGGCCAGGTCGAGCTGGAGGTCGAGGGCGAATCTGCCGCCGCTCCGCGGCCGGTCCTCACGCCATGTCGGCGCGTACAGCACAACCCGCTTGCCCGCGGGGATCCCCAGCCGCTCCCGTACCGCGGCGGCCACCTTGGTGCGGTCCGAGGCCTGGAAGAGGTCGTTACGGGGATAGCCGCACTCCAGCATCTCCCCCCGATAGCCGAAGGAGCGCCGCAGGACGGGGGTGGAGAAGCTGTTCGGGGAGACCAGGACGCTCCACTGGCCGGCGCGCTGTTCGATGGTGGCGATGTAGGCGGCATTGGCCTGCGCCGTGCCCGCGAGGTCGAGGCCGATGCGCTTGAGCGGGGTGCCGTGCCAGGTCTGGACGACAGTCTGGCCGTCGCGCCGTTCGAACCATTCGGGCAACTGGGTGTTGGTGACGATGTGGCGGCTGCGGGCCAGCGCCTCGTGCCAGGCGGCGGAGCCGTGGACGACGGCGGTGGTGCCCGCGGGGATCCGGGCCTGCTGATCGCGTACGACCCACAGATGCTCGAACGCGGTGGCGCGGGCGGCCAGTTCCTCGTAGATCGCGCGCGGCGAGTCGGAGTACTGGCGGCCGTCGAAGCTGCTGTGCAGGACGGTGTCGCGCAGGGCGGCGGTGCGCTGTCCGGCGTACGCCTCGCGCAGCAGCCGCCTGCCGCGGGCGCCGCGTTCCGCCGGGGCGAGCATGGATGCGGCGTTGACGAGCAGCTGGTCGTGGTAACGCCGCTCGATGACGTAGGTACGGCCCACGAGCGTACGGGCGGCGGGAAGGGTGCGGTGGGCGGCGGCCGGGATGCGCAGCGGCATGTCGCCCGTGTCGTCGGCGGCGCCCTTCGGGCGGAGGAAGAAGTACCAGTGGCCCTCCCCCAGGGGCAGTGGGCCACCGGGCGCTTCGACGGCGTCGGGCCGCAGCTCGGCCCGGAACCGCCGGGCCTGCGCAGGCCCGGAGAACACCACCGGGAATACGGCCTCCTCGTGGTGCCCGCTGTGCCGGGCCACCAGCTCGACGGGCCGGTCGGGGTCGTCGGGGAAGGTGCCCTCCAGGAGCAGCAGCCCGTCCTCCGTCCAGCTCGCCAGCTCGCAGGAGGGCTGCACGGGCCGGTCGCTGACCAGCAGGTTGCCTCGGGAGCTGGTGGTGAGCGCGAGCTCCCGCGGCCCGTCGCCGCCCTCTTCCGGTGCGGGCGAACCGATCTGGTAGCGGCCCGGCGGAACGGGCCCCGGCACGTCGATCGGTGTCCTGCGGCCGTCCGGTCCGACCAGATGCAGGCTGTACGCGAGGGTGGCCGCCTCCTTCGTCGGCCGCGCGTCGGTGACCGCTGCGAGCGGGATCGCGGCGGTGAAGCGCCGCCAGCCCGACGTCGACGGAACGGCGCCCTCGTGGACGGTCGCCGGGAAGTCCAGGGAGGTGCCGGAGGCGCGGTGGGTGAGACCGATGCGGAGCGGCCCCTTGCCGAGACGGTCGCGGATCATGCCACTGATCACCACGGTGGCGGTCCCGTCGCCCGCGTCGCCGGCCCGGTGCGTCTCGAACCGGGCGTCGATCCGCTCCGCGTGCACCACCAGCTTGCCGCTCTCGAAGACGGGCACGATGCGGTGGTCGCCGTCCGGCCGGTGCACGGGCGGCGCCGCCGCAGCCACGTCGGTGGAGACGTCGGAGCGGCGCAGCATCCCGTGTCCGGCGATGCCGACTTCGAGGCGCCAGGTGAGCCGTTCGGTGTCACCGTCGGCGGAGATCCGGAGCCGGGCCGGGTCGATGACCGTCTCGAAGCCGGACCGGTCGTAGTCGTGCAGGCTCTGCCGGGAGCGGACGGTGGCCTCCGGCTCGTCGACCGTACGCAGCCGCAGCGGCACCACATGCCGGCGCCCGGCCCGCAGCCAGCCGGCCCGGAACTCGCTGTGCCACGAGCCGGCAGGCAGGTTACGGATGTACGCGTACCCCTTGAGGTGCAGCTTGCCGCCCTGCCAGTGCGCCTCGCGCAGCCGGGCGGTGAGGGGCAGGTCCCGGTCGCCGACCCGTAGCACCGAGCTCGGTACCGGTCCGGTGAGGGCCGGGTACGAGGCGCTGTGGCGCCGCACGCCCCGTACGGCGAAGGCACCCGGTTCGGCCTTGTCGTGGGCGAGCAGCTCCAGCAGTTCGCCGGTGCGGCGTTCGCGTACGAGATGCCACATCAGCCGCAGCCGCAGCGGCAGCCCGTCGAGGACGGCCGGGTCGACCTGGTCGGTGAACTCGTTGGCGTAGGTGAGGAAGGCGCGGCGGTACTCGTCGTCCCCGTCGGGCAGCGCCTCCATGAAGTACCAGAGGTCGTTGGCGAGGACATGCGCCTCGTAGCGGCGTTTGTCGGCCGCGCTGCGGTGCTGTTCGAGGAAGGTGGAGACGCCCAGTACGTGCGAGGCCCGGTCCCGGATGCCGCGGACGACGGCGCGGCGGGTGGTGATCGAGCCGGCCCGGTCGCGCCAGTGGTAGACGGCGTCCTTGACGACATCGACGGAGCGGGCCAGGAAGTGGGCGGGGAGGACGACGGGGATGTCCTCGTAGAGGGTGCCGACCGGGAAGGCGAAGGCGTGTTCGTCCCAGAAGGACCGGCGGAAGACCTTGTTGCAGGCGATCCGGTCGGCGGCGAGGTCCCAGTCTCGGGAGATGTGGGTGCGCAGCCGGGTGGTCGCCATGGGCTTGCGGAAGTTGGGCGACTGCTGGAGCTTGCCGGAGGCCCGCAGCCGGAGCACATTGCCGGATGCGATGTCCGATCCCGTCTCGTCGAGTGCGCCGACGAGGAGTTCGTACGCCCGGGGCGGCACGATGTCGTCGCTGTCCACGAAGGCGACGTAGCCGCTGTCCGGGTCGCAGTTGCGGACCCCGGTGTTGCGGGCGTGCCCGAGGCCGCCGTTCTTCTGGCTCACCAGCCGGAACCGGCTGTCCTGTTCGGCGAAGGCAGTGGCCAGGGCGGCGCTGTCGTCGGTGGACCCGTCGTCGACCATCACCACCTCCAGGTCGTCCATGGTCTGCTCCGCGAGGGACTTCAGGCAGTCCGTCAGATAGAGCTCCACGTTGTAGACGGGGACGACGACACTGAGCCGTGGCGGCATGTTGAGCACGTCCGTTCATCGGGGCCTGGTTGTCCGTATGGCTCAACCGCGTGAACAGCCGGGGGTCACCGGTTACGGCCTCGAACGAGTGACATCACAATCCGTTCAGGAACACCATCGCACCACGCGGTCGGCGGCGTGGCCGCCGTGGTGCGGACGGAACCGCTCCCGGAGCATGCCCCGGAACCCGGCCGCCCGCTGTGACCTCCGCTCCCCTGTCCGAAGTCCCCCGGCAGTTCGCCCTCGGTGGCGGCGACAGCTCCGGGGGTGTCGCCGGGGCGGCCGGACAGCGGGCCGGCGTACGCGCCGTGCGAGGTCCGGTAGGCGGACCGGTCCGGGGGCAGCCGATGGTCGGGCGGTCAGTTCTTCTTGAGGGCGGCGACAGCCGATTCGGCCAGATCGTCCAGATAGCCCTTGGGTAGATCGCCACGGACCACGGCGAGCCGCCAGTAGAGCGGGCCGACGATCAGGTCCAGGGCGCGGTCCGGGTCGCTGTCCTCGGGCAGCTCACCGCGGGCGACGGCGTCCCGGACGACCACGGCGGCGATGCCCTGCTGCGGGTCCAGCAGGGCCGACTTGATCGTGTCGGAGATCTCCGGGTTGCGCGCCGACTCGACCAGCAGATCCGGGATGACCTGCGAGGCGACGGGGTGGCGCAGCGCATAGGCGGCCAGCTGGAGCACGGCGCGGACATCTCCGTACAGCGAACCGGTGGCCGGCGCCGGCATGCCCTGGACCGCGACGGCGGAGACCAGGTCAAGGACGAGCGCCAGCTTGGACTTCCAGCGGCGGTAGACGGCGGTCTTCCCGACGCCCGCGCGCCGGGCGATGCCCTCGATCGACATCCGGGCGAAGCCGACCGCCGCCAGTTCCTCGAAGACCGCGCTGCGGATGGCATCGGTCACGTCCTCGCGCAGCACTGCGGCTCCGGCGGGGACGCGGCGGCGGGTTCCCGGGTCGGTGGTCATGACCCGAATGATAGTCCGTAACGACGAAACGGTTGCGTTGCGACGTGGTCACGTCCTACTCTCGGCGTTGCGACGATACGGTTCCGTTCCGGCGTTCGCGATGGTTCCTGTCCTCCCGTCGAAAGCGATCGTGGTGAGCCAGACAACAGCCCCGCCGACCACCCCGGCGGTGACCGACGCAGCCCCCACCCCCCTCCTTCCGGTCCACGAGCCGGGTGAGCTCGCCGCGCTCGCGGCCCGGCACGGGCTGACCGTGAGCGGGGAACGGCCGACGCTCGGCGCGTACATCCGGCAGCTGTGGGGCCGGCGGCACTTCATCACGGCGTTCGCCACCGCCAAGCTCACCGCCCAGTACAGCCAGGCGAAGCTCGGCCAGATCTGGCAGATCATGACCCCGCTGCTCAACGCGACGGTCTACTACTTCATCTTCGGCGTCGTGATGAACACGAAGAAGAACGTCGAGGACTTCGTTCCGTTCCTCGTCACGGGCGTGTTCATCTGGACCTTCACCGCCAGCTCGATCACCGCGGGCACCCGCGCGATCAGCGGGAATCTCGGCCTCGTCCGGGCGCTGCACTTCCCGCGCGCCTCGCTGCCCGTCGCGCTGGCGCTGCAGCAGCTCCAGCAGCTGCTGTTCTCGCTGGGCGCGCTGGTCCTGATCCTGATCGGGTTCGGGCAGTTCCCCCGGCCGTCGTGGCTGCTGGCGATCCCGGCGCTGATTCTTCAGGCCGTCTTCAACACCGGGCTCTCGATGGTCGTGGCGCGGCTGGCCGCCCGGACCCCGGACGTCGCGCAGCTGACGCCGTTCGTCCTGCGCACCTGGATGTACGCGTCGGGCGTCATGTTCAGCATCGAGGACAAGCTGGGGGACAGGGGTCCGCACCTCGTGAAGGTGGCACTGGAGTGCAATCCGGCCGCCGTCTTCATCGACCTGATGCGGTTCGCATTCATCGACAGCTTCAGCGGGTCGCAGCTGCCCCCGCATGTGTGGGCCGTCGCCACGGGCTGGGCGCTCGTGTGCGGAGTGGGCGGCTTCGTGTACTTCTGGAAGGCCGAGGAGCTGTACGGACGTGGCTGAGAACATGACGGACAACAACGAGCGGGTACCGACCGTCGTCGTGGACGACGTCCACATCACCTACAAGGTCAACGGCGCGCGCACCGGAAAGGGCAGCGCCACCTCGGCTCTCAGCAGGATCGCTTCCCGGCGGCAGGCCCCCGGCGTGCGCGAGGTGCACGCCGTGAAGGGCGTCAGCTTCGCCGCCTACAAGGGCGAGGCGATCGGCCTGATCGGTTCCAACGGCTCGGGGAAGTCGACGCTGCTGAAGGCGATCGCCGGTCTGCTCCCGCCGTCGAAGGGCCGGGTGCACACCCAGGGGCAGCCGTCGCTGCTCGGCGTGAACGCCGCGCTGATGAGCGATCTGACCGGCGAGCGGAACGTCATCCTCGGTGGGCTGGCGATGGGCATGACGCGTGACGAGATCCGCGAGCGCTACCAGCAGATCGTCGACTTCTCCGGCATCAACGAGAAGGGCGACTTCATCACCCTGCCGATGCGTACGTACTCGTCGGGCATGGGGGCCAGGCTCCGGTTCTCCATCGCCGCCGCCAAGAGCCATGACGTTCTGCTGATCGACGAGGCACTGTCCACGGGCGACGCCAAGTTCCAGCGGCGCAGCAAGGAGCGGATCATCGAGCTGCGTCAGGAGGCGGGCACGGTGTTCCTGGTCAGCCACAGCAACAAGTCGATCACCGAGACATGTGACCGGGCACTGTGGCTGGAGGCGGGGACGCTGCGGATGGACGGTCCGGCGAAGGAAGTCGTCGCCGCGTACGAGAAGTTCACCACCAAGAAGTGAAGTCCGTCGCCGAGAACTAGGGGCGGCGGGCGGCGCGGTCACTCGCGGGCGTACTCCCCCACAGCGGCAGCAGCCCGCTCCTCCGGTTCGCCGCGCGCCGGCAGAGCGCCCATCCGTGCCCAGCGGGCGGGCGGCAGCCCGTGACCGGTCCAGGAATCAAACCCTTCCGGCGGTCGAGAACACCCCCACCGCCGGAAGGTCGGACACCACACCCGGCCCCGTCCGGCGTTCGAGGGGGGAGCGGCCGCCGGACGCCCGGCGGCCGCTCCCCCTCAGACCACTACGCGTGCGTACGCAGCAGCGTCCGCATGGTCCGCATGGCCACCGACAGGTTGGCCAGATCGAACGAGTCCGACCCCCGGATCTCCTCCAGCGTGGTGCGCGAACGCGTCAGGATCGCCGCGTTCTTGTCCTCCCAGGCCGCAAACCGTTCCTCCGGCGTCGACGTCCCGTTGCCCACACTCAGCACATCCCCGGTGAGCGCGGCATGCGCGGCGTACAGGTCCTCGCGGATGGAGGCGCGGGCCATGGACTGCCAGCGGTCGTTCCGCGGCAGTTCGATGATCCGGTCCATCAGCTGGGTGACGCCCAGCCGGTCGGCGAGGTCGTAGTAGACCTCGGCGACGGCAAGGGGGTCCTTGCCGATGCGCTCGGCGATCGCCACGATGTCGAGCGCCGGGAAGGCGGACGAGAATCCCGCGACGCGCTGCGCCAGCTCGTCCGGGACACCCGCCTCGGTCAGCTCGTCCAGGATCGACTGGTACCACTCCTGGTCGGCGCCCTTCAGCATCTTGGGCAACTCGGCCCAGACCTGGTCGACGCCGTCCTTGAAGAAGCCGATCGTCTCGGCGATCTCCAGCGGCTGCGGCCGGTTGCCGAGCAGCCAGCGCGAGCCGCGCTCGACGAGCCGGCGCGAGTGCAGCCGAATCCGGGTCTGCACATCGGCGGCGACCTTGTTGTCGAGCGCCTCGACGGCGTCCCACACCTGGCCGAGGCCGAAAATCTCGCGCGCCGCGGTCTGGGCCCGCACGATCTCCGCGATCGACGCGCCGGTCTCTTCCCGCAGCCGGTGCAGGAAGGTCGAACCACCGGTGTTCACCGTGTCGTTGACCAGCACCGTGGTGATGATCTCGCGGCGCAGCGCGTGCCCGTCGACCGCCTCGGGGAACTGCGCGCGCAGCTGCGCGGGGAAGTACGCGTACAGCAGCTTCTGCAGGTACGGGTCGTCCGGCAGGCTTGTCTTGATCAGCTCGTCGGACGCGGTGATCTTCGTGTAGGCGAGCAGCACCGCGAGCTCGGGCTGGGTGAGCCCCTTGCCGCCGTTCAGCAGTTCGCGGATCTGCCGGTCGGCGGGCAGGAACTCCAGCGCCCGGTCGAGGTGTCCGTCGCGGCCGAGACGGCGCATGAAGCGCTGCTGGGCGTGGAGCAGGGAGGCGGACTGGGCGACGGAATTGGCGAGCGCGGTGTTCTGGGCGTAGTTGTTGCGCAGCACCAGATGCCCGATCTCGTCGGTCATCTCGGCGAGCAGCTTGTTGCGCTGCTTGACGGTCATGTCGCCGTCCCGGACCAGGCCGTTGAGCAGGATCTTGATGTTCACCTCGTGATCGGAGGTGTCCACACCGGCACTGTTGTCGATCGCGTCGGTGTTGATCCGGCCGCCGCCCCGGGCGAATTCGATCCGGCCGAGCTGGGTGGCGCCGAGGTTGCCGCCCTCGCCGACGACCTTGGCCCGCAGGTCCTCGCCGTTGACGCGGATCGCGTCGTTGGCCTTGTCGCCGACGTCCGCGTTCGACTCGGTGGACGACTTGATGTACGTACCGATGCCGCCGTTCCACACCAGGTCGACGCGGGCCTTGAGGATGGTCTTCATCAGATCGGCAGGCGTCATCTTGGTGACACCTGACTCGATGCCGAGCGCCTCGCGGACGTGCGCGTTGACCGGGATCGACTTCGCGGTACGGGGGTAAATGCCGCCGCCCGCAGACAGCAGTTCCTTGTTGTAGTCGGCCCAGGAGCTGCGCGGCAGGTCGAAGAGGCGACGCCGCTCGGCGTACGAGGTGGCGGCGTCCGGCGTCGGGTCGAGGAAGATGTGCCGGTGATCGAAGGCTGCGACGAGCCGGATGTGCTCGGAGAGCAGCATGCCGTTGCCGAACACGTCACCGGACATGTCGCCGACGCCGACGACCGTGAAGTCCTCGGTCTGGGTGTCGTGGCCGAGCTCGCGGAAGTGCCGCTTGACGGACTCCCAGGCGCCGCGGGCGGTGATGCCCATGCCCTTGTGGTCGTATCCGGCGGAGCCGCCGGAGGCGAACGCGTCGCCGAGCCAGAAGCCGTACGAGACGGCGACCTCGTTGGCGATGTCGGAGAAGCTCGCGGTGCCCTTGTCCGCGGCGACGACGAGATAGGTGTCGTCCTCGTCGTGCCGGACGACGCCTGCGGGCGGCACGACCTCGCCGGCCACCAGGTTGTCGGTGATGTCGAGCAGCGCCGAGACGAACGTCCGGTACGCGGCGATGCCCTCGGCCATCCAGGCGTCGCGGTCGGCGGCCGGGTCCGGCAGCTGCTTGGCGACGAAGCCGCCCTTGGCGCCGACCGGCACGATGACGGTGTTCTTCACCATCTGTGCCTTGACCAGGCCGAGGATCTCCGTACGGAAGTCCTCCCGCCGGTCCGACCAGCGCAGGCCACCGCGGGCGACCTTGCCGAAGCGCAGGTGGACGCCCTCGACACGCGGCGAGTACACCCAGATCTCGAACGCCGGGCGAGGCGCCGGCAGGTCCGGGATGGCCTGCGGGTCGAACTTCATCGAGACGTAGGAGTGCGGCTTGCCGCTCTCCGCCTGCTGGAAGAAATTGGTGCGCAGGGTGGCCTTGATCACGGTGAGGAAGGATCGCAGGATCCGGTCCTCATCGAGCGAGGCGACCTGGTCGAGCGCCCCGTCGAGCTCTTCGAGGAGACCGTCGATCAGCTCGGTGCCGGCGCTCTGCCGGCCAGGCGACATCCGGGCCTCGAAGAGGGAGACCAGCAGACGGGTGGTGTGGACGTTGTTACGGAGGGTGTCCTCCATGTAGTCCTGACTGAAGGTCGAACCGGCCTGCCGCAGGTACTTCGCGTAGGCGCGCAGCACCATCGCCTGCCGCCAGTTCAGGCCGGCGCCGAGCACCAGGGAGTTGAAGCCGTCGTTCTCGGCCTCACCGGTCCACACCGCGGCGAATGCGTCCTGGAAGCGGTCGCGGGCGTCGTCGGCGAGGTAGTTGCCGCTGCCGTTGACCTGCGGCATCCGCAGACCGAAGTCGTAGATCCAGGCGTGCGTACGGTCTGCGCAGCGCAGCTCGTACGGACGCTCGTCGACGACCTCGACCCCGAGCCGCTGGAGCGCCGGCAGGACGGCGGAGAGGGACACCTGCTCGCCGGTCCGGTAGATCTTGAAGCGGCGCTCGCCCGGGGCGGCGCCGACCGGCTCGTACAGGCTGAGCGAGAAATCCTGCTCGTCGTGCTTGAGCGCTTCGAGGTGGACCAGGTCGGCGACGGCGGAGCGCGGCGAGTAGTCGGCCTTGTAGCCCTCGGGGAACGAGTGACCGTACCGCCGCAGCAGCTCGGCGGCACGCTCCTCGCCGCACTCGGCGTTCAGCGCCTCCTGGAAGCCGTCCGACCAGGAGCGGGCGGCCTCGACGAGACGGCCCTCGATGCGGTCCTTCTCGGCATCGGTGAGGTCGGGCAGCTCGGTGCCGGGTGCGACACGGACGACGAAGTGCAGCCGGGACAGGATCGACTCGGTGTTCCACGCGGTGAAGTCGACGCTGGTGCCGCCGAGCTCCTCCTTCAGGATGTCGATCAGCCGGAGCCGCACGCCGGTGGTGTAGCGGTCGCGCGGCAGGTAGACGATCGCGGAGTAGTAACGCCCGTACTCGTCCTGGCGCAGGTACAGCCGCAGCCGGCGCCGCTCCTGGAGGTAGAGCACGGAGGTGACGACGGAGCGCAGCTGGTCGACGGGCGTCTGGAAGAGCTCGTCGCGCGGGTACGTCTCCAGGATCTGCAGCAGGTCGCGGCCGTCGTGGCTGTGCGGCGAGAAGCCCGCGCCCTCCAGCACCTCGGCGACCTTGCGGCGGATGACGGGCACCCGGCGCACGGACTCGGTGTAGGCGGCGGACGAGAACAGTCCGAGGAAGCGGCGCTCACCGATGACATTGCCGTCGGCGTCGAACTTCTTCACCCCGACGTAGTCGAGGTAGCTGGGGCGGTGCACGGTCGACCGGCTGTTCGCCTTGGTCAGGATGAGCAGCTTGCGCTCACGGGCCTTGGCGCGGGCGTCGGCGGGCAGCCGGTCGAAGGACGGGCTGACCGGGTGCGCCTCGTCCTCGCTGTGGTGGGGGTCGGAGCGCAGGATGCCGAGGCCGGTGCCGGGGACGGCAGCCAGTGCGTCGGTCTCCCTCAGTTCGTACTCGCGGTAGCCGAGGAAGGTGAAGTGGTCGGCGGCGAGCCAGCGCAGCAGCTCCCGCGCCTCGTTCACCTCTTCGTCGGCGAGGGCGTCGAGCGGCTCGCCGGGCAGGTCGTCGGCGATGCGCAGCGCGGCGTCACGCATCTTGTCCCAGTCCTCGACGGTCTCCCGTACGTCGGACAGCACCCGGAGCAGGTTCTCGTCGATCTGCTTGAGGTCGGAGCGGTCGGTCTCGCGGTCGATCTCGACGTGGATCCAGGACTCGACGACCGCGTCGTGCGGCAGCGCGGTCCTGGTCTCCTTGGTCCCGTCGGCGCCCTTGCGGGCCTGCGGGGCCGCCGAGAGGCCGTTGCCCTCGGTGAGGACCTCGATGAGCTTGCCGGTGACATCGCGGCGGACGACGATCTGCGGGTGGATCACGACATGGATGCCGCGGCCCTGCCGGGACAGCTCGTTGGTGACGGAGTCGACCAGGAACGGCATGTCGTCCGTGACGACCTCGACCACGGAGTGGCTGGACGTCCAGCCGTTCTCCTCGACGGTCGGGGTGTGCACCCGGACGTTCGCGGTGCCCTGCGGGCGGTTCTCCGCGAGCCGGTAGTGGGAGGAAGCGGCGCCGAAGACATCGACCGGGTCGCGGCCCGCGATGTCCTCCGGAGCGGTGTGCAGGTAGTAGCGCTGGAGGTAGGAGAGCAGCACATCCTGGCCGGGAAGCTCGTCCTGCCCGGCGCCGGTGCCCTCGGCCCCGGTGCCTGCAACCTGCACCCGGGGGGTACCTCCCGGGCCGCCGACACCACCGCCCGGGCCGTTGTCAGCTACCTTGGCGGCCCGTGCGAGCAACTCGGCCTTGGCTTCGTCCAGCTTGGTCTGCATGTCCTCTGGCTCCTGTCGCGCGCCGTTGCGTGACGTAGGTGAAAAAGGCGACGTAGCGCCACGACACGGGGTTTCCGGTCTGGGACGACGCTATGCCGCTATGAGAGATACCCGGGACCTTATTGGCCATTTTTGGCAGAGGGTCCGGGCTGAGGGGATCAGTCATCGCCCGGGCACGTTGGCACTCCGGGCGCAGGCCGGGGGCTTCGCTGCCCCCGAGGCGTATCGCGCTGATCACGGGGTCCAGGCTATCTCGCCGGTACCCGGAACCGTCATGAGCCGTATGTGTACAAAAGATGGTCCCGAACTTTGACACTCTGGACAGCGCGCAACGGACAGATGCACGCTTATGGGAGACGTCCGCGCGAGGGGAGCCGCACCATGGCACCGAAGGTCCTGATCGTCACCGGCGACGCCGCCGAGTCCCTGGAGGTCCTCTACCCGTACCAGCGGCTGCGCGAGGAGGGGTATGACGTCCATATCGCGGCCCCCGCCCGCAAGACACTCCGCTTCGTGATCCACGACTTCGAGCCCGGCTTCGACACGTACACCGAGAAGCCCGGCTACACCTGGCCGGCCGACCTGGCGTTCTCCGAGGTGGACGCCGGTGACTACGTCGCCCTGGTCATCCCCGGCGGACGCGCCCCCGAGTACCTGCGCAACGACGCCGAGCTCCGCAAGATCCTCAAAGCTTTCTTCGACACGGACAAGCCGGTGGCCCAGATCTGCCACGGCCCCCTGCTGACGGCGGCGATCGGCGAGCTGGGCGGCCGCCGCGTCACGGCGTACCCCGCACTGGAACTCGACATGCAGGCGGCGGGCGCCAGCTTCGAGGACCACGAAGCGGTGGTCGACGGCACCCTGATCTCGTCCCGCGCCTGGCCGGACCACTCGGCCTGGATGCGCGAGTTCCTGAAAGTCCTGCGCACGACGGCCCCGGCGGTCTAGGCCCTCCCTCACGGATCATTCCTGGCCCTTTCGGATCATTCCTGGCCCGTCGGTCCCGCCCCTCAGCCGACCATCTGCTCGGCGAGCGCCACGGCTTCGCCCAGGCTGTCCACCACCGGCACCCCGGCCGCCTCCAGGCTGCTCCTGCTGTGCGACCCTCCGGTGTAGAGCACCGCTCGCGCACCGACATGCGCCGCGGCCACCGCGTCGTCCACCGCGTCACCGATCACCACCGTGTGATCGGGAGACACCCCGCCCATCGCGGCGAGGTGCCGCTCCATGTGCTGCGCCTTGCTGCCGCCGGACGGCCCGGTGCGGCCGTCGACCCGCGTGAAGTGCCGCTCGATTCCGTACCCCCGCACCACCGGAACCAGCTGCTCGTGGACGTACATGCTGAGCAGCGACTGACTACGGCCGGCCAGCTGCCACTGGGCGAGCAGTTCCTCGGCACCCGCGGTGAGACCGCAGCCGACCCGCTGCTCCATGTAGTACCGGTGGAAGATCCCGTCCATCCGCTCCCACTCGGCCTCGGTGGGCAGCCGGCCCATCAGCCGCTCGTAGAAGCGCGGGATCGGGATGCAGTACATCTCGCGGTACTGCTCAAGCGTGATCGGCTCCATGCCGACCTCGGCGAACGCGGCGTTCGTCGCACCGATGACCGCTGTGTTGTCGTCGAGCAGTGTGCCGTTCCAGTCCCAGACCAGATGTGTGCGGTGCTTCCCGTTCGTCCCCATGGAATGAAAATACCCGCCCGGTACGACAACGGGCCCGCGCCCTCGTCCGCGCGCTCGGCCTGCGCCCGTCAGCCGATCAGGTTGGGAATCTCCTGCACCCCGAACCAGAGCAGCTCATGGTCCTCCGCGCCGTCCACGACGAACTGCGCGTCGTCGTCGCCGAGGTCCGCGGCGCCGAGCACCGACGCGGCCGCCGCCACGTCCTTCTCCGCATCGTCCGCGTCGACATGCACCGCGGCCGCCTTCGCCAGGGCCACCGCGGAAGCGATACGCACCTCGCCGAGCGACGAGGGGTCCAGGCTGTGGTCGGGGTCGGCGACGGCTTGCCCGTCCGGCACGTCGACGGCGACGACCACTCGCCTGCGCACCGCACCGGGGTTTCCGGCGATCAGGCGCAGCGAGGCGGCCGCGGCCCGGTTGAGCGCCGCGTATTCCAGCTCCTCGATGTCGTCGGAGACGTACCACTCACGCAGCGCGGGAGTCACCGCGTACGCGGTCAGCGGACCGGGGCCGATTTCGCCCGCCCGGTGCGCCGCTGCGAGACCGGAGAGGGTCAGGGGGACGTACACGCGCATGGCTGGCCGCTTTCGTAGTCGGAGACGCCCTCAGGATACGTGCGCGTCCCCCTTCGGGGTTACGAGTACGGCCCCCGACCCGTCCACCCAGCAACCGCCTGTCACCCTCCCCAGGCCTTCCCGGAGCCTTGCGGCACCGGGTCCGCCACCCTGATAGGTGAACTTCACGCACCGCGCCACGCAGCCCCTCGGCGCTTGCGGTCGCGTCCGCCGCCCCCGTAGAAGATCCACAGCAGAAGTTACCGCCCGGTATGAGCCGGGCTCGGATCACGGGGGCGATCAATGATGAGCGTGAACAGGACCCGGCCCGCCGGACGCCACGACCGGCGCAGGCCCGAGACCGTACCGTCGCAGCGCCGGACCCCTCAGCGGATGCTGCGCCCGCACCACTGGTTCGCGGAGCGCCTCCTGGCGGTCCTCAGCGGCCAGCGCCCGGTGCACTGGATGCTCGGCCACACGATCGGCGAGGCGTACGACCAGCTCGCCGAACTGGCCCCGGCCACCCCGCTGAGGGCCCGCGGCGCCCGCCCGGTGGTACGCCAGTGCCACGGCGCGCAACCCGCCCCGGGCGTGGTGGAGGCCTGCGCGAGCATCGCGGCGGGCGAACAGGTACGAGCAATGGCCTTCCGCCTGGAACAGGGCCCCGACCTCCGCTGGCGCTGCGCCGCAGTGGAACTCGGCATCCCCACCCCGCCCACCAAATCAAACCCGTCCGCCACCCCGGGCCCGCCCGGCGATTGAGACAAGGCGTCCACCGGGCGCCCCGGCAACCCGCCCCAGGACACGGCTGGGGCCGGACACCCCTCGGTGCCCGGCCCCAGCCGCCCTGCAACACAACCCACGCCGACGAAGAGCCGCAGGCGCCACGGCAACCGCAAACTACTTCTTGCGGCGCCGCCCGCCGCCACCATTCTTCTGCGCCTTGCGCCGCTCCGCCCGGGTCAGCCCGTCCGACTCCGACACCGCTCCACCGTCACCGTTGGAGAAGTCGCCCTCGATGACGCCGCCCTCCCCGTCCACCGTGGGAGCGGAGAAGTGCAGCCGGTCGGGACGCTGCGGAGCGTCCAGCCCCTTGGCGCGGATCTCCGGACGCGCCCCGGCCGGAACCGCGGCGTCCTCCTTGGACAGCGACGGCCGCTCGGCCGCGTCCTGCACCGGAACTTCCTCGACCTGCTGCTCGACCTGGACCTCCAGGTTGAACAGGTAGCCGACGGACTCCTCCTTGATGCCCTCCATCATGGCGTTGAACATGTCGAAGCCCTCGCGCTGGTACTCGACCAGTGGGTCCTTCTGCGCCATGGCCCGGAGGCCGATGCCCTCCTGGAGGTAGTCCATCTCGTAGAGGTGCTCACGCCACTTGCGGTCCAGGACGGACAGCACCACACGCCGTTCGAGCTCACGCATGATGTCCGAGCCGAGCTGCTTCTCGCGCTCGTCGTACTGCTCGTGGACGTCGTCCTTGATGGACTCGCCGATGAACTCGGCGGTGATCCCGGCCCGGTCCCCGGCCGCGTCCTCCAGCTCGTCGACGGTGACCTTCACCGGGTAGAGCTGCTTGAACGCACCCCACAGCCGGTCGAGGTCCCACTCCTCGGCGAAGCCCTCGGCGGTCTCCTGCCGGATGTAGTCGTCGATGGTGTCGTCCATGAAGTGGCGGATCTGCTCCTGCAGGTCCTCACCCTCGAGGACGCGCCGGCGCTCGCCGTAGATGACCTCACGCTGCCGGTTGAGCACCTCGTCGTACTTCAGGACGTTCTTACGCGTCTCGAAGTTCTGCTGCTCGACCTGCGACTGCGCGGACGCGATGGCCCGCGTCACCATCTTGTTCTCGATCGGCACGTCGTCCGGCACATTCGCCATCGACATGACGCGCTCGACCATCTGCGCCTTGAACAGCCGCATCAGGTCGTCACCCAGTGACAGGTAGAAGCGGGACTCGCCCGGGTCGCCCTGACGGCCGGAACGACCGCGCAGCTGGTTGTCGATACGCCGCGACTCGTGCCGCTCGGTACCGAGCACGTACAGCCCGCCGAGCTCCTTGACCTCTTCGAACTCCGCCTTCACGGCCTGCTCGGCCCTCGCCAGCGCGGCGGGCAGCGCGGCTGCCCACTCCTCGACGTGCTCTACGGGGTCGAGACCGCGCTGGCGCAGCTCCGCCTCGGCGAGGTCGTCGGGGTTGCCGCCGAGCTTGATGTCCGTACCGCGGCCGGCCATGTTCGTCGCGACCGTGACCGCGCCCTTGCGGCCGGCCTGGGCGACGATCGTCGCCTCACGGTCGTGCTGCTTGGCGTTGAGGACCTCGTGCTGCACACCGCGCTTGGAGAGCTGCTGCGAGAGGTACTCGGACTTCTCGACCGAGGTGGTGCCGACCAGGATCGGCTGGCCCTTCTCGTGCTTCTCGGCGATGTCGTCGACGACCGCGGCGAACTTCGCGACCTCGGTGCGGTAGATCAGGTCGGACTGGTCCTGGCGGACCATCGGCCGGTTCGTCGGGATCGGCACGACGCCCAGCTTGTAGATCTGGTGGAACTCGGCCGCCTCGGTCATCGCCGTACCGGTCATGCCGGAGAGCTTGCCGTAGAGGCGGAAGAAGTTCTGCAGGGTGATCGTGGCGAGAGTCTGGTTCTCGTCCTTGATGTCCACCCCTTCCTTCGCCTCGATCGCCTGGTGCATGCCCTCGTTGTAGCGGCGGCCGGCGAGGATACGGCCGGTGTGCTCGTCGACGATCATGACTTCGCCGTCGATGACGACGTAGTCCTTGTCCTTCTTGAAGAGCTCCTTGGCCTTGATGGCGTTGTTGAGGTACCCGACGAGGGGGGTGTTCACCGACTCGTAGAGGTTCTCGATGCCGAGCCAGTCCTCGACCTTCGCGACACCGGGCTCATGGATGGCGACGGTCCGCTTCTTCTCGTCGACCTCGTAGTCGCCGGTCTCCTCGATGCCCTTGAGCGGGTTGCCTGCCTCGCCCTTGGTCAGACGCGTGACCAGCTTGGCGAAGTCGCCGTACCACTTGGTGGCCTGGTCGGCCGGGCCGGAGATGATCAACGGCGTACGGGCCTCGTCGACGAGGATCGAGTCGACCTCGTCGACCACGGCGAAGTTGTGGCCGCGCTGGACGAGCTCGTCCGCGGACCACGCCATGTTGTCGCGGAGGTAGTCGAAGCCGAACTCGTTGTTCGTGCCGTACGTGATGTCGCAGGCGTACTGCTCGCGGCGCTGGGCCGGTGTCATGTTGGCCAGGATGCAGCCGACGGTCAGGCCCAGGAACTTGTGGACCCGGCCCATCATTTCGGAGTCTCGCTCGGCCAGATAGTCATTGACCGTGATCAGGTGCACGCCCTTGCCGGAGAGCGCGTTGAGATACGTGGGCAGGGTGCCGACGAGGGTCTTGCCCTCACCGGTCTTCATCTCGGCCACATAGCCGAGGTGCAAGGCCGCGCCGCCCATCATCTGGACGTCGTAATGGCGCTGTCCGAGGACGCGCTTCGCGGCCTCTCGGACCGTTGCGAATGCCTCGGGAAGCAGGTCGTCCAGGCTCTCGCCGTCCGCGTACCGTTCCTTGTACTCGTCGGTGAGCGCCCGCAGCTCGGCGTCGGAGAGGTTGACGAAGTCCTCTTCGATGGAGCTGACCTGGTCCGCGATGCGGTGCAGTTTGCGCAGGATCTTGCCTTCGCCTGCACGCATGAGCTTGTTGAAGACGGACACTGAGGCTGGTCTCCTTGCCGGTCGGGCCTGGCACTGGGTCGTGTTATGGACACTGGCGCGGGCACGGCAGGTGGGCCCCACCGCAACGGCCATCGTAAGCGAGGACCCCGCCGCGCCGGGAGGGCTGTCGCCGCGTTGCCCCCACTGGGCCCCTCCGAGTCAACGGACAGAGGGTCCCGAAGGTGCCGGGGAACCCCGAAAAGTGTTCGCATCACTGTCGGCGCCTCAGCAGAATCCGTACATGGAGCCGATCACTCTCACCACCGAGCGTCTACTGCTGCGCCCCTTCCGTGGGGGTGACGCGGACGAGGTGCACGCTGCCTGTCAGGACCCGGACGTCCAGCGCTGGACGGTCGTCCCTTCCCCGTACACCCACGCCGACGCGGAACTCTTCACCCGAAAGCTGTCCCCCGGCGGCTGGCAGGACGACTCGATGTACAACTTCGCGGTGGTTCTGCGCGATGGCGGGGCCGTGACAGGTGCGCTCGGCATCAACCGCCGCAACCTGCACGGCACGTACGAGGTGGGGTTCTGGACCGCGAAGGAGCACCGCGGTCTCGGTTACATGACGGAGGCGGTACGGGCCGCGGCCCACTGGACCTTCACCTCGCTCGGCGGGGACCGGCTGGAGTGGCGGGCCGAGGTGGGCAACGAACCCTCGCGGGCCGTGGCACGGCGAGCGGGCTTCCGCATGGAGGGCGAGCAGCGGTCGGGGCTGCTGAACAAGGGCGTGCGGCGGGACACCTGGGTCGGCGCGCTGCTCCCTTCCGACCTCGGCCTGCCGGGCACCCACCCGTATCTCCCGGCCACGGCCTCCACCGCCGCCGCCCCCTCGGCCGACCTCTCCTCCCATCCGGTCCCCGGTCTCCCCACAGGTCTGTCCACCGCACCGTGAACGGATGTCAGTGCCGCCCTCTAGGGTGCGAGACATGACGCCAGTGCCGCCTCCCGCCGCCGAACTCTCCGCCGACCAGGCCCGCAGAATCGCCCTGCGCGCCCAAGGTTTCCTCGGCGCGCCGAACCGGCGGGCCGGGGTGCCGGGCGTGCTGCGGCACCTCGGTGCCGTACAGCTCGACACGATCTCGGTACTGGCCCGCTCGCACGAACTGATCCCGTACGCACGCCTCGGCGCCGTCGGCCGACGCACCGTCGAGGACGCGTACTGGTCGGCCGGCCGCAGCTTCGAGTACTGGTCGCATGCGGCGTGCATCCTGCCGGTCGAGGAGTGGCCGCACTTCGCGTTCCGCCGCCGCGCCTACCGCTCGCGCCCGCACTGGCACCACGACCTGCCGGACGGGGCCTACGACGCGGTGATCAAGCAGCTGCGCGCCGAGGGCCCGCTGACAGCGACGGAGCTGGGCGGCGCGAAGAACGGCGGGGAGTGGTGGGACTGGTCCGCGTCGAAGGTCGCCGTCGAGCGAGCCCTGATGTACGGCGAGGTGGTGTGCACCGAGCGGCGCAGCTGGAAGCGGGTGTACGACCTCGCGGAGCGCGCCCTGCCCGACGCCGTACTCCACGACGATCTGGACGACAGGGAGTGCCTGCGGCGGCTGGTCGCGCTCGCGGGCCGGTCCCTGGGGGTCGGCACCCGCGCCGACATCGCTGACTACCACCGGCTCAAGGGCGAGCAGTTCGATGCGGTGGTGGCGGACTCCGGTCTGGTACCGGTGACGGTGGAGGGCTGGGCGAAGCCTGCCTGGGCCGACCCGGCGGCGCTGGCCTCGGAGCCCCGGGGACGACACCGTACGACGCTGCTGTCGCCGTTCGACTCACTGATCTGGGAGCGGGCCCGGACGGAGCGGATATTCGGCTTCACGCACCGCCTGGAGGCGTACGTCCCCAAGCCCAAGCGGATCCACGGCTATTTCGCGATGCCACTGCTGGCCGGCGGCAAGCTGCTGGGCCGGGTCGATCCGGCACGCGAGGGCACCACGCTGGTCGCCCGGCAGGTGTCCCTGGCGGGCAGGAAGGCCGTGGCGCCGATGGCCGAGGCCCTGGTGGAAGCGGCGTCCTGGGTCAGCTGTACGGACGTACGACTGGAGCGGGTCGACGCACCGGAGCTGCGCGAGCCGCTCGCCCAGGAAATCGGCCGCGCCCTCAATTGACCATGCCGTCGCTTTACCTGATCTCGAGGATCTTCTCCCGCATGGCATAGACCACTGCTTCCATCCTGGAGTGCAGCTGCAGCTTCTCCAGAATGTTGCGGACGTGGTTCTTCACGGTGTTCTCGGAAATGAACAGTTCCTTCGCGATATCGCGATTGTTCATGCCCGTGGCAACCAGTTTGAGGACTTCGAGCTCCCGGTCGGTCAGCCGCGGCGCCGGCACCAGTCGGCGCTCGTCGGTCCGCTGGATCATCGACTTGAACTCGGTGAGCAATTTGGACGCCATGGACGGGCTGATCTGGGACTGCCCGTCGGCGACCGCACGGATCGCCGTGGCCACCTCGTCCGTGGAGATCTCCTTGAGGAGATAGCCGGTGGCGCCCGCCTTGATCGCGTCGTAGAGGTCGGCCTCCTCGTCGCTGATCGTCAGCATGATGATCTTCGCACTGGGGGCCACCTCCTTGATGGACGTGCAGGCCTCGATGCCGCCCCGCTTGGGCATGCGCACATCCATCAGCACGATGTCGGGCAGCAGATCAGCCGCCTTGTCGACCGCCTCCGCCCCGTCACCCGCCTCGCCGACGACCTGGATGTCCTCCTCCTGGGCGAGGACGATCTCCAGGCCTCTACGGAAGAGCGCGTGGTCGTCCACCACCAGAACGCGGATCGGCTCCTTGCGGGAACCGCTGTCCGTGTCCGCGCCGGTATCGGCACCGGCAGCGTCGTCTCCGCCGTCATTCGCATCGCGCACGGGCCCGAAGGTGTCCGCCATCGTTCCTCCCCCTGAAGGCCATGGCCTGAAGTTCACAAACTCATCGCCAACGGCAGTTCACAGAGCACCGATTGGCTTGGGGCGCCATGATTTCATGCCTGGACGTCAGAGCGGTGGTTCTGTCGTCGCACGCGGGTGCCCCTGGCGCGAATTACGCCCCAGGGGCACCACCGATGCGGGGCGTCAGCCGCCGAGCGCACCGCCCGCGCCGCCCGCCCCATCAGCGGCCAGCGGGTCGGTCCTCAGATGAATGACACCGTAGTCGTAAGCATGCCGCCGGTAGACGACACTGGGCTCCTTCGTCTCGGAGTCGACGAACAGATAGAAGTCGTGCCCGACCAGCTCCATCTCGTAGAGCGCCTGGTCGAGCGTCATCGGTGCCGCGACGTGCGTCTTCTCGCGCATCACCAGCGGTCCTTCGCCCTGTACCTCGAGCGAGCCGATCCTGGTGACCGGTACAGACGGGCCGGCGCCGTCGCCGGTCAGGTCGCCCTCGCTGTTGAAGGACGCCGTACCCGGCACCGTCTCGCCGACTTCGGCAGCGGGAATCCGGCCGTTTCCACGGCGGCTGTAGCGCTTGTCGTGCTGCTTGCGCAGCCGCGCCTCCAGCTTCCCGGTGGCCAGGTCCAGCGCTGCGTACGGGTCGCCTGCGGCCGCTTCAGCCCGAATTACCGGCCCACGCGAGCGGAGCGTGATCTCCACCCGGTCGGAGCGGTCTGCCTGACGAGGGTTTGGCTCCTTGGACACCTCGACGTCGAGGCTGATCACCTTGCCGTCGAACTTCTGGATCTTGTCCAGCTTCAGCTTCTCGGCCACGTGCTTGCGGAACCGCTCGGGCACCTCGGTCTTGCGGCCCTTGACGACGATGTCCACGCAGAACTCCGTTCCCGGATCGCTCCGCTCAGCGGCGGAGCATCTCCCTTTTGCACCAGGCCCCGGTGGTCGCCGGAGCCGCGGACTCGGTGACTTCCACCTCCTCCTCCCCCGTCGGGGAGGTCTCCATCCCACCGATCTTTTTGAACGTCTGGCCTACCGGTGAGTCGCCTGCCCGAAACCTGGTGGTGCACTCGTCGAGGTCTGGCATTCACCATCCCTCACAACCGAACATAGCCTGATCGGCCGGATGTCGGCACCCGCTACTCGCACGTACCTCCGTTCAGGGCCCTTTACCCACTCACTACCTGCAACGACACAAGTCCACTAGCAGTTCCGGTTTATTGCGAAGGCAGTCGGAGATGCTGCGACAACGGCCGCCTGCCCCGTTCCGGAACCCGGTCTTCTCTGCCCGCCCGCGGATTCGACCGCCCGTGCAGCCTCCGTCAGCGAGGCCCCGGTCGTCATGAGGTCGTCCACGAGTACTACCCGTTCGGCCGCAAGCAGCCGCTCACCACCGGCCACCACCTCCAGCGCACCCGCCAGATTCGCCTGCCGCTGCCAGGCGCCGAGCCCCGACTGATCGGTCACCGGGCGCCGTTGCCGCAGCACCGGAACCACTCTGGCCGGAATCCCGCCACGCCTCAGCTCCCCCGCTGCGGCCAGCGCGATCCGGCGTGCCGGATCATGCCCGCGCGCCGCAATGGCCCGCCTCGCCGACGGCACGGGTACGAGTAGCAGCGGCCCCGGACCGCCCACCTGCCCTGTCCCGGCCCGCACGGCCCCCGCCAGCGCCCTGCCGAGCGCCCGCGACAGCGGAAGCGCGCCACGCTCCTTGTGTGCCAGGAGCACCGCCCGTACCGCGTTCTCGTACGCGGCGGCGGCATGCACCACCGGCAGTCCGGCGGGCTCCGGCGCGGGTCTCACCCGCTGCGGCGCCGCGCCGTACAGCGCCGCCCGGCAGCCCTCGCACAGCTCGCTCCGCGGCCTGCCGCAGCCACCACAGGCCACCGGCAGCACCAGCCCGGCGATCTCCCGCCACCACCCCCGCATATCTCCACTGTGCCCCCGGCCCACGAACCCGGCCACCCCTGTGGAAAACGCAGGCGCCCTTGCCCAGGACCCGTCCTTGACCCACCTGCACAGGCCTCAGCCCGGGTAGACCAGCGACGAGCCTTCCTTGAGCACCGTCTGCCAGTTGTCACCCGGCGACAGCTTCACTATCCCGTCACCCTCGGTGTCCGCCATCAGCGGCAACTGCTCGTCGTCCGCCGCCGCGACCGCCGACACCTGGTTCACCCCGGGCAGCACACCCGAGGCCGGTGCCGAACCATCCGCCTGGACATAGCGCACCTGCTGCACGCCGCCCTGCTCCTTGCCGACCACCACGAGACGGCTCCGGCCCGACCAGGACATCGCGGTGACATCCGCCAGCTGCGGCGCGGCCTGCCGCAGCTCCACGACGGAGACCTCCTGCTTCGAAGCCGGTCCCTGACGCTCGATCCGGCCGATTTTCAGCGTGGTGTGCCCGCCCTTGGTCAGCAGCAGTGCGATCCGCACCCCGTCCGCCGACAGCCGCAACGCCTCCAGCCGCGCGCCGTCCAGGCTCGGCACCGTGACCTCCGACGGCTTACCGGCACCGCCGGCCAGCCGCAGCAGCCGGGAGTTCTCCGGGTCACGGTCGGCCACCCAGAGATCGCCCCGCCCGTCCCAGCTGGGCGCCGACAGACGGTCGTTCAGCTTTTTGCCGCTGCTGGTCACCGCGGGCGCGGGCAGCTCGCCCTCCGAGACGATGGAGGACACGTACAGCGACTCGTTGTTCTGCGAGACCGCTGCCGCCAACTGCTCGTCACGGGCCACGCCGACCGCGCTCATCCGCACCGGCCCGTCACCGAACGGGCCGGTCACCGGCTCCGGATCGCCGCTGCCCCTGGTGGATCCCGGGATGCACTGGACATGGCCCTTGGCATCGACGAAGTACTGGCTGTCGGGCCCTCCCGACGAACCGTCCGGAGCGAACCCCTCCGCCTGATCGGCGCCCAGCACACACAGCGGCGAGCTGTCGGACCGCTGCAGCTCCACCTGCTCGACCCGGGCGGACGTCAGGTCCCGCACGGTGTAGAGCACCTGAGAGGCCATCATGCGGCAGGAGCGCTGCCCGACGTTGTCCGCCCTCTTGTTCAGCGGAACCTTCAGGACGCTGCGGTCGTCGGGCGCCAGCGAGGTGACGCCCTTGCGCAGCGCCGTACTGGTGGGGAAGCGGGAGTCGACCACCGGCCGCAGCCAGTTGGTCGGCCCCTCGATGAGACTGCGGACCGTCTGCGTCACGGTGTCCATTCCCGTGACGGGATCCGTCCGGTTGCGCACGTAGACGGGGTCGGCAACCAGCGTGGACTGTCCTGCCGTCCGTCCGGAGGCGAAGTAGTACTTGTTGACGGAGCGGTAGAGGCGCTTGAAGTCGGACTGGCCGAGCAGCAGACCGTCCGGCACGAGGTCGATGCGCCACTCCTTGCCGTCCGGCCCGTTCTGCCGCACCAGATGCAGGGTCCGGTTGAACTCCGTGGGTGCGGACGGCTGGTAGGCGCTCTGTGCGTCGACCGTCGCCACCTTCTCGCCGGTCAACGTGTAGCTGAGTTCCGTGCTGCTGCGGTCGCCGTCGTGGACCGGGCGGTCGCTGCGGTTCGGCGCCTTGGAGAGCACCGTGGTGAACGCGCTCGGCTTCCAGGTGCCGGCCGCCTTCTTCGTCAGGTACTTGCGGGTGGTCCGGAAGCCGGGGTCGTCGCTGGTCATGGACTCCAGGAAGCCGTCGACCACCTCGCTGGGAGTGGCGTTGTCACGCGGCGCCACCGCGTACACCTGGACCTGGGAGTCACCCGGCTGCGAGGCATCGACCGCCTTGACGTCCCCGGTGACGGGCATCGAGCCGCACGCGGACAGCAGCACGATGCCGCACCCCAGCAACGCGGTCAGCCCCACCGCACGTCCATGGCCGTCCTGACGACGGTCAGTGCCCACGAGTCGTGTCCTCCCGCTCCGGGTGGTGCGCAGCAGATTCGAGGTCGCCACCCGGCCGGTCGTCGGCGGGGCGGGCGACCACCCGGGCGCCGCTGCCCGGCAGAGCCGCCGGATGCACCGAAGCGGGCGCCGTGCGGGGAGCCACGGAGGTACGCGCCGACACGGGCAGCGGCGACCGGTCCGGGCCGGCCTGCTGCGTCGGCACCGAGGTCAGCCGGTGCTCGCTGCCGGTCGTGACGCCGTCCGCGGCCCGCTCCCGGTTCTCCCGGTTGCGACGCGAGTCCTCGGGCTCCAGCGGTATCGGCGATCCGCGCAGCGGCTCGTCCGCCGTACGCGGCAGGGTCAGGCGGAACTGCGAACCGCCGCCCGGTTCGCCCCACGCCTGCAGCCAGCCGCCGTGCAGCCGGGCGTCCTCGACTGCGATCGACAGCCCGAGCCCCGTGCCGCCGGTCGTCCGGGCCCGCGCCGGGTCGGCGCGCCAGAAACGGTTGAATACCCGGGTCGCCTCCCCCGGCTTGAGACCCACGCCGTAGTCCCGGACGGCGATGGCGACCGCTCCTCCGGCCACCCCCATCCGCACCACGACATCCCGGCCCTCGCCGTGCTCGACGGCGTTGACGACCAGGTTGCGCAGCACGCGCTCGACCCGCCGTGCGTCGGCCTCCGCGATCACCGGCTGCTCGTCACCGACCACCCGGATCCGGGTGCCCTTGCGCTCGGCGAGCGGCTCGGCACCGCCGATCACTCGTCGTACGACCTGCCGCAGGTCTATCGGCTCGGCCTCCAGCGCCGCGGCGCCCGCGTCGAACCGGCTGATCTCCAGCAGATCGGAGAGCAGCGACTCGAACCGGTCGAGCTGGTCCCCGAGGAGCTCGGCGGAGCGCGCCGTCACGGGGTCGAAGTCGACGCGCGCCTCATGGATGACATCGGCGGCCATCCGCACGGTCGTCAGCGGTGTCCGCAGCTCGTGCGAGACGTCCGATACGAAGCGCCGCTGCATCCGGGAGAGTTCCTCCAGCTGCTGGATCTTCAGCTGGAGGTTCTGCGCCATCTTGTTGAAGGCCTCACCGAGCCGGGCGATGTCGTCCTCGCCGGTGACCTTCATCCGCTCCTGGAGCCGGCCCGCGGAGAGCCGCTCGGCGATTCCCGCCGCCATCCGTACGGGTGTGACGACCTGCCTCACCACGAACCAGGCGATGGCCCCGAGCAGCACGACCACGAACAGTCCCGCGGTCGCCAGGGTGCCCTTGACCAAAGTCAGTGACTTCTCCTCCTGCGTCAGCGGGAAGAGGTAGTAGAGCTGGTACGGATTGTGATCGATGTCGTACAGGCGCTTGCCCACGACGAGCCCCGGCTGCGACTCCTGCCCGTTCGCATACCTGATCAGCGAGTACGTCTGGAAAGCACCCGGCCCCTTGTCCACGGCCTCCCGCAGGCTCTGCGGGACACTGGCCGCTTCCACGCTGCCCGAGCCGCGCGGCGCACGGCTGCCGTCGTCGGAGCTGAGCGCCACCACGTTGAAGGCGTTCTTGCCGCCACTGGCGAGCTGATCGACGAGCTCGGTCCGCCAAGAGTTGTTGGCGGTCGTCCCGTCACCGGCATCGCCTCCCTGCCCACCGGGGGTGAGGGGAGCGTTCGCCTTGTCCTGGGCCGCCGCGAAACCACCGGCAGCCT
This sequence comes from Streptomyces sp. NPDC051664, assembly GCF_044453545.1. NCBI lineage: Bacteria > Bacillati > Actinomycetota > Actinomycetes > Kitasatosporales > Streptomycetaceae > Streptomyces > Streptomyces sp. NPDC051664. The sequence continues at coordinate 8,144 of NZ_JBITCU010000008.1, read as the reverse complement.
GTGTCTGAGCAGCCTTGCCCTTCGCGTCGAGCAGACCGTTGCGCACCTGCCCGATCACGACCAGGCCGAGCAGCAGCACCACACCGAGCGACATGAGCAGCGTGCCTGCGACGACCCGCAGCTGGAGGTTGCGCCGCCACAGCCGGACGGCGGGCAGCAGCGGACGCCGCACCCAGCGCATCAGCAGTCGCGGCAAGGGACCGCCGGGCGCCCGGTCGTGGAACAACCGGCCGCCCCGCAGAAGCCTCCCCAACGGCGAAGGCCCACGTCCTGAACCGGCAGCCCGCCCCGTACGGACTCCCGGCCCCCCGGGCTTCGGAGCAGCGCTACCCAGGGACATGTCAGCTCGGTCCGGCCTTGTAACCGACACCTCGGACGGTCACCACGATCTCCGGCCGCTCCGGGTCCTTCTCGACCTTGGAACGCAGCCGCTGAACATGCACATTCACCAGACGGGTGTCGGCGGCATGGCGATACCCCCATACCTGCTCGAGCAGTACTTCACGGGTGAAGACCTGCCACGGCTTACGGGCGAGCGCGACCAGCAGGTCGAACTCCAGCGGGGTCAGAGCGATGGACTGCCCCTCCCGCTTCACCGAGTGCCCGGCCACATCGATGACCAGGTCCCCGATGGTCAGCTGTTCCGGTGCCGGCTCCTCGGACCTACGCAAACGTGCCCTGATCCGGGCAACCAACTCCTTAGGTTTGAACGGCTTGACGATGTAGTCGTCGGCCCCGGACTCCAGGCCCACCACCACATCGACCGTGTCGCTCTTAGCCGTGAGCATGACGATCGGCACACCCGACTCGGCCCTGATCAGCCTGCAGACCTCGATGCCGTCCCGTCCGGGCAGCATGAGATCCAGCAGAACCAGGTCCGGCTTGGCCTCACGAAATGCGGCAAGTGCCTTGTCGCCGTCCGCTACGAACGACGGCTCGAACCCTTCACCACGCAGCACAATCCCGAGCATCTCGGCCAGTGCGGTGTCGTCGTCGACGACAAGGACGCGTCCCTTCATAATCGACATCATCCCATTAGCTAATCGTTATCTGCGATGACCTGGCACACAGCTCTGCCAGTCCGACCCCCGTGACCGGGGAAACTGCACCCTCCTCCGTGACGATCGCCGTGATCAGTTCCGGCGGCGTGATGTCGAATGCGGGGTTGTACGCCTGGGTTCCCAGAGGTGCCACGAGCAGTCCGCCCGCATCCTCGCCATCCGGTCCGACCTGTGGAGATGTGAGCTCCGTCACCTCTCGGCCGGGGCGCTGCTCCACAATGATCGACGCCCCGTCCACGGTCTCCAGATCCACGGTCGTGGTCGGCGCCACCACAATGAACGGCACATGGTGGTATTTGGCAAGCACCGCCAGCGGATAACTCCCGACTTTGTTCGCCACTGACCCGTCCGCCGCGATGCGGTCGGCGCCGATGAGCACGGCGTCGACCTCCCCCGCGGCGAACAGCGAACCCGCTGCGTTGTCCGTGAGCAGGCTGTATGCCATCCCATTGCGCGCCGCCTCATATGCGGTCAGCCGAGCCCCCTGCAACAGCGGACGCGTCTCATCAACCCAGAGCCTTCGCAGCCGCCCCGCCCGGTGCGCGCGGAGCGCCACAGCGAAGGCCGTGCCCTCACCGCCCGAGACGAGAGCCCCCGAATTGCAGTGGGTGAGCAGCTGATGCCCGCCGCCCGGCAGCAGCTCGTCGAGCAGCGCGAGCCCGTACTGCGCCATGCGCCGACTGGCCTCGGCGTCCTCCCGGTGCAGCGCCTTGGCCTCCGCCAGCGCCACCGCGGCCGCCCCCTGCGGATCCGCACCCTTGTCCAGGGCCGCCCAGTACGCCGTTGCCGCACGCCGCACCCCGTATCCGAGGTTCACGGCGGTGGGCCGCGCCCGCTCCAGCAGCCCCGCGGCCTCCGCGACGTCATGACCCCGGACAGCGGCCAGCGCCACCCCGTAGGCCCCTGCGATGCCCAGCAACGGCGCCCCGCGCACAGCCAGCGTCTGGATCGCCCGCACCAGCGCGGGCACATCCGCACACACCAGCCCGACCTCCTCGGCGGGCAGCCGCGTCTGGTCGAGGAGCACCAGCACAGGGCCTTCCGAAGGCTCGTCCCAGCGGATGGAGGGAAGCGCGGGAGGCTCGATGCCCACCGGCGATTGCGCGTCCTGATCAGCCATCCGCCCAGTCTGCCCGGTGAGCCGCCCACAAATGAAGGTGCGAAGGAGATCGGGCACCCGGCCCGTACCGGACCAACGCGTGGCACGATGGCTGCCAACCTGCCGCCCCGATGAGCGGACAGGACCGTGAAGGAGCGAGAATGAACGACACTCCGGGCTGGGCCTCGCCCGGATCTGCCCCCTCCGACAGCCAGGAGGCGGGCGTCCCCCAGCCTTCCGCGCCCGCGGACGGCAACGGCCAGGCCGGGAACTGGTCTCCCACGCAGCCGCCCGCAGGGCAGTGGTCCCCACCGAGCATCCCCGGCCCCGGCCCCGACCACGGCGCACCGCCGCCCGCCCCCGGCTGGGGCACCAGGCCGCAGGGATCCGGCTGGGGTCAGCCACCTGCGGCAAAGCCTGGTGTCATCCCGCTCCGCCCGCTCGGCATCGGCGAGATCCTCGACGGTGCGGTATCCGCGATGCGTGCGCACTGGCGCACGGTCCTCGGAATCACACTCACCGTCTCCGTGATCGCCCAGATCGCCATCATCCTCGTGCAGCGCTACCTGCTGCCGGAACCCGCGTCGGTCGACCCGAACGCGACCGGCGCGGAGGCGCTCCGCCAGGCTGCCGACTCCGCCCGGTCCACCCTGGTCTACAGCGCCCCGTCCACGCTCATCACCTTGATCGCGACGCTCTTCACCACAGCCATGCTCACCGTGGTGATCAGCCGCTCGGTACTGGGCCGCTCCGTGACGCTCTCCGAAGCCTGGGCCGAGGCCCGGCCCCGCCTGCTCCAGCTGCTTGGCCTGACCCTGCTGCTGGCCTTGATGGCCGCCGCAATCATGGCAGTGGGCGTGCTGCCCGGTGCGCTGATGGGCTCCACCGCAGGCGTCGGCCTCATCCTCATCGGCTTCATGGCCGCCTGTGTCGTCGTCATCTGGCTGATGGTCCGCTTCTGCCTCGCCTCGCCGGCGCTGATGCTGGAGCGGCAGTCGATCACCGTCTCGATGCGCCGGTCCGCGAAGCTGGTCCGGGGCGCCTGGTGGCGGATGTTCGGCATCCTGCTGCTCACCTGGCTCCTGACGCTCATCGTGACCCTGGTCATCGCGATCCCGTTCGGCATCATCGCGATGATCGTGGACGGCCACGGGCTGAGCACCTTCCTCACCGGCGAGTCCACCGGATTCGGCTGGCCGTTCCTGATCATCTCCGGTATCGGCGAGGTCATCATCTCCACGATCACCTACCCGCTCTCCGCCGGTGTGATGGCTCTCCTCTACGTGGACCAGCGCATCCGCCGCGAAGCACTCGACGTCGAACTCGCCAGGGCCGCAGGCCTGCCCGGCTACGACACCAGGAGCTGATGCCGTGTCGGGGGCGGGGGGCACCACAACAGCACGGCTACTGATCCACGCAAGCAGCGACGTACCGGTGGACACTCCGCGCGTCCCCGCCCGTGAGGCGGCGAAGCACGAACTGTCCCATCCGATGTACCACGAGAACGACCCGAACCTCCTCCAGCGCGGCCTCGACCGCTTGTGGGGGTGGCTCGGCGATCTCTTCGCCACAGCCTCGAACACCGCACCGGGCGGACCGCTCGGGCTGATCGTCCTCGTACTGGTGGTCATCGGCCTGGCCGTCGCGCTCTGGTGGCGGCTGGGCACCCCGCAGCGCACCCCCCGCACCACGGACGCACTCTTCGACGACAGCCCCCGAAGCGCGGCCGAACACCGCACGGCGGCCGAGGCCCACGCTGCCGCCCAGCGCTGGAACGAAGCCGTCCAGGAACGGATGCGCGCCATCGTGCGCTCCCTCGAAGAACGCGCCCTCCTCGACCCACGTCCCGGCCGCACGGCCGACGAGGCCGCCGCCGAGGCGGGCCGCTCGCTGCCCGGACACGAGATAACGCTCCGCGCCGCCGCCCGCGACTTCGACGACGTCACATACGGCGGCCGGACCGCCGACCAGCAAACGTATCTGACCGTGCAGGCCCTGGACCGCAACCTCGAGAACGCCAAGCCCCTGCTGACCACCGCGGTCCGGGGAGCCGCCGAATGACCGCAGTCGCCACCACCACCGCGTCCCCCACCTCGGCCGCCCCCTCTCCCCGCCAGGTCTGGGCCCGCACCCGCGGTCTGTTTTTCGCCCTTCTCCTTCTCGTAGCGGCCGGAATCGTGCTGGCCACCGCGCGCTCCGGCGACCAGCACGGCCGCCTCGATCCCCGCTCCGCCGACCAGCACGGCAGCCGGGCCGTCGCCGAACTCCTCAAGGACCGCGGCGTCTCCGTCCGCGTGACCACCACGCTCGACGACGCCACCGCTGCGACCGGCCCCGACACCACTCTGCTCGTCACCGCCCCGAACCTGCTGACGCCGCATCAGCAGAACGAACTCCGCGCCGCGACCATCGACTCGGCCGGCCGCACCGTGCTCCTCGCAGCCGACCCCCTGTCCGTGGACGTACTGACCCCCGGCGTCCACGCGAGCGCCTCCGGCCCGGTGGCCGCCCGCGCACCGCGGTGCTCCCTGCCCGCAGCCCGCACGGCGGGCGACGCCGACACGGGAGGCTTCCGCTACACGGCGGACGGCCTCGACACCATCGGCTGCTACCCAAGCGGGGACCTCCCCACCCTGCTGCTCGTCCAGGAGAAGAGCACCGGCGACACCGTCCTCCTCGGCTCCCCCGATCTGCTCTACAACAACCGGCTCGCCAGCCACGGCAACGCCTCCCTGGCCCTGCAACTCCTCGGCTCCCGCCCGCATCTGGTCTGGTACCTCCCCTCGCTCGCTGATCCCTCCGCCGCTCGGAACGACGAAGGTGTCGATGACCGCACGGGCGACGAGCGCAGCTTCGTCGACCTCATCCCGTCGGGCTGGCTCTGGGGCACCCTGCAGCTCGCATTCGCCGCCGTGCTCGCAGCCATCTGGCGCGGCCGCCGACTGGGCCCCCTGGTCACCGAACGGCTGCCCGTGGCTATTCGCGCCTCCGAATCCACAGAGGGTCGCGCTCGCCTCTACCGCAAGGCGAACGCCCGCGACCGGGCCGCCTCCTCACTGCGCTCCGCCACCCGCACCCGTATCGCACCCCTCATCGGCGTCTCCCCACGCGATGCCCACTCCCCATCCGTTCTCCTCCCCGCCGTCTCCGCGCGCGTCAGCACCGCTGAAGGCGGCCTGGACACCCTGCTCTTCGGCCCGGAGCCGGCCGACGACGCCACCCTTGTCCGTCTGGCAGACCAACTCGACACCCTCGAAAGAGAGGTACGCACTTCATGAGCGCCCCGCCCCCAGTGCCCGCCGGGACAACCGAGACCGTCGGGAACGACGACACAGCCCGCGCATCCCTGGAAGCTCTGCGCTCCGAGATCGCCAAGGCCGTGGTCGGCCAGGACCCGGCCGTCACCGGACTGGTCGTCGCACTGCTCTGCCGAGGCCACGTCCTCCTCGAAGGCGTCCCCGGCGTGGCCAAGACCCTTCTGGTCCGCGCCCTCGCCGCCTCACTCGAACTCGACACCAAGCGTGTCCAGTTCACCCCGGATCTGATGCCGAGCGACGTCACCGGATCCCTCGTCTACGACGCCCGCACGGCTGAGTTCTCCTTCCAGCCCGGCCCGGTCTTCACCAACCTCCTCCTGGCCGACGAGATCAACCGGACGCCCCCCAAAACGCAGTCCTCCCTCCTGGAGGCGATGGAGGAGCGCCAGGTCACCGTCGACGGAACCCCTCGCCCCCTGCCGGACCCGTTCCTGGTCGCCGCCACCCAGAACCCCGTCGAGTACGAGGGCACGTACCCGCTCCCCGAGGCCCAACTGGACCGCTTCCTCCTCAAACTGACGGTGCCGATGCCGTCCCGCGACGAGGAGATCAATGTCCTGACCCGCCATGCCGATGGCTTCAATCCCCGGGACCTGACGTCAGCAGGCGTACGCCCCGTCGCAGGCCCCGCCGACCTGGAGGCCGCCCGCACCGCGGTCGCCAAGACCACGGTCTCCCCCGAGATCGCCGGCTATGTCGTCGATATCTGCCGTGCCACGCGTGAATCCCCCTCGCTCTCCCTCGGTGTATCCCCCCGAGGCGCAACCGCCCTGCTCTCCACGGCCCGCGCATGGGCCTGGCTCACCGGCCGTGACTACGTCATCCCGGATGACGTAAAAGCCCTGGCACTCCCCACACTCCGCCATCGCATCCAGCTGCGGCCCGAGGCAGAGATGGAAGGAGTCACCCCCGACTCCGTCATCACCGCAGTCCTCGCCCACGTCCCCGTACCCCGATGAGGCGGTGAACGTGGCCCTCACCGGACGAACCGCGCTGCTTGCCGCTCTGGGGTCACTCCCCGTAGGCATCCTGGCCCCGAGCTGGACAGGCATGCTCGCGGTCAACGCCCCGCTCTCTCTAGCAATTCTGTGCGACTACGCCCTGGCAGCGCCAGTGCGAACGCTCCAGTTCACCCGATCCGGCGACACAACCGTTCGACTCGGTGACGATGCAGAAGTGCAACTGACCGTAACCAATCCCTCGCGTCGTCGGTTGCGCGCGCACCTCCGCGACGCCTGGCCCCCCAGCAGCTGGCTCACCGGAACAGAGCAGACCGCGTCCCGTCACACCTTGAACATCCCGGCCGGCGAACGCCGTCGCGTCACCACGCTCCTGCGCCCCACCCGTCGCGGCGACCGCCGAGCGGAGCGAGTCACCGTCCGTTCCTACGGGCCGCTGGGCCTGGCAGCCCGGCAGGGAAACCATCACGTCCCATGGACGGTGCGCGTCCTTCCGCCCTTCACCAGCCGCAAGCATCTGCCGTCCCGCCTCGCCAGGCTCCGCGAGCTCGACGGCCGCACCAGTGTCCTCACCCGTGGCGAAGGCACGGAGTTCGACAGTCTGCGCGCCTACGTCCCCGGCGACGACACCCGCTCCATCGACTGGCGGGCAACAGCGCGCCAGTCCGCTGTCGCTGTCCGCACGTGGCGCCCTGAGCGGGACCGTCACATCCTGATCGTTCTCGATACGGGCCGTACCTCGGCAGGCCGGGTCGGTGACGTGCCCCGGCTCGACGCGGCAATGGATGCGGCACTGCTCCTCACCGCTCTCGCGACACGCGCCGGCGACCGCGTCGACCTGCTGGCCCATGACCGCCGCATCCGCGCCCAGGTTCAGGGCCGCGCCGCAGGGGAAGTTCTGTCGGCCATGGTCACGACCATGGCTCCGCTCGAACCGGAGCTCGTGGAAACAGACGTGCGAGGACTCAGCGCCAGTGCCCTGGCAAGCGCCCCTCGTCGCTCTCTGATCGTGCTTCTCACCAGTCTGGACGCGGCCCCTGTCGAAGAGGGCCTGCTCCCCGCCCTCCCCCGGCTGACCCAGCGCCATACGGTGCTGGTGGCCGCGGTGGCCGACCCACACATCGAACAGATGGCCGGCGCCCGAGGCGCAGTGGACGCGGTCTACGAAGCCGCAGCGGCGACACAAGCCCAAGCACAGCGACGCCGCACTGCGGAACAGCTGCAGCGGTATGGCGTGGTGGTCGTCGATGCCACTCCGGACAATCTCGCCCCGGCTCTCGCCGACGCCTATCTCGCCCTTAAGGCAGCTGGCCGTCTCTGATCCCACGCGGCAACCATGGACTCACGCCGAGGCACCATGGTCGCCGCCGCAGGAAACGGCCGGTCCGTAAACGCAGAAAAGCCCCGCACCAGAGGTGCGGGGCTTTCCCGGAATAATTGTTCGGCGGCGTCCTACTCTCCCACAGGGTCCCCCCTGCAGTACCATCGGCGCTGAAAGGCTTAGCTTCCGGGTTCGGAATGTAACCGGGCGTTTCCCTAACGCAATGACCACCGAAACACTATGAAATTAACCAACACCGGGCAACAACACGGCCGTTCGTTATTTCAGAACTAACACAGTGGACGCGAGCAACTGAGGACAAGCCCTCGGCCTATTAGTACCAGTCAGCTCCACCCGTTGCCGGGCTTCCACATCTGGCCTATCAAC
>NZ_JBITCU010000007.1:83440-362109 GCF_044453545.1 Streptomyces sp. NPDC051664 | reverse complement strand
CCCCCCCCCCCCGCCCCCCCCCCCCCCCCCCCCCCCCCCCCCCCCCCCCCCCCCCCCCCCCCCCCCCCCCCCCCCCCCCCCCCCCCCCCCCCCCCACTCACGTATGTGCGAGGGTCAGCCGCCGAGCGGAAGACCGTTGGTCGACAGACCGCTGGTGGACACACCACCGGCGGGCAGCCCGCCGAGCAGGCCCTTGGCCGGGGCGGTGGCGTCGTTGAGGATCTCGGTCTGGCCACTGCCGAGGAGCTTCGTGGCCGTGTCCTGAACCGGCAGGGACTGCGTGGCGCTCCCCAGTGCGGCGCCGGCGATCGGCAGGGCCGCGGTCGGCAGAGCGGAGGTCGCGGCGTCGAGGGGAAGCGCGGCGGCGGAGGCCGTACCGGCGGCGGCAGCGGCGAAAGCGGCACCGAGAGCGGCGACACCGAGAGTCCTGGCAGCAGACTGCTTCATGTGAAATTCATCCTTGGGGAAGGGGATGCGAGCGGCTCTGCAAACTAGCCAGCGCGCTACCCGTCCCGCAAACATGGCGGACGCGGCAAACGGCCGGGATCTGATCTTCCCGGCCGTTTGTCACAGAAGCGTGATTCAGCCCGCGGAAGCGGAAGATGCGCTGGTCGCAGCGGTCTGCTCGAAAAGCCATTCCGACTTCAGCTCGGCGTATCCAGGCTTGATCACGTCATTGATCATCGCCAGACGTTCATCGAAAGGAATGAATGCTGATTTCATCGCATTGACTGTGAACCACTGAATGTCGTCGAGCGTGTATCCGAAGGTCTCGGTCAGCCGCTCGAATTCCTGGCTCATGCTCGTACCGCTCATCAGCCGGTTGTCCGTATTCACGGTGGCCCGGAAGTGCAGCCTTCGCAACAGCCCGATCGGGTGCTCGGCGTACGAGGCGGCGGCGCCGGTCTGGAGGTTGGAGGTCGGGCACATCTCCAGCGGGATGCGCTTGTCCCGTACGTACGAGGCAAGACGGCCGAGCGTCACACTGCCGTCCTCGGCGACCTCGATGTCGTCGATGATGCGGACGCCGTGGCCGAGCCGGTCGGCGCCGCACCACTGGAGCGCCTGCCAGATCGACGGCAGACCGAAGGCCTCGCCCGCGTGGATGGTGAAGTGGTTGTTCTCGCGCTTGAGGAACTCGAAGGCGTCGAGGTGACGGGTGGGCGGGTAGCCCGCCTCGGCACCCGCGATGTCGAAGCCCACGACGCCCAGATCCCGGTAGCGGTTGGCGAGTTCGGCGATCTCCAGGGCGCGGGCGGCGTGCCGCATCGCGGTGAGAAGGGCGCCCACCCGGATCCGGTTGCCGTCCAGCCGGGCCCGGCGCTCACCCTCGCGGAAGCCCTCGTTGACCGCCTCGACGACCTCTTCGAGGGTCAGCCCGGCTTCCAGGTGCTGCTCGGGGGCGTACCGCACCTCCGCGTAGACGACGCCGTCCGCGGCGAGGTCCTCGGCGCACTCCGCGGCCACCCGGACCAGGGCCTCGCGGGTCTGCATGACGGCACAGGTGTGGGCGAACGTCTCCAGGTAGCGCTCCAGCGAGCCGGAGTCGGCCGCCTCGCGGAACCAGATGCCGAGCTTGTCCGCTTCGGTCTCGGGAAGGGCTTCGTAGCCCGCGTCACGGGCCAGGTCGATGATCGTGCCGGGACGCAGACCGCCGTCGAGGTGGTCGTGGAGCAGCACCTTGGGGGCGCGCCGGATCTGGTCGGGGCCGGGCACATGGAGGGTCGGGCTCATCATCTGGGCACTCTAGCGCCTACGCGCGTAGAGCGTCGCACGCCGATACGTAACAGTGACCGCGAATACGGGTGGAGTACACCTGCCCTTCTGACACTGTTCTGTCATGGCACAGCGCGCACTCCCCCTGCCTGCTGCGAGGCTGGGACGGGCCGTGAAGACGGCCGGAGCACAACCTGCGGTCAGCGGCGTGGTCCTGCTGCTCCCGGACGGCGAGGCCGACTCGCACCGCCGCCCCTCCTCTCTGTCGTACGCGCTCCAGTTGCCGCTCGCCCGCACCCTGGCCCGCGCCGGCCAGGACGACGGGCTGGCCGCGCATGTCGTGCACTACCGCTGCCGCGGCTGGAACGCCACGGACGCGCAGTTCGCGGCGGACGCCGAGTGGGCGGTGGAGGAGGTCGTACGACGGTACGGCGACGTCCCCGTCTGCCTGGCCGGGCACGGCATGGGCGGCCGTGCGGCGCTGCGCGCGGGCGGCCATCCAGCGGTCAACTCGGTGCTGGCGATGGCCCCTTGGCTGCCCGAGGACCCGTCGGCGGAGCAGGAGCCGGTGAAACATCTGCTGGGCCGCCAGGTATTGCTCGTCCACGGCACGAACGACGCACGCTCCGACCCCGAGTTGTCGTTCCGCCTGGCCCAGCGCGCCAAGAAGGCCAATCGGAACACCTGCCGCTTCGAGGTCCACTCGGACGGCCACGCCCTGCGCCAGCACCGCGCCGAAGTGGTGGCGCTGGCGGTGGACTTCATACGGGGATCGCTGTTCGGGCGGACCTACGCCCGCCCGGTCGCCGACGCCCTGGCGGCGCCCCCGCCGCTGGGGCTGCGGATGCCGTTGGCCGCGGGGTTCGGGCGGTCGTTGAAGTCCTAGGGCGCGCGGGACGCCCGAGGTGTCAGGGGCGGCAGAGCAGCACTCCCCTCGAAAGGGCTTCACGCCGCGGCCCGATCCTGGACACCCGGAATGCGCTGCATGACTTCGCACGCACTACCGCCCGTCAGTCGGGCAGCAGATGCCCCCGGCGCGACAGCAGGAACTGTTTGAACGCCGCCACCGGGGGTGTGTCCGGGTGGCCGTCCAGCCAGGCCACGCCGATCTCGCGGGCCGCACGCGGGGCCGTGACCGTCAGTTCGACGACGCCCGGGCGGGCCACCGCGGGCGGCGGCAGCAGGGCCACGCCGAGGCCGGCGGCCACCAGGCCGCGCAGGGTCTCCGCCTCCTCACCCTCGAACGCCACGCGGGGCGTGAAGCCCGCCTCCGCGCACAGGTCGTCGGTGATCCGCCGCAGGCCGTACCCCGGTTCCAGGGTCACGAACGCCTCATCGGCGGCCTCGGCCAGGCGGACACGCCTGCGGGAGGCGAGGCGGTGGTCGTCGGGGACGACGAGGCGCAGCCGCTGCTCGTCGAGGCGGCGGGTGACGAGGTCGGGGGCGTCCGGGACGGGCGAGGTGAGGCAGAGGTCGAGGCCGCCGGCCCGGAGCCGCTCGATCATCGCCTCGCCGTAGTTCTGCACGAGCTGGAATCGCACGCGGGGGTGGTCGGCGCGGAAGGCGCGGATCAGCGCGGGAACGGTCTCGGAGCCCATCGTGTGCAGGAAGCCGAAGGCCACCTTGCCCGCCGTCGGGTCGGCGTCGGCCCGTACCGAGTCCGCGGCCCGCTCCACCTCGGCGAGGGCCCGCTCGGCGGAGCCCAGGAAGGTGCGGCCCGCGGGGGTGAGGGAGACCGTACGGCCCTTGCGGGCGAACAGGGCGACGCCCAGGTCCTGTTCCAGCCTGGCCATCGCCCGCGACAGCGTGGACTGCGGGACGCCGAGCTCGTGCGCGGCGCGGGTGACGTGCTCGTGGCGGGCCACCGCCTCGAAGTACGCGAGCCGCGGCGCGAGGACCGCGCGAATGTCTTCTTCGTAACTACTCGGTGACAGCCGAGGCTGTGAGCTGCGTTCATGCACCATGGGATTGATTATCGCAAGTTCGTGCATTGGACGCATGAATCGGAGCGATCTACTTTCGAGGTATGCCTCCTGCCAGTACCAAGGCGTCCACCCTCACGCTGGACGCCTCAGCCCCGTCATCACCCGTCGTGCCCGCTGCCGCCGCCGTTCCGGGCCGGCTGGAGCCCGGCGGTCCCGGCTACCGCCGGATGAGCTTCGCGCTCTTCGCCGCCGGTGTCGCGACGTTCGCACTCCTCTACTCCACCCAGGCGCTGCTGCCCGCCGTCTCCGCCGGTTTCGGCGCCTCGGCCGGCCAGGCCAGCTGGACGGTCTCCGCGGCGACGGGTGCGCTGGCACTGTGTGTGCTGCCGATGAGTGCGCTCTCCGAGCGGTTCGGACGGCGGCAGCTGATGACCGCGTCGCTGACGGTCGCCGTACTGGTGGGCCTGCTCGTGCCGTTCGCCCCCTCGCTCGGCTGGCTGATCGCCCTGCGCGCCGTCCAGGGCGCGGCCCTGGCCGGGCTGCCCGCCTCCGCGATGGCGTACCTGGCCGAGGAGGTACGGCCGAAGGCACTCGTCGCCGCGATCGGACTGTTCGTGGCGGGCAACAGCATCGGCGGCATGAGCGGCCGCATCCTCACCGGCTGGATCGCCCAGCTGTGGGGCTGGCGGGCGGCCCTCGGCGCGGTCGGACTGCTGGCCGTGGCCTGCGCGGTCGTCTTCCACTTCATGATCCCGAAGGCCCGTAACTTCACGCCCGGCACGCTGAACCCCAAGGCCCTGGCGAAGACGGTGGGCGGACACCTCGCCGATCCGCTGCTGCGCAGGCTGTACGCGATCGGCGCCCTGTTCATGACGGTGTTCGGCGCGGTCTACACGGTGATCGGCTACCGGCTGATCGGCGAACCGTTCAATCTCCCGCAGGGCGTCATCGGCTCGATCTTCCTGGTCTACCTCGTCGGTACGGTGTCGTCGGCCGCGGCCGGCCGGCTCGTCGCCCGGCTCGGCCGCCGGGGCGCGCTCTACCTGGCCGTCTCCACCACGGCCACCGGTCTGCTGCTCTCGCTCGCCGACCAGCTGACCGCCGTGCTGCTCGGCCTGGTCCTGATCACGGCGGGCTTCTTCGCCGGGCACGCGGTCGCCTCGTCGTCCGTGAGCCGGACCGCGACGAAGGGCCGAGCGCAGGCGTCGGCGCTCTACCAGTCCGCGTACTACCTGGGCTCCAGCGCGGGCGGCACGCTCGGCGCGATCGCCTTCCACGCCGGTGGCTGGGCGGGCACGGTGTCGATGGGACTGCTCGCGGTCCTCGGCGTCGTCTCGATCACGCTGTACGGGTCGCGGGTCGCCCGCGCCGAACGACGCCGGCTCGTACCGGTGGCGTCCGTACAGAACTGAGACATAGGGCGCACAACCATCCACTCCCCGACGCGCGTCTAGCAGGCGGAACCACCGCACAGCGCGCGAAGGGGAGTTGGCGTACATGGGAGTCGTAGGGAACATACGGGGAGTCCGGATGCGGCGCGCGGTCGCGCTGTCCGTCGCCGGACTGATGGCAGCACCGGCGCTCGTGCTCGGATCGGGCGCCTCCGCGCAGGCGGCATCCTGCACCACGTCCACCGGGCCGTACCAGAAGCAGGTCGAGAAGTACCTGCACCGGACGGTCGACGGCAAGCAGTCGTCGGCCGACTGCAAGGCGATCCAGTCGTTCCAGCGCACCTACGGGATCACCCCGGACATCGGGTACGCGGGGCCGATCACCTGGCAGACGATGAAGACGCTCACGGCCCAGAAGGCGGCCGGCAAGAACCCCGACAAGGACAAGAAGTGCCCCACCAACAAGGGGCGCATCGCGTGTGTGGACCTGACCCGGCAGCTGAGCTGGATCCAGGACGGCGCCAAGCTGAAGTACGGTCCGGTGCCGATCCGCAGCGGGCGGAACGGATACGAGACCCGCACCGGGGCGAAGAAGATCTACCTGCGGCACATCAAACACTGGTCGTCGCTGTACCACGTGTGGATGCCGTACTCGCAGTTCTTCGACGGCGGGCAGGCGTTCCACTCGGTCGGTCTGAAGATGTGGAACCCGCCGGGGTCGCACGGCTGCGTCAACATGCGGGACGCGGACGCGAAGGCCTACTGGAATCTGCTGAAGAACGGCGACGACGTGTACGTGTACGGGCGCAAGCCCGGAACGTGACCGGAACACACGCCGCTTCGCTCCTTCCCACCCCCGTTGTCAGTGCCCTCCTGTAGCTTCCGAAGTGCCGAGTGAGTGGTGTCTCAGTGCAACAGGGGTGGAGCAATGAGTGATCTGACGGCAGCAACGGACATCGACAGCCGTCTGGAGGGACACCGGGTCGAGCTGACCGGTTACTGCTACCGGATGCTCGGCTCGGCCTTCGAGGCGGAGGATGCCGTACAGGACACGCTGGTGCGTGCCTGGCGCAACTTCGAGAAGTTCGAGGGCCGTTCCTCGCTGCGCTCCTGGCTGTACCGGATCGCCACCAACGTCTGCCTGGACATGCTGAACGCGGGGAAGAAGCGGGCCCGCCCGGTCGATCTGACGGGCCCGACACCGCTCGCCCAGGCCGCGCTCAACCCACTGCCGGAGAACATCTGGCTGGAGCCGATGCCGGACGGGCGGATCCTGCCGTCGGTGGCCGACCCGGCGGAGGCCGCAGTGGCACGGGAGTCGGTGCGCCTCGCATTCGTCGCCGCGCTGCAGCATCTGCCGCCCAAGCAGCGGGCCGTGCTGATCCTGCGCGAGGTGCTGGCCTGGAAGGCGAGCGAGGTCGCCGAGCTGCTCGACACCTCGGTCGCCTCGGTCAACAGCGCCCTGCAGCGGGCCAGGGCGACCCTCGGCGAGAACGGGGGACTGACCGCCGACACCGCGGACCCGCTCGACGAGGAGCAGCGCAAGCTCCTCGAGCGGTACGTGGCGGCGTTCGAGGGCTACGACATGGCAGCGCTGACCGCGCTGCTCCATGAGGACGCCGTGATGACGATGCCGCCGTTCGACCTCTGGCTCCAGGGACACGACGACATCACCGGCTTCATGGTCTCCCTCGGCGCGAGCTGCGAGGGCTCCCGCCTGGTGGCGACCGTGGCGAACGGCACCCCGGCGTTCGCCCACTACAAACCGAATCCGGACGGCCCGGGCTTCGTGCCATGGGCGGTGCAGGTCATCGACATCTCGGACGGTGCGATCACCGGACTGCACTGCTTCCTGGACACGCCACGCTGGTTCCCGCTCTTCGGTCTGCCGGACCACCTCGAGGCCGACGCGGCGTGAGGCGCGGCATACGGCTGCGGGCTGCGCCGGAGGCGGACTGAGCGGTGCGGGGCCGGGGGCTCAGTCCCGGCACCGCTCCTCCACGTTCACGACGTCGGCCAGCCCCACCAGGTCCAGCAGCTTGCGCAGTTCGGGCGGCACATTGCGCAGCCGCAGCCGCCTGCCGCCCGCCCGGCGCGCGACGAGCCCCAGTCGCGCTATCGCCTCGACCAGGACCAGATCCACCTGTACGACCCCGCCCACGTCGCAGTCCACCCCGGCGTCCGGCTCACGGGCCCTGCCCCCGGGGTCGTACAGCAGGGACTCCAGCTCGGCGCAGAGCGCCGGCACGTCGGGCCCGGTGACGCGACCGGCGATGACCAGAGCCTTCGGGGTCATGGGATCCACACGAAGGAGACCGCCGCAACGGCCGGAACTCATCGCTGCGCGACGCGGCTTCTCAGCTGACCGGGAAGACCCCGGTGTCCAGATCCGGCCGGAACGGCTCCGGCAACGTCAGCCTCTCGCCGTACTCCACCGCGTCCAGGACCCGGACGGGACCGGCGGCAGTCCACCGGTCCCGTTCACCCGTACGAGCAATCCGCAGGTCAGGCGATACGTTCCCGCACCACCGGGGTGGCGGTGAACTCCGTGCCGGCCGGGGCGATGTCGAACGACCCGGGCAGGGCCTTCAGCGCGTACTCGAACTTCTCCGGGGTGTCCGTGTGCAGCGTCAGCAGCCGCTGGCCCTTGGTCACCGTGTCGCCCGGCTTGGCGTGCATTTCGATGCCCGCGCCCGCCTGCACCGGGTCCTCCTTGCGGGCCCGGCCTGCGCCGAGGCGCCAGGCGGCGACGCCGATGTCGTACGCGTCGAGACGGGTCAGTACGCCGGAGGTGTGGGCCGCCACCACATGCTGTTCCCGGGCGACCGGGAGCGTGGCGTCCGGGTCGCCGCCCTGGGCGGAGATCATCCGGCGCCAGACGTCCATCGCGGAGCCGTCGGCCAGGGCCTTCTCCGGGTCGGCGTCCTTGAGTCCGGCCGCGTCGAGCATCTCGCGGGCCAGGGCGAGGGTGAGGTCGATGACGTCCCTGGGGCCGCCGCCGGCCAGGACCTCGACCGACTCGCGGACCTCCAGGGCGTTGCCCGCGGTCAGGCCGAGCGGGGTGGCCATGTCGGTGAGGAGCGCGACCGTCCGTACGCCGCTGTCGGTGCCCAGCGCGACCATGGTGGAGGCCAGTTCACGGGCGTCCTCGATGGTCTTCATGAAGGCGCCGGAGCCGACCTTGACGTCCAGGACCAGCGCGCCGGTGCCCTCGGCGATCTTCTTGGACATGATCGAGCTGGCGATCAGCGGGATGGCCTCGACGGTGCCGGTGACATCGCGGAGCGCGTACAGCTTCTTGTCGGCGGGGGCCAGACCGTCACCGGCGGCGCAGATCACGGCGCCGGTGGTGTCCAGGACGTCGAGCATCTCGGCGTTCGAGAGGTGGGCGCGCCAGCCGGGGATGGACTCCAGCTTGTCGAGGGTGCCGCCGGTGTGGCCGAGACCGCGGCCGCTGAGCTGGGGCACGGCGGCTCCGCAGGCCGCGACGAGCGGGGCGAGCGGCAGGGTGATCTTGTCGCCGACGCCGCCGGTGGAGTGCTTGTCGGTGGTGGGGCGGGAGAGCGAGTCGAAGTTCATCCGCTCGCCGGAGGCGATCATGGCGGCGGTCCAGCGGGCGATCTCCGTACGGTTCATACCGTTCAGCAGGATCGCCATGGCCAGTGCGGACATCTGCTCGTCGGCGACCTCGCCGCGGGTGTAGGCGTCGATGACCCAGTCGATCTGCTCGGGGGTCAACTCGCCCCGGTCGCGCTTGGTGCGGATGACGGAGATGGCGTCCATGTCCTGGGAGTCCTTCCGGCCGGTACGTACGCAGGAGTCCCGAATGACTCTACGCGCATAGAGGGTGGATACGGGTGTGGCCCTCCCAACGGACGGGAGGGCCACAGCGGTTCTACTTCAGATGGTCCGGGCCGAAGGCCTGCGGCAGCATCTCGTCGAGCGTGCGGAGGCCGTCCGGGGTCTCCAGGACGAGCTCCGGTCCGCCGAACTCGTACAGCAGCTGCCGGCACCTGCCGCACGGGACCAGGATCGAGCCCGTCCCGTCGACACAGGTGAAGTGGGTCAGACGGCCACCGCCCGTGGCGTTGAGCTGCGAGACCAGGCCGCACTCGGCGCACAGGCTCAGTCCGTACGAGGCGTTCTCGACGTTGCAGCCGACCACCGTGCGGCCGTCGTCGACGCGCGCCGCGACGCCTACCGGGTAGCCGGAGTAGGGGGCGTACGCCCGGGACATGGCGTCCCGGGCGGCGACGCGCAGGGCGTCCCAGTCGACGTCAGCGGCCGCGGTCACTTGCCCTGGCCCTTCCGGTACCGCATGCCGTCCGCCTTCGGCATCCGCAGCCGCTGCGCGGAGAGCGAGAGGACGAGCAGCGTGACGATGTACGGGGTGGCGCTCACGAACTCGGTGGGCACCGTGTCCGTGGCGAGGTACCACACCAGCACAGCTGCGGCGATGACGGCGCTGACCGTGCCCTGGACGAAGCTCTTGCGGTAGAGCTTCCAGGCGGCGAGCACGGCCAGCACGACGAACAGCAGGAGCAGCAGCGCGTGGACGGACTCGCCGCCGTTGCGCAGCTGGAGCGCGTCGGCGAAGCCGAACAGGCCCGCTCCCATGGCGAGTCCGCCGGGCCGCCAGTTGCCGAAGATCATCGCGGCGAGACCGATGTATCCGCGGCCGCCGGTCTGGCCCTCGTTGTAGATGTGCGAGGTCACCAGGGAGAGGAACGCACCGCCGAGTCCGGCCATGCCGCCCGAGATGATCACCGCGATGTACTTGTAGCGGTAGACGTTCACGCCGAGCGACTCGGCGGCGACCGGGTTCTCGCCGCACGAGCGCAGCCGCAGCCCGAACGGGGTCTTCCACATGACGAAGAAGGTCACGACGAAGAGGACCGCGGCCAGGATCGTCAGCAGCGACACATTGGTGATCAGACCGCCGATGACACCGGCCACGTCGGAGACGAAGAACCAGTGGTGCTTCTCGATCGAGTGCAGCCAGTCCGACAGGCCGGGGATCGTCACCGAGGTGATGTCGTCGGCAGGCGGTGACTGCTTGGGGCTGCCACCCTTGGCCGCCGCGTCACCCGTGTTGAACCAGAGCTTGGCGAAGTAGGTGGTGAACCCGAGCGCCAGGATGTTGATGGCGATACCGGAGATGATGTGGTCGACGCCGAAGGTGACGGTCGCGACGGCGTGCAGCAGCCCGCCGAGCATGCCGCCGATGACCCCGGCAAGCACGCCGAGCCAGGGGCTGGTCTGCCAGCCGGCCCAGGCGCCGAAGAACGTGCCGAGGATCATCATGCCCTCGAGGCCGATGTTGACCACACCGGCTCGCTCGGCCCACAGGCCGCCGAGACCGGCGAGCCCGATCGGCACGGCCATCGCGAGCGCCGCGCTGATCTGCCCGGCGGAGGTGACGTCCTGGGCGCCGGTGATGGCGCGCACCGCGGACAGCGCGAGCAGCGCGCCCGCGACGATCAGCAGGACGACGGGGAAGGAGAGGCGGGTGCGGCCGCTGCCACCGGAGACCTTGGGGGCCGCGGGTGGCGTGGTGGAAGTCGCCGTGGCGGTCACGCCGACACCTCCTGCTGGTCGGAGTTACGGGCGGCCTGTGCGGCGAGTTCCGCGCCGACCTTGCTCTGCTGGCGCTTGAGTCCGTAGCGGCGGACGACTTCGTACGCGATGACGACGCACAGGACGATGACGCCCTGGATGACGCCGACGATCTCCTTGTCGTACCCCTCGAACTCGAGCTTTCCGGTGCCGCGCTCCAGGAAGCCCCAGAGCAGCGCGCCGAGCGCGATGCCGACGGGGTGGTTGCGGCCGAGGAGGGCGATGGCGATGCCGGTGAAGCCGATACCGATGGGGAAGTCGCCGCTGTACTCGTAGCTGTCGTTGAGCAGCGTCGGCATGCCGATGAGGCCGGCCACCGCGCCGGAGATCAGCATCGACGTGACGATCATCTTCTTGACGTCGACACCGCTGGCCTCGGCCGCGGAGCCGGACTGGCCGACGGTACGCAGATCGAAGCCGAACCGGGTACGCGAGAGCGTGAACCAGTAGGCGATGCCCGCGACGACCGCGACCACGATGAAGCCCCAGACGGGCGTCGGGGTGGTCGGGAACTCGAAGAAGTGCGAGGACTCCGGGAGCGGCTTGGTGGAGATCTTCGTGCCGGCCTCGTCGAGGTGACCGAGGCGGCCTTGCTGGAGCAGGTAGCCGATGACGGCGGTCGCGATGGCGTTCAGCATGATCGTCGAGACGACCTCGCTGACACCTCGGGTGACCTTGAGGACACCGGCGATGCCGGCCCACATCGCGCCGACGATCATCGCGGTGAGGATGATCAGCGGGATCTGGAGGGCGCCCGGCAGGGTCAGCGCGCCGCCGACGGCGGCGGCGAAGAAGGCGGCGAGGCGGTACTGGCCGTCGACGCCGATGTTGAAGAGGTTCATCCGGAAGCCGACGGCCACCGCGAGACCTGCGAGGTAGTACGTCGTCGCCTTGTTGAGGATGTAGACCTGGCTGTCCGACTTCACCCCGTAGTCGAACATGATGCCGAACGCGCTGAACGGTTCCTTGCCGGTGGCGGCCAGCACGAGAGCGGTCACCAGGAACGCGACCACGATCGCGAGTACGGGGGCCGCGATCCCCAGGAGCAGCCGCTCCTTGTCGAACTTCTTCATCGGTCCTCTCCCCCGTCCCGGGGGTCGGTGTCGGCGGAGTCCGGACCGGACTCCGCATCCGTACCGGACTCGGCCGGCGCCTCGAGATGGCCGCTGGCCGCTCCCGTCATCGCCGAGCCGAGCTCTTCCGGGGTGATGGTCGCCGGGTCGGCGTCCGCGACCAGCCGGCCGCGGTACATGACGCGCAGGGTGTCGGAGAGCCCGATCAGCTCGTCCAGGTCGGCGGAGATCAGCAGCACTGCCAGACCCTCGTGGCGCGCCTCGCGGATCTGGTCCCAGATCTGCGCCTGCGCGCCGACGTCCACGCCCCGGGTGGGGTGCGCGGCGATCAGCAGCTTCGGGGAGTGACTCATCTCGCGGCCGACGATCAGCTTCTGCTGGTTGCCGCCGGAGAGCGAGGCCGCGGTGACCTCGATGCCGGGGGTGCGGACGTCGTACTCGCGCACGATCCGCTCGGTGTCGGCGCGGGCCGCCTTGAGGTCGAGGAACGCGCCCTTGCTGTTGGGCCGCTCGGTGACATGACCGAGGATGCGGTTCTCCCAGAGCGGGGCCTCCAGCAGCAGTCCGTGCCGGTGGCGGTCCTCGGGGATGACGGCCATACCGTCCTCGCGGCGCTTGCGCGTCGGGGTACGGGAGATGTCGGCGCCGTCCAGGGTGAGCACCCCGTGGTCCAGGGAGCGCATCCCCATGACGGCGTCGACCAGTTCGGACTGGCCGTTGCCCTCGACGCCCGCGATGCCGAGGACCTCGCCCTTGTGGATGGTGAAGGTGATGCCGTCGAGCACGGCACGCACCACCCCGTCCGGGTCGGTGGCGGTCAGCCGCAGGTCGTCGACGGTGAGCATCGGCGTGTCGGTGACGGTCGACTCGCGGGTCTCCGGCGACGGCAGTTCGCTGCCGACCATCAGCTCGGCGAGCTGCTTGGTCGTGGTGTTCGCCGGGTCGGCGGTACCCACCGTCGTACCGCGCCGGATCACCGTGATCTCGTCGGCGACGGAGAGGACCTCGCCGAGCTTGTGCGAGATGAAGATGACGGTCAGGCCCTCGGCCTTGAGCTCGCGCAGGTTGTCGAAGAGTGCGTCGACCTCCTGCGGCACGAGGACGGCGGTCGGCTCGTCGAGGATCAGCGTGCGGGCACCGCGGTAGAGGACCTTGAGGATCTCCACGCGCTGGCGGTCGGCGACGCCGAGGTCCTCGACCATGGCGTCCGGGCGGACGCCGAGGCCGTACGCGTCGGAGATCTCCTTGATCCGGGCGCGGGCCCGGTCGCCGATCCCGAACAGCTTCTCGGAGCCGAGGACGACGTTCTCCAGGACGGTCAGGTAGTCGGCGAGCATGAAGTGCTGGTGCACCATGCCGATGCCGCGTGCGATGGCGTCTCCGGGGTTGTGGAACGAGACCTGCTCGCCGTCCACCGCGATGGTGCCCTCGTCCGGCTTCTGCATGCCGTACAGGATCTTCATCAGAGTGGACTTGCCGGCGCCGTTCTCGCCGACAAGAGCGTGGACGGTGCCGCGGCGCACGGTGATGTCGATGTCGTGGTTGGCCACGACCCCGGGGAACCGCTTGGTGATGCCGCGGAGCTCCACGGCATGGGGACTGCTGGACGCGTTGATGACGCACTCTCCTTGGCAGGAGCGGAGGGCGGAGGCGGTGGGGGCGAAAAAAGGTACCGCGTCCGGCGGACGCTACGCGCGTAGCGCCACCGAATCGTTGGCCACCCGATAGCGGGTGGCGGACGGTGTCGGTACGACTACGGAGACGTGCTGCCGAAGGCCGTACGCGAAATCGGGGCCCGGGCGAGCAACCGAAGCAGCTCCCCCCGGGCCCCGATCGACGGGCTGGATCAGGTCGTGGTCTTGACCGTGATCGTGCCGTCGACGATCTTCTTCTTCGCCTCGTCGAGCTTGGCCTGGATGTCCGCGAGGTGGTCACCCGTGGTGGTCAGCGAGACGCCGCCCTTGGCCAGGGAGTACGTCTGGACGCCGGTCAGCGGCTTGCCGTCCTTGACGGACTTGATCAGGTCGTAGACACCGGCATCGACGTTCTTGACGACCGAGGTCAGGATCGTGTCCTTGTACTTCGCCAGCGCCGGGTCCAGGGCCTGGTCGGAGTCGACACCGATGGACCAGGCACCCTTCTGGCCCGCGACGGCCTCGATCGCACCGGCACCGGAACCGCCCGCGGCGGCGAAGATGACGTCCGCACCCTTGTCGAGCATGCCCTTGGCGGCGGCCTCACCCTTGTCGGGGCTGCCGAAGCCGGACAGGTCCGAACCGGTGGACAGGTACTGGATCTGCACCTTGGCCTTCGGGTTCGTGTCCAGGACACCCTGCTGGAAGCCCGCGGCGAACTTCTTGATCAGCGGAAGGTCCACACCGCCGATGAAGCCGACCTGGCCGTCCTTCGACTTCAGCGCCGCCGCGACACCGGCGAGGTACGAGCCCTGCTCCTCGGTGAAGACGATGGAGGCGACGTTCTTGGCGTCGGAGACCGAGTCGACCAGACCGAAGTTGACCTTCGGGTACTTCGGGGCGATCTTGTCGACCGCGTCCTTGTACGCGAAGCCGATCGCGATGACCGGGTTGTAGCCGCCCTCGGCGAGCGACTGCAGGCGCTGCTCGCGGTCGGCCGGGGTCTCACCGTTCTTGGCGGTGAGCTCCTTCGTCTGGGCCTTGAACTCGGCCTTGGCCTTGTCCAGGCCGCGAGCGGCGGAGTCGTTGAACGAGTTGTCGCCACGGCCGCCCACGTCGTAGGCCATGCCGATCTTCATCTGGCCCTTGTCGGAGCTGGTGCTCTCGTCGGACGACTCGCCACACGCGGTGGCGGTGAGCGCGAGAGCCGCAGTGACGGCACACGCGGCGGTGATCTTGGATACCCGGCGCAAGGGAAGGCTCCTTCAAACCTGACCGAAGCGCCTCTTCCGGCGCTGGTTTCGCCGCGATCGTAACGCGCGTAGATGTCAGATAAAGCCCTGTACGGAAGCCGTTATCGGATCGTCGCGAACCGGCGGCGACCTGTCCGGTTACGAACGGTTGCCGTCGAGCAAAGCCGCGGCGGTGAACAGCTCCACGCCAACAGTGATCGCCTCCTCGTCCGCATCGAAGTCTCCGCGGTGCAGGTCAAGACGCCGGGTGTCTCCGGACGTACGCACTCCGAGCCGTGCCATGGCCCCGGGAACGCGCTCCAGATACCAGGAGAAGTCCTCCCCGCCGAGGCTCTGCTCGGTGTCCTCGATCGCATACGATCCGCGGCGCCCGGCCATGGCGGCGGCCAGCAGCTCGGTCGTCCCCGGGTCGTTCACGACCGGCGGGACCCCACGGACGTAGTTGATCACAGACTTGGCCCGATGCATTCCGGCCACCTCGTCGATGGCGGCATGGACCAGATCCGGCGCCTCCCGCCACGCCGCCAGATCCAGGCAGCGGACCGTCCCGGACAGTTCGGCGTGCTGCGGGATCACATTGCACGTGTGCCCGGCCACCAGCCGCCCCCAGGTGACCGCGAGCCCCCAGCGGGCGTCGACCCGGCGGGCGAGCAGCGCGGGCACCTCGGTGGCCACCTTCGCGGCGGCGGTGACCAGGTCGGTGGTCAGATGCGGACGGGCGGTGTGACCGCCGGGTCCGTCCAGGGTGACCTCCAGTCGGTCGCAGGCCGAGGTGATCGGCCCGGCCCGCAGCCCGATCCTCCCCACATCGACCCTCGGGTCGCAGTGCACCGCGATGATCCGCCCGACGCCTTCCAGCACCCCTGCCTCGATCGCATCGGCCGCCCCACCGGGCAGCACCTCCTCGGCCGGCTGGAAGATCAGCCGAACGGGGTGCGGCAGCAGCCCCTGCCGGTCGAGCTCGGCGAGGACGAGCCCGGCGCCGAGGACGGTGGTGGTGTGGATGTCGTGCCCACAGGCGTGCGCCCGGTCGGGGACGGTGGACCGGTAGGGGACGCCGGTCTTGGTGTCCGGGATGGGCAGGGCGTCGATGTCCGCGCGCAGGGCGAGCATGGGCCGCGGGTCGCCCGCCCGCCGGCCATCGCCCTCGTCCGAGCTCCGCACCACTCCCGATGTGCCCACGTCGCAGATCAGCCCGGTCCCGGTGGAGAGCACCCGGGGTTCGAGCCCGGCCTTCTCCAGCCGGGCCTTGATCGCCGCGGTGGTACGGAACTCCTGGTTGCCGAGCTCGGGGTGCATGTGCAGATCACGCCGGAAGGCGATCAGCTCGGCCCGCAGGGGTTCGGGCAGCGTGCCGGGCAGGGCGGCTTCCTCGGGCAGCTCGGGATCGGACTCGCGGGACATCGACTGGTTCACCTGTTGAAGGGTAGGCCCCTTGCCCCCTCAACTGGCCACAGATCAACAAAAGTTCAGCCGCATAGAGGAACAAAATACGGCGTCGGAGCGTGTGCTGTGAGATGGAGGTGGGTAAACTCACCCGTTTTCCCCCGAAGGTGTGCGCCGCGACCCGCCTGCCGGACCTCAGCGGGATGCGCCCTCGCACAGGGGGAGTCGCTCACGGTGACGCGGCTCCCCCTGATGGATCGCTGTCAGTCCTCGATGTAGTACCAGTTCTCGGGACTGATCATCCCGAACGGGTTGACCGGCTCGAAGCCGCCGAGCTTCTTGGACACCTCGAAAAGCCGGATCGGGAAGTTGGGCGTGAAGATCACCGGGGCCTGTTCGGCGATGTAGTCCTGGTACTCGTACAGCGCGTCCGGATCGTCGGTGGTGACGGAACGCTCGATGAGTTCGTCGGCTCGGGCATCGGTGTAATGGCCGAAGTTGCCGCCCGCGTCGGTCCGGAACAGGATCTCGCCGCTGGGGTGGTGATACACCCAGCCGCCGTTCCAGCAGCAGATCTCCCAGAGGCAGGGCGAATCCGGCCCGGGTACGCACGGGGCGTCCTCGGCCACCAGGACCGAGCCGTAGACCTCCTCCAGCCGGAGCTCGATGCCGGCCAGGGCCGCGTCCTTCTTGAACTGCTTCATCAAGGCCGTCAGGGCCGGGCGGCCCTCCACGTAGCGCAGCAGGATGCTGAGCCGGTACCCGGCGGGGATGCCTTCGCCCGCCTGGCCCGGGCCGGTGCCCGGGTTCACACAGACCGCGGGGGTGACGCTGGTGTCCCAGCCGTTCTCCGTCAGCAGGGCCCTGGCCCTGTCCACATCGAAGGGCAGCGGCCAGGCGCCCTCGCGCTGGCCCCGCGAGACCAGCCCGGTGACGGGGTAACGCGGGACCGGTCCGTTCTGTCGGTAGGCGTACCCCTGGTAGATGTCGCGCACGGCGGAGTCCTGGTCGAGGACGCTCTGCAGGGCCTGCCGGAAGTAGGTCCGGGCGAAGATCTTTCCGGTGACGGTCGGGTTGTTGAAGTTCAGCGACATGTAGCGGATGCAGTACGCCGTCTGCGGGACCAGCGTGTAGTGGTCCGCCAGAGGGTGCGGGCCGCCGACCGTCGGGTCCTCGGTCGGTTCGGAGGCGAAGCTCAGCGGGAGATAGCCGACCTGGACCGGGCCCGCGCCGTCCCGGCCGGCGCGGAGCATCTCGAACTGCTCCTCGTCGGAGTAGGTGGGTATCTGCCGGAACTCGTCGAGATACGGCTTGTTCGGCCCCGAGTAGTGCGGGTTGGGCACAAAGGTGACGACGCCTTCCAGCGTGTAGCTCTTGAGCCGCCACGGTCCGCTGACGACGCTCCAGATGGGGCTGTCCGCCCACCGGGTGCGGTGCTCGTTGCCCTCGTCGCAGATGTCGCCCTGTTCCGCCATGAGGTACGCGTAGACGGCTTCCACGTCGGCCAGGCCGCCGCGGGCGTTGGCCGGACCCTCGGCGGTGCGGTCCCAGGCCGTCGGAAGCGGGGTGATCATGCTGAGCTGGTTCTTCAGCACCCACTGCTGGGAGTAGACCTTGTCGAAGGTGAAGTAGACCTCGTCGTCGGCGGACTTGCCGTAGTCCGTGAGGTTGTCCGGGAAGTAGCCGGGCACGTATTCACCGTATCGCTCGCCCTTCACCTTCATCAGATTCACCCAGAGCAGCACGTGGTCCGCGCACATGGTCTCGCCGTTCGACCATTTCCAGGGCTTGATCCTGACCCGTACCGTGAGGCCGTCCGCCGACCAGCGCGGCGGCTCGGCGATGCTCAGGCCGTAGTCGACGTCGGGGGTGCCGGTGCTGCCGAAGTAGTAGAGCGTGCGGTACATCAGCGCCTGGAATTCCAGGATGTTGCGGGTGCCCATGCGCTCGGCGGGGGTGAAGGGGAAGATCACCGCGGGCGGGAAGCCGGGGGCACAGGCCCAGGTGACGACACCCCCCTTCCTCGGTTCCCCGGCAATTCCCGCCGCGCCCCGTGCCGTGTCGAGTGAGGTCGTCATGATGCGGCTGCTCCGTCCGGGACTTCGGCGAGTTCTTCGAGGATCGAGACTCCTTCGGCGGCGTGGTCTCCGTAGCGCTCCCAGGTCTCGGTGAGCCGGACCCGGCCGTCCGCAAGGACCGTGGGCACGCTGCGGCAGCGTCCGGAGACGACGGCGCCGTCACCGAGCACCACGCTGTAGGCGAACCGCAGGCTGCCGTCGGCGTCGCACAGACCGGTCAGGGTGCCCCGGCGGGTGTCACCGCCGGAGAACTGCCCCCACAGCAGGTCACCGGACTGCCGGTAGACCGCGACCCGCGCGGACTCACCGCGGTCCTCGGTGACCGGGGAGAAGTGCCGGCCGTCGTAGTCGATCATGACGCGGCGTCCGCGGCCCGGAGTTCGAGCGTGCAGCACTTGGCGCTGCCGCCGGACTTCAGGAGTTCGGAGAGCTCCACGCCGACGGGCACGTACCCCCGCTCCCGCAGCTGGGCGGCGAGTCCGGTGGCCTGCTCGGCCATGACCACGTTCCGGCCGTCGGAGACCGCGTTGAGGCCGAACACCTCGGCGTCGTGGTCCGTGGCGAGCACCGCGTCGGGGTAGAGCTCCGCGAGACGGGCCCGGCTGCCGGCGGAGAAGGCCGCCGGGTAGTACATGATCTCGTCGTCGTCGAGGACGGCGAGCGCGGTGTCCAGGTGGTAGAAGCGGGGATTGACCAGAGTCAACCCGACCACCTCGTGCCCGAACAGCTCACCGGCCTCCTCGTGCGACCGCAGGACCGTACGGAATCCGGTGCCCGCGAGCAGGCGCTTGCCGGTGAACAGGTAGTCGCCCTCGCCCTCGTTGACGAACTCCGCGCGGTGCACCCGGTAACCCCGCTCCGCGAACCACTCGGCGTAGGCCGGGCCTTCGGAGGCGCGCTGTTCGTGCCGGAACTTCGCGGACAGAACCGTCCCGTCGACCACCGTGGCGCCGTTGGCGGCGAAGACCATGTCCGGCAGACCGGGCAGCGGGTCGATCAGCTCGACCTGGTGTCCGAGTCCGGTGAGGATCTGCCGCAGCCGTTCCCACTGGGCCAACGCGATGCCCGGCTCGGTCGGCTTCTCGGGCCGCATCCAGGGGTTGATCGAGTAGGTGACGTCGAAGTGTGTCGGCCGGCACATCAGATAGCGGCGCGGACGTGCGGTACGCAGCATGAACGGAACCCTTCTGGGGTGATGTCCGCCTGGCGGCGGATGGGCGGCGTGGAGGGTCAGTCCTCGGAGGGGTCGTCCTCGAAGGTGACCGTGATCTTGGAGGCGAATTCGGTCATCCGCCGGTACGCGCTCTCCTGCGAATCCCCGGTGGTGCCGAGGAAGCCGAGGATGGTGTTTCCGTCCGGGGGGCGGCGGATCAGGTCGCCGGGCCGTGCGGTGATCTTGAGCAGGAACACGTCGTCCGACCCGCTGACGTCCGCGGGCACGTCGACGTGCCGGACCACGCCGGCGTCGCACAGCAGGCACATCGAGGTGATGTGCGTGCCGGTGGGCCGGTAGTGCCCCACCTGCGGCCTGACTCCCCTGCCGACGTCGGCGACCGCGCGGACGGGGTCGTAGCCGGCGGTCACCCGGGCGATCTCGTCCAGTCCTCCGCCGCCCACCCGGGCGGCAATTTCCAGGATGTACGGCTTCCCCCGGTGGAACCGCACCTCCGCGTGCATCACGCTGCGGCGCAGCCCCTGTGCGTGTGCGGCGGCCTTGACGACCCGGTGCACCTCGGTGAGGTCCTCGGGGGACAGCGAGGTGGGCGCGTGGTGCACGTCGTCGTCGAAGGTGTCGCCCTCGGTGGTGATGCGGTCCACCACCGAGCCGAGATAGAGCTCCTCGTCCCAGGCGAGGGCCTCGATCAGGAATTCCCGGCCGTCGAGGAACGACTCCACGATGAGGCTCTGCGGTCCGAGGTCCACCCCGTCGGCCTCGGAGACCGCCCAGAACATGTCCTGGATGCCGTCGATCGCCTGGGCGAAGCGGAGTTCGAGTTCCTGCGCGTCGTCTATCCGGAAGACGAAGTTGCTGCCCGCACCCATCGTCGGCTTGAGGATGACGGGGTAACCGAACGCCTCGGCCGCCGCGCGGGCGTCGGCCTCGGTCTCGGCCAGACGGAACTGCGGGTGCGGCACACCGTGGCGGGCGTGGGACCGGCGCATCAGGTACTTGTTGCGGCAGTTGACGGCCGCCTCGACCCCGATACCGGGCAGTCCCAGCGCGTCCGCGACCGCTGCCACCGCGATCACCGCCGACTCGGAGAACGTGATGACACCGTCGAACTGTTCCTCGGCGTGCCATGCGCGGGCCTGGTCGATCATGTCGTCGATGTGTTTGGTCCCGACCAGCCGGTAGCGCTCGGCCGGCCAGAAGTCCGGTGTCCCTTCGCCGTTGAGCACGTACAGCTCGACGCCGAGATCCTCGACCTGCTGGTAGCGGGAGTGGTAGTACGTCAGGTACTGACGGGTCTCGATGGTGAGCAGCTTCATGGCAGCCTCCTCTTCGTCACGCCGTGACATCGCTGGGTGGGACAGTGGCGGGGACGGGCGGGACCGCGGGTGCACCGGGACTCGTGCGGGCCCCGCGGATGGAGTTCGGGCGCAGGTACAGCGAGACGATGACGGCGACCGTGGTCAGCACACCGAAGGCGCCCAGCGTGGAGTAGCCCTGAAGAATCCCGTACGTGTCGCAGACGTGGGCGACCAGGATGGTCAGGACGACGCTCATGGCCAGACCGAATCCGTTGGCGGCACCGAAGACCCGGCCGCTGCGCTCGCCGCTGACGGTGCGCATGAGTTCGGTGCGGGCCGGCAGCCGGCCGAAGGCGAAGGTGAAGCCGCCCAGGAAGATGCCCGGCAGCAGCGTCCACATGGCGATCGGCTGCACGAACGCGAGGGCCGCGCAGCCGCCGTACCCGAGCAGGATGAGCAGCCGGTAGTCGACGCGGTCCTTGAGCCTCTTGAAGCAGAAGACCGCACCCAGCATGCCGATGCCGGCAAGAGCATCGGCGATGCCGAGGGTCCCGGCGCCCTGCTTGAACCGGTCCACGACCGCCACCAGGAGCAGGGTGTTGGCGACGGTGACGATCACACTGCCGATGCTGAACAGCAGGCCGAGACGGACGATCGGGCCGCGCGTGGCGGGGGCCGGTACCACGGCGGCCGCCCGGTCCGCCGCCTGATCGGTCCCGGCCGGCTCGACGGGGTCGGTGTCGGCGGTGTCGGCGGTGTCGGCGGTGGCAGGAGCGGTACGGGGCTTGCTCCCCAGCATGAACAGCAGCACGGCCGAGGCGATGAAGGTGGCCGCGTTGAAGAAGAACAGTGGTTTGGTCCCGAAGAACTGGATGGCGAAGCCGCCCAGCACACCGGAGAGCATCGAGCCGCCCTGGAAGGCAATCTCGTAGTTGGCGTTGAAGCTGCCCAACCGGTCCGGGTGCGCCCGCTCCTTCATCAGGGCGAGACTGGCCGGCATGAAGAGCGCGGACAGCACGGCGAGGATCAGGCTGACCACATAGGCGGCGTTGCTGCCGTCCTTGCCGAACAGCAGCCACACCGGCAGGAACAGAGCGGTCAGTGCGCTGAGGACGTCCGCCGTGACACAGAGCTTCCTGCGGTCGAAACGGTCCGCCCACCGGCCGAACAGCACCGAGAGCGCCACCTGCGGGGCTGCTACGAGGACGTAGATCCAGCCCACCGACAAAGTGGTGCCGGAGGTCTTGTAGACCAGCAGGGACGCGGCTATCAGTTGGATGTTGTTGCCGAGGTTGGTGACGAAGACCGCCGGCAGGAAGAGCCGTTCGGCACGCAGGGAGGCACGGTCCGGTGCGACACCGGACAGCGAGGTGGTCATCTGTCTCTCACTCCAGGTTGGGGGACGGAAGGAGCCGTCGCTCGGTTGGGCCCGCCACGTCAGCCCAGGCGCGGCAGGCTGAACGGGTTCACGGTCATGGCGGGCCGGGCGGACGGGTCCAGCACGACCCCCCGCTCGCGCACCAGGCCTGCGGTGTCGATGAGGATCGGGGCGACGCCTGTCAGTACGGCCGTCACCTGGACCAGGAGATCGCCGAGGGTGTCCCCCGCGGTGTCCGCCCGGCCGGCCACGGCGGCCTGCCGCAGGCGGGCGATCTGCTGCACGGTGGTGTCGGCGGCCTGTGCCGGGCTGAACGTGGCCAGCGTGTAGGCGGACCGGTAACGCGCTGCGATCGCCGCCGCCCGGCGGCGCCCCTCGTCACTCACCGGCAGCGGCCCGGCTCCGGCTGCGCCGACGAGCGCGTCGAGGGCATCGGCCAGCGCGTTCCACGGCCCGACGAGCCGGTCCCGGGCGAGGTCCCGCGCCGAGTCGTAGCTGAAGTTGGTCCGCTGGTACTCGGGAGCCGTCAGGGCGAGAACGAAGCGGGCCACGTCGCGCGGAGCGCTCACCAGCAGATCACGGCTGTTGATCAGGTGGTTGCGGCTGGTGGAGAACTTGGCGTGGTCGAGCTCGTAGAACTCGTTGCACACGTTGCCGACCGGTGTGATGTAGCGGTCGCCGTGCGCCAGCAGCATCACGAGGTCCATCAGGGCCCAGTGGTACACGTTGTCGAAGCCGTGGAAGTAGACCAGTTCGGCGTCCTCCTGCGCCCGCCAGTGCGCGTCCACCTCCGCGGCCGGCTCGCCGGTCCGCCGGGCCGCTGCCCACCATGTGGCGTAGATCGAGGCGGGCATGGCTTCGATCCAGGGGTAGAGGATCTGCCCGGGGGTCTCGTCGAACGGCGCCTCGATCCCCCACTCGCCCGGCACCGTCACCGGGATGTCCGGCAGCGGCCGGGCCAGGATCTCGCGAACCAGCTGGGCCGCGTGCGGCCGCCAGTGGGGGGAGACCCGCGCGAAGTGCTCCTCGATCCGGTCGCGATACTCCTCCGCGGGCAGCACCAGGACCGTGCACGCACGGTGGCTGACCGGCTCGTCGGGATCGAGCGTGGAGTACGGGCGCAGCAGCTCGGTGAAGTTGTTGGGGTGCCCGCACCCCTCGCAGGCACCCGCGCTGCTGGAGGCGAGGCAGACCGGGCACTCGCCGCCCACCAGGCCGTCGTACAGGAACTGTCCGCTGGTCTGTGCGTACGGCAGACGCACGGTGCGCAGCCGCAGCCGGCCGTCCCGGTGCAGGCGGGTGACGAAGTCGAGCACGGTGGCACGGTAGGTGTCGTCGATCGGGGGCAGGCCGACCATCGAGATGCCCATCGCGTCCAGCGACTTCTCGATCGCGGAGGTGGCTCCGGCGGTCAGCTCCTGCGGGGTGACGCCCTTCCGGCGGGCGCTGGCCAGTACGTAACTCTGACTGTCGTCGGTGCAGGTGGTGAAGGTGACCGGCCGGCCGAGCGCGCGCAGATGGCGGGCGTAGATGTCCGCGGAGAGATACGGTCCGGCGAGGTGGCCGACGTGCAGGTCTCCGTTGGGGGTCGGGGTCGCGGCGATGAGGACGGCGGGGCGCCCGGCAGCCGGGGTGCGGTCGGCGGTCATGCGGTGGCCACGCTTGAGGCGTCGGCGGCGGCCCGCTCGGTGAAGTGCGCGGCCATCTCCTTGTCCCACCAGATCGCGTACATCTCGAAGTCCTCGTCCCCGCTGTTGACGACCTGATGGCCCTGGCCGGGCACGAAGTGCACGATGTCGCCGCGCCGGAACGGGATCCGGTCACCGTCGACCAGAAGGTCGGCGGAGCCGGTCATCGCGATCCAGATCTCGTGCTCATGATGGGCGTGGGCACCCGACTCGGCGCCGGGCGCCACGACGCACCACGAGCCCTCGAAGGGGGCGTTCAGCAGGGGCCAGGGCAGCAGCCGCTGCGCGGCCAGTCCGTTGTCGGGCTTCAGCGCCTCGCGGTCGAGCGGGCGGATTTCCATCTTCATGTTCTCTCCCGGGTGGGCGGGGCGGCCGGTGGTGCGGTCAGGCGGCCGCGACGTCGGAGACCAGCGGGGACACGGACCGCCGTGTCATCAGGTCGGAGACGATGTCGGCGGAACGGGCGGCCAGCACGCTCAGCAGGGAGTCGGCGATCCCGTGCGTGGCTTCGTTGACGCCCTGGAGGTAGCAGCTCGCGTCGCTGCCCTCGGGCAGCCGCAGCGCGTAGTTGCGGTCGACCCGGATGTCGTCGAGGCCGAACGACGCGCACATCTCGCGGATCATGCGGGGCATGCCGCTCTCGAAGCCGGTTCCGAGCATGACGACGTCGCACCGGAACTCGGAGGTGCGGCCGGTGCGCCGGTCGCAGAGTCCGAGGACGATCTCGCCGCCGTCCGTGCGGGCGGAGACGACGTCGGTCATCGTGACCATGTGCAGCCGCTCGGTCCCGGTGAGCCGCTCGAGATACGTCTGGCGGTAGAGGGTTTCGAGCATCGCGGGTGCCAGACCGGCGTAGTTGGTGCGGTGCATCTCGCGCAGCAGCTGGGCACGCGCCTCGGGCGGCGACTCGTGGAAGGTGTCGACGAACGAGGCGTAGAAGATCTCGTTGGTGAACTTGCTGCTCTCGTAGGAGTTGAGGCCGATCGAGCGCATGATCATGGTGCATTCGGCGGCCGGGAAACTCTGGTGCGTCGTCCAGAGCATCTCGGCGGCGCTCTGCGCGGCGCCGATCACGGCCACGCGGCGGGTGGTCTCCGGGTCGAGCGCGCCCACGGCGTGGGCGAACCCGGTGCTGTGGATGACCCGTTCGGCCGGCAACCGGTCGAAGACCTCCGGTACGTGCGGGTCACGACCCGCGCCGATGACCAGGTCACGGCAGGTCAGCGTGGTGCCGTCGGCCATTGTCACCGACCAGTGGTCGATGCCGCCCGCCGCGTCGCGCCTCGGCTCGACGGACGCGACCTTGCGCCCGTACTCCACCTTCGTGGTGGCGAGGGAGTCCGCGACCCAGGACAGGTAGCCCGATATCTCCAGCCGGTAGGGCGTGGCGCTCCCCAGGTTGATGAACTCGTCGAGCCGGCCCACGGAGTGCAGGTAGTTGACGAAGGAGAAGGCGCTGCGTGGGTTGCGCAGGGTGACCAGGTCCTTGAGGAAGGAGACCTGGCTCTGGCTCCAGGGGAGCAGCATGCCGCGCTGCCAGACGACACCGTCGTGCTGTTCGACGATGAGGGTGCGCTGCGGGGTGTCCGGTACGAGTTCCTCGAGGGCGACCGCCAGGGCGAGATTCGCCGGACCGGCGCCTACGAGGAGCATGTCGATGTCGAGTTCGGTCACTGTCATCTCCTGTGTCGAAGCGGTGGGGGGTCAGCCGAGTTCGAGCCGGACATCGGCGGCGGCCTGCGCGGCGTCGAGCCGGTCGGAGCAGTCCGCGGGCCCGTCGGCCTCACAGACCAGCAGGGCGTAGCGGCAGAGGTTGGCGTAGCCGCGCGGGGGGAGCCGCAGCACGGCGCCGGCCGGGACGATCTGCTCGGCCTCGACCAGGCCGTCCAGGCTGCCGGGGCCCGGCAGGCTGGCCGCGGCGACCGTGCCGTCCTCGGGCGGGTAGCAGAACCGGATGCCCACCGATGTCTTGCGGGTGGGTACGGGCCGGACCGGGATGCCCGCGGCCACGTCGACAGCGACCCGGGCCGGGTCGATGCCGCTGGCCAGCCGCCCGATGTACGGGATGAGGTCGCCGCCGAGGCGGGCGTTGACCTCGACCACGGCGGGGCCGCGGTCGGTGAACTTGATCTCGGTGTGGGTCATACCGTCCTGGAGTCCGAGCGCGCGGTGGGCGCGCTCCAGGGTGTCCAGGAGCGCCGGGTCGGTCAGCAGCGGGTCGTCGGAGGAGACCAGGTGGCCGGTCTCCTCGAAGTAGGGCTCCAGGCCGAGTGACTTGTGGGCGATGAACAGGGGCTGGTATCCCCCGTCCTGCACGGCCCCGTCGATGCTGATCTCCGGCCCGGTGAGCATCTCCTCGACCAGTACGCCACCCTCGTAGTCGGGGTTGCCCCCGCGGCTGGCCTCCTCGGCGGTGGTGAACGCCGCGTCCATGGCCGCGGCGTCCGGGACGCGGACGACCCCGATGCTGGCCCCCATGCCCCGAGGCTTGACCACCACCGGCCAGCCGAAGTCCGTGGCGGCGACCCGGGCCTCGGCGGCGGTGGTGACATGGGCGTACCGGGGCTGGACCAGGCCGGCCCCGGTGAGCAGCCGACGGGTGCGGGTCTTGTTGCGGCAGTTCTCCGCACCGGCCACGGTCAGGCCGCGCAGGCCGAGTTCCTCGGCGATGTGCGCGGTGGCGACGACGAGGGTCTCGTCGTACGACATCACGCCCACCACCCGATGGGCCGCGGCGACCTCTCGGGCGGCGGCGACGAGCGCCGGGACGTCCGGGGTCATCCGGGCGGCGTCGCGCTGCGGGACCACGGTGTGGCCGGCGATGTGGGCGCGCTGCCAGGTGGGTTCGGTGGCGTCGAGCAGCCAAACCGGCCGCTGTCCCGCGGAGGACAGCAGATACTCGCGGTAGCGCTGCACGCCGCTCCCGACCACGAGAGTCAGGCCGTCGGTGGTCATCGTTTCTCCAGCCCCCGCGCCGCGACGACGCGGCGCAGATCGTCGGTGAGATCGCTCAGTGGACGGCGCAGCAGCGCGCCGAGATCCGGTCGCTCCAGCAGGCCGCCGGCCAGCCGCAGGGTGTCGGCGGTGGCTGCGTACCGCGGGTAGAGATCCCGCAGGAGTGCGGGTGCCAGCTGCTCACGGCCCGCGCAGGCGGACTGCAGTTCGATGAAGAAGCGGCGCACGTACGGTGCGGTGAGGGTGCTCTGTTCCGGCTGCCAGAAGCCGGCCGCGAGGGCCCCGACATCGTGGTGCGACAGGCTGCGGTCGGTGGTGATGGCTTCCCAGGCGGCGGCCTTGCCGGCAACCGAGGGCCGTGCGGCGCGGCAGGTGGCCGCCCAGCCCGCCGACTGGCTGCCGGGGCGGGCCCGTTCAGCCGCGTCGATCTCCGCCTCGTCGAGGGCGCCGAGGACGGCGAGCCGGTGGCGGATCCGCCAGCCGAGGTCGCCGTCGGGTTCCCCGGCCGCCACCGCGCCGGGCAGTAGGGCGCCGTTCAGCCAGCCGAGCAGTTCGCTGGTGTCGGTGACGCTGTCGATGAGGGTGCGCAGCACCAGGAGCCGGGAGCCGTTCGCCGGGCCGGGTCCGGTGAGCAGGGTGCGGCAGCTGCCGGCGAGGCCGGCGAGGGCGCCGTCGCGCAGCCCGGGTTCGAGATAGCGGTCCGCGATCTCGGTGCGGGCCTGGCGCAGCACCTCGGAAAGGATGGGGACCTGGCGTTCGGTGGTGACCAGGCCGGTGGCCAGCCGGAGGTAGTCGCGTGCGGGGAGGTCACCGTCCTGTACGGACAGCAGCAGCGAGCCCCACACCATCGCCCGGTTGAGTGGGGAGAGCCGGGGCAGTTGCGCGGCGAGCGCTTCGGTGGCGGTGGCGTCGTAGCGGACCTTGGCATAGGCGAGGTCGCCGTCGTTCAGCAGCAGCAGTTCAGGCACCGGCCGGCCGGTCAGACCGGGCAGTGCGGTGCGTTCGCCGCTGATGTCGACCCGGATCCGGTACGGCTCGTCCGCCCCGTAGAGCCCCACCTCCAGGGTGTGGGGGCGCAGCACGGGATGGCTCTCGGGGGCGCTCTGCAGGATCTCGGCGCTGACGATGCGCCCGTCGCGCGTCGTCAGGACCGGGGTGAGCGTGTTGACTTGGGCGGAGTGAAGCCATGCCTGCGCCCACTCGGTCAGGTCTTCACCGCCGGCCAGGGAGAGTGCGGCGAGGAAGTCGTCGGTGGTCGCGTTGGCGTGGGCGTGGCGCTCGAAGTAGATGCGCAGCCCGTCGAGCAGGGCCGTGTCGCCCAGCCGCGCGGCGAGCTGGCCGAGGACCGCGGAGCCCTTGAAGTAGGAGATCCGGTCGAAGGCGAGCTCGGCCGCGTCGAGATCGGGTGCCGGGCTCACCACCGGGTGGGTGGTGGTGCGCTGGTCGGCCGCGTACCCCTGTCCCTTGCGGCCGGCCGCGAACGAGGTGCGGGCGCCGGTGAACCGGGTCGCCTCGGTCACCAGCCGGTGTCCCATGTGGTCGGCGAAGGACTCGTTGAGCCAGAGGTCGTCCCACCAGCGCATGGTGACGAGGTTGCCGAACCACATGTGGGCCATCTCGTGGGCGATGACCACGGCACGGTCCTCACGGTCCGACTCGGTGGGCGCGGACTCGAACACGAACGTGTCCCGGATCAGGACGCAGGCCGGGTTCTCCATCGCGAGCACGCCGAACTCCGGGACGAAGACTTGGTCGTACTTGGCGTACGGGTACTGCACGCCGAAGAGCCGCTGGTAGGCGTCCAGGCACTGGGTGGTGATCTCGAACAGCTCGGCCTGTTCCCGTTTGAGCGCGTCGGCGAGGGAGGCCCGGCAGTGCAGACCGATCGGCAGGCCGTGGTGCTCGGCGAGGTACGAGACGTACGGGCCGGCGGCCAGCGTGGTCAGATACGTCGACTGCGGTGGGGTGGTGGCCAGTTGCCACCGGTTGGCATCGAGTCGCTCGGCCGGACCGGTGCCGATCACCTGCCAGCTCTCGTCCACGCTGACCCGCAAGGAGAGCGGGATCTTGAGGTCGGGCTGGTCGAAACAGGCGAAGACCCTGGAGGTGGCATCCACCGCGGTATGTGCGTAGAGATACGTTTCGCCGTCCGCCGGATCGACGTACCGGTGGATGCCCTGCCCGTCCCGGGAGTACGCCATGTCGGCGACCACCGTCACGGTGTTCTCGGCCCGCAGGTCCGGCAGGGGCAGCCGTCCGCCGGACAGTGTGGTGACGTCCAGGCGCCGGCCGTTGAGCTCGGCGGAGTGCAGGGTGTGGGGTCGTAGTTCCAGGAACGTCGTCGCCCCGGGCACGGACGAGGTGAACTCAAGAGTGGTGCTGGACCCGAAGATCTCGTCGCCCTGGTCCAGCGCGAGCTCCACGGCGCAGGAGGTCACGTGCAGCAGTGCGGCCCGCTCCCGTGCTTCCAGGTGAGTGAGACGTGTCATGACCGGCCTTCTCTGCCTTTCCTAGTCCAGGGCAGTACGCGACGCGGGGACCGGATCGGTCAGTCCCACTCGAAGTCGTCGGGCACATTCCCGGCCGTCACGGGCGTCGTCGAGCCGGAAGGGACCTGGTCGGCCGAAGCGCTCCCCGCCGCCGTGGCACCGAAGGCCAGCAGGCACACGAACACAAAGCAGAATTTCTTCATGGAGATCTCCCCCAAGATCGAGAAAAGCGTTTCGCGTTCCGCCACCGCATTGCCTGTGGGCACTGCCGTGCGGCGGTCGCCGTCGAGAGAGGAGACTTCCGTCGGAAACCCGGCGCGTCAACGAAGCCAGTGGTGCATAATTTCGCGATGCATATTTCCGCAGGATTAGCCTCCGGCGATCCGGTCGACAGTCGCAACCAGGACAAATCCACCGGATGCCCGCCCTCCGCCCCACCGCACCCCAGGGAGCCGTCCCCCGTGCCACCCACCGCCGAAGACGTCTGCCGCGTGGCCAACAGCCTGCCCCGCACCGAACAGGCACTGGTCCGCGACCGGATCAAGTTCCGGGTCCGGCGGATCGTGTACGCCTCGCTCTCCCGCGACGAGACACTCATGGGGTTCGCGTTCCCGCGCGACGAGCGAGCCGCCCTGATCGCCTCGGAGCCGGACAAATTCCTGCTGCCCGTGGAGTCCGACATGCGCTACAACTGGGCGCGTGTACGACTCTCGGCAGTCGATCTCCAGGAAATGGGAGAACTTGTCCTGTCCGCCTGGGAGATGGTTGTTCCAAAAAGTGTCGCGGCGGCCCATCTGGAGACCTTGCAACTTTTCCCGGAAGGGTTGTTCGGGCCACCTTCGCCAGGGAATAATCTGCCGAATGAGCGGACAGCAGATCTTTGAACTCACCGCACTGGAATCCCTTCAGGAATCGAAGGGTGAGCGCTACTCGGAATTCCTTCGGGCCCCGGCGATGAGTGCGGGCCTCTACACCCTGGCACCGGACTCCTCGGACCCGCAGCTCCCGCACCGGGAGGACGAGCTCTACGTCGTGCTGGCCGGCCGGGCCGAGCTCCGTGTGGACGGCACGGACCATACGGTCTCCGCGGGCACGGTCTGTTACGTGCCCGCGGCGGCGGTCCACCGCTTCCACGCGATCACCGAAGAGCTGCGCGTACTGGTCCTGTTCGCCCCGGCGGAGACGGTGGCCGCCGCATGATTCTCCGTATCGATCACGTCGGCTTCGCCACCGAGGAACCGGAAGCCGCCGCCGCAGCCATGTCCGCACTCGGACTCGGCCGCGAGCACCGCGGCACCGCCGAGGCGTACGGGGTCACCTGCGACTTCTGGGCACCGGGCGGTGAACGCGATTCCACAGCAATCGAGTTGGTCAGCCCGACACGCCCGGACTCCGCGGTGTCCGGGCGCGTGGCCGACGGCGGCGGGGGGCTGTACCACCTCGCCGTCGAGGTCGACGATCTGGTGGCCGAGCTGGCCCGGCTGCGCAAGGAGGGCTTCCACCCGATGGACCGGGAGCCGTGCGCGGGCGCCCGTCCCGGGATGCGGGTGGCGTTCGTCTACGCGAAGCGCCCGGTCGGCCTGATCGTCGAGCTCGTTCAGTACGACAGCTGAGCCAGCGGCCCCGGGGCGAGCGGCGCGGTCACCGCCTGGTAATCGGCGATCATCCCCATGATGACGTCCTCGTAGGGCTGCCACTCCTCGGAGGCATAGAACGCCTCGGACACCTTCAGCCGGTGCTCCGCCGAGTCGAAGACCCGGACCAGGTAGTAGCCGTCCTCGTCCGTGGAGGAGTTGCCGTGCGCGAGGACGGTGATGCCCCAGCGCCGCATCATCGGCACCGTACCCTCGCGGCTGACCCGGTCGAACTCCTCGCCGGTGCCCGGCTTCAGCTTGAACAGCCGCATCTCCAGCAGCCGGACCTCCGCGCCACCGGACTCGCTCGTCGTCATGTTCACTGGTGCGTCCTCTCCTTGTCCTGTCCTTCGTCCTGCACTTCTCCCGAGGTGACCCTTGAACAGCCCAACTCTCGACCAACTCCGGTCCGCCGTCGGACGCTTCAGTCGCTACACCGCGGCGGAGGCGGCCTGGACCACACTGCGCGAGGCGACCGCACCCGCGATCGACCCCGCCGCAGCCGGCCACCGCGCCGCCCTGCTGGCCTGGCTCAACGCGGCGGGCTGCCGCATCCGCTACCCCCGCCCGGGTGAGCCGGACCCCTTCGACAGCGGGGTGGCGCACTGGTGGCAGCGCCGGGGCGGGGAGCTGCCGGCCCCCGGCGTGGCGCTGACCGAACTCGACGACGCCGGGATCGAGCAGGTGGCGTTGTGCTTCGCGGAGCTGAGTGCGACACCCGCCTCGCTGGCACGCCGGCCGCGCCCCCTGGGCCCGACCGCCGCCGCCAAGCTGCTGTACGCGCTGCGGCCCCAGGCCGTGATGCCCTGGGACGCCGCCATCGCGCAGGCCCTGCACGGCGGCCGGGACGGTGGCGCATTCGCCGGGCACCAGCGGCTCGGGCGGGCATGGGGCCGCGCGGTGCTCGACGAGGCCGGTACCGACGAGTCCTCGCTCGCGGCACAGCTCGGCGTGACGGGCCGGCCGCTCGCGAAGATGCTCGACGACTACTGCTATCTCACCCTGACCGTCGGCTGGAGCGCAGGCGCCTCGACGCCGGCCGGATAGAGCCGCTGCAGCAGCGGCCCTGCCATGAGCGTGGTCACCAGGGCCATGATCACCATCGCGGTGAAGGACCGCGCGTCCAGGACACCGAGCTGGAGACCGACATTGAGGATGATGAGCTCGGTCAGACCGCGGGTGTTCATCAGGACGCCGAGGACAGCCGCGTCGCGCCGGTTCGCGCCGGTGAGCAGGGCCGCGCCCGCCGCCCCTGCGAACTTCCCCACGCAGGCCACCACGATCACGGCCGCCACCATGATCACCCCATGGCTGCCCAGCCCCGAGAAGTTGACCGACAGGCCGGTCACGGTGAAGAACACCGGCAGCAGCAGGAGACTGGTCTGCTCGATCCGCTCGGGGACCTGGGGCGCCACGGCGTCGATCTCTTCGCGGGGCATCACCATGCCGAAGGCGAACGCCCCGAAGACCGCGTGCAGCCCGATCGCGTTCGTCGCCCACGCACTCAGGAGCAGACCGGTCAGCAGCACGGCGTGGATGAAGGCGGGGCTGCTGCTCCAGTCGCGGGTCCCGTCGAACAGCCGGCGCAGCCCGGGACGGACCACCCAGCCGAGCCCCACGACGAAGGCGGCGGACCAGAGCAGCATCCGGGCCAGCACCCACGGGTCGCCACTGCTGACCACCACGATCACCACGGCGAGCACGCACCAGGCGAGGATGTCCTGCAACGCGGCACAGGCCAGCGCCATCGCCCCGGTCCGGTGCTTGTGCAGCCCGCGGTCGGTGATGATCCGGGCCAGCACCGGGAACGCGGTGATCGACATCGCCGTACCCATGAACAGGATGAAGCCCAGCCGGCCGTGCGGGACCGCGTGCAACCCGTCGATCCACGGGTGGATCGCGACGCCGAGGCCGGCCCCCAGCCCGAAGGGCAGCACCATCGAGCTGAGCGAGATGGCGGCGACCTGCCGGCCGGCGCCCCGCAGATGGGACGGATCGACCCGACTGCCGACGCCGAACATGAAGAGCGCAAGTCCGACCTGGGCCAGCACCGACAGGTAGGGCCGTATCCCGGCGGGGAACAGTGCCTCGGTCGGGTTGCCCGGCAGCAGACCGAGCACGGTGGGGCCGAGCGCCAGGCCCGCGACGATCTCCCCCATCACCGCCGGCTGCCCCAGCCGTTCCGCCACGCGTCCGCACACGAACGCCGCCAGGATGACGACGGCCAGCCCGCACAGAACGGGCCCTACGACCGCGTCGGCCGCGCC
The DNA here is from genome assembly GCF_044453545.1 of Streptomyces sp. NPDC051664. NCBI lineage: Bacteria > Bacillati > Actinomycetota > Actinomycetes > Kitasatosporales > Streptomycetaceae > Streptomyces > Streptomyces sp. NPDC051664. The sequence goes on along the minus strand of NZ_JBITCU010000007.1, from coordinate 329,154 downwards.
CGCGGCCAGATACTGATACTGATCGGGGGCCATGAGCGGCTCCTCCCTTCCGGGCTCAGTCCTGCGGGGCGGCGGTCTCGTGGAGGATGGGCCCCGCGTAGGCCCCGGTGGCCGTATTGACCACCTCGGCCCCCGATTCGACGGTGGTGGCCCGTGCGTAGCCGCCGCCGTATCCGTTCGCCACGGTGAAGACTCCCCAGGCGACGGTCCACGGCCGCAGCTCCCCCGCCTCGTCCGGGAACAGTTCGACGTCCGGCCGGACCCTCTGCTGAAGGATGTACGGGCCGTCGAGTGCTCCGGCGATCAGTTCGCGCCACCCGTCGTCGGTGACGTCCGGGGACCAGCCGAGTACCACCCCGCTGCCGCCGTGCAGCAACGTCGGCTTGAGTGCGAGTTCGTGACGGTGCGCCAGGGCGTACGACACCAGGTCGGCCTTCTCGCCCGTCGGTGTGGTGACCGGTCCGGATCGGACCATGCGCGTCCACGGCAGGATCCGGTCCAGGCTGGTCAGCTCGTCGGCGCTGAACAGCGACCGGTTGTTCTCGTCCGACAGCATCGCCAGGGCGCCCTTGCCGGCGAACACCTCGGAGTCCATCGGGGTGAAGATCTTGACCTCGCCCCGGTGGGCCGCGTCGAGGATCGGGTCCATCAGCGCGGGCGCCTCGGGATACTCCAGCAGGTCCTCGATGAGGAACATGCGGGAGATGATGTCCACGGGCCGCTCGCCGAGCCAGACCCGGCCGTCCCGCACCTCCAACTGGCCTATGTGGCAGGGGTGGGCGTCGAGCCCGAGTGCCTGCCAGCGCTCGCAGAACTGCTCCATGTACGGCGCCAGGTCCGTGTAGCTGCTCGGCCAGTCGGTCAGCGCGACCACGGGGTGGTCGTCGTGCGTGAAACCGCTCTCCACCAGGATGTTGTTGACCTGCTCCCGCATGGTGTCCACGAAGCCGAGTCCCTTGCGGCGGGCGAAGTCCGCGAGCAGCGGATGCTGCAGCTGCTCGCGGCACATGTCGGCGTTGTCCATGCCGCCGAGCGCGCTGCCCATGTTGAACTCCAGCAGTCGGAAGCCGGCCCCTTCCGCGTACAGGTCCGCCCGGGTCTGGCGGGTCACGGAGGTCCCCCGGCTCCGCACGATGGCGGACACCTGGACGTCGGTCATGCCGACCGCGCGGGCGAATGCCGCCACGTCGCCGCCGAAGAGCCGGTCGGGCAGGCTGACCAGAGCATTGCGCAGGTTTTCCAGGTCGGCGTGGAGCTGCTGCTGCTCGGCCCGGCCGACAAAGAGCGGGCGGGACAGGAATCTGCCTTGGTAGAAGGCATTGAGCAGCTTCGATTCCGGCTGCTTCCCCACCAGTTCGGCAGCCTTCACGCCACGCGTGGAAACATCATTGAGATATTCCTCGGTCAAAGAAACACGATCCGCCATGCGAACCCCTCGTGGTGCGTTCGACATTTCCGGTCAACTGCGGGACGGAACCAGGGTATCCATCGATCGCAGCCCCTCCTAGGTGCAACTTTTCCTGGACCCGAGGTCCCGCATGTCCGAATTGAGATCCTGCGGAATCATGCACCGCAAAAACATGCAGGACCCGAAGTGTTGCGTGGCACCCCCAGGCTCGCGCAAGACTCGTTTCCGACCAGGCGGCCTGATATAGGGAGCCCCATGAATTTCGGAATAGTCGAATTCGGCTACGCGTTCGGCGAGACCTTGGAAGTCGCCCGTGTGGCGGGTGACTTCGTCACCGACCCGGAAAGGGTAATTCGGCTGGGGTACAAGACCTTTCACCGGGCATCCGGTGATGTGTGGGCGGTCGATCTCGCCGAACAGGCCGCGCAGGACGCGCTGAAACGGGCCGGGCTGACACCGGCCGACCTCGACCTGGTCGTACTGGCCACGTCGGAGCACCCTGAGTACCCGCACTGGGACTCCTCGGCCGCGCTCGCGCGTGAACTGGGCATCCCGCGGGTGCAGACCCTGCTCCTGAACGAGGGCTGCGCATCGGGTGTCACGGGGCTGGGCGTCGTGGCCGGCCAGTACGCCGTACAAACCGGCCTGAACCGAGTGCTGTTCGTCGCCGTCAACCGGGTAAGCGAGTTCCATCGCAACCGGATGAACGTCAACAACGCGGTACACAGCGACGGAGCCGTGGCCGTGCTGCTGGAGCGCGGCCACGCCGGCCACCAGTGGGTCTCCACCGCCCAGTTCACCGTCCCGGAACTGTGCGACTTCTTCCGCACCGACTACGGCGGCAGTGTGGCACCGCTGCCGCCGCTGAGCTGGACCAGCCTCACCGCACCGGCCGGCATCCAGCGGGTGCAGCAGCACTTCGGACGAGACCCGCGCCGTCTGCAGGCGTTCGTCCAGGATCTGCTGGACCGGGTCGGCGAGGTGATCGACGAGGCCTGTGAGCAGGGCGGGGTGCGACGCGCCGATCTGGCGCGCGTGATCTACATCAACGACGGCCAGGAGTCCATGCAGGAGATCGCCGACGCGCTCGGGGTCGCGGTGGAACGGACCAATGTCGAACTCGCCTCCGTCCACGGCCATATGGGCGCCGCCGACCAGCTGACCTCGCTCGGTGAACACATCGGGCGCGGTGAACTCGTCGAGGGCGATCTGGTGGCGCTCTGCGGCATCTCGATCGGCATGCGCTGGTACTGCACGCTCATCCGGATCTGACCGAGGGAAGCGAACACCCCGATGGACCCGAAAAGTCTGCTCGACGCACTCCGCGAAGCAGTGTCCGAAGGCCGCACCCCGGGCGCGGCGGAACGACTCACGCTGGCTGTCACGGAGGACCCCGCCGTGGTCCGCCGGGCCGGCACCCTCCTGAAGGGCCTCGCCCCCGATACCGCCGGCCTGCGCCCCGTCCGGGTGGCGCTGCAAGGTACCGGCACCCTGGGGGCTCTCCCCCATATGCTGCGGGCCTCGCTCGTCGGTGGGGGCATGTGTCCCGACATCCGCACCGGGGAGTACGGCCGCTTCGAGATGGAGCTGGCCACCGGTGCGTTCGCGGCACCGCACGGCGCCGGAGTGGCGGACCCCGGTGCGCTACCGGATGCCGTCGTCTGCCTGCTCGCGGAGGAGTTCTTCCTGCCACCCGTGCCGGAGGGCCGGGACATCAAGGAAGTGACCGGCCACGTCGAGAACCGGCTGACCGAGCTGCTCGACCTGGTCCGCTCGGCACTCGGCCGTACCGGCGCGACCCTGGTGCTGCACACCGTGCCGCTCTCCCGGCAGGTGCGCAACTCCTTCATCTCGGTACGGGGCCGCGCCGCACTGGCGCAGACCTGGCACCGGCTCAACGCCGAACTGCTCGGTCTGTCCGCCCAGGAGTCCCGGGTCCTCTGCGTCGACTTCGACGGCGCGCTGGCACACCTGCCGGCTCCGGCCCGCGACAACCGGCTCCACCGGTACGCGGACATGCCGTATACGGACAGCGCCCTGCTGCTTCTTGCCCAGGAGGTGCGCCGGGTCCTGCAGGCGAAGTCCGGGCTGTCCCGCAAGGTCCTCGCGCTGGACGCGGACAACACGCTCTGGGGCGGTGTACTCGGCGAGGTCGGCGCGCACGGCGTCCAGCTCGGTGGTCTGTACCCCGGCAACAGCTATCTGGCCCTGCAACAGGCCGCGTCGGCGCTGCGCGCCCAGGGCGTCGTACTCGTCCTGGCCAGCAAGAACGACGCGGAGCCGGTGAACGAGATCCTGACCGAGCACCCCGATGTCCGACTGCGGCCGGACGCCTTCTCGGTGCTGGCGGCGAACTGGGGCGCGAAGGCGGAGAACCTGCGAGCTGCGGCCGCGTCGCTGGGCCTGTCCACCGACGCGTTCGTCTTCATGGACGACTCGCCGTACGAGCGTGAACATGTGCGCGCGGAGCTCCCGGAGATCGCGGTGCTGGCGGCCGACGGCGATCCGGCGCACCTCAGCGACACCCTGCTGCGGCAGGGCTGGTTCGACGTCCTGGAACTCACGGAGGCCGACCACCGCAGGCCGGCCCTGTACCGCTCGCGTGCTCTGCGGAGCGAGTACTCCGGTGAGTTCACCTCGTCCGACGACTATCTGCGCGCCCTGGACATCCGGCTCATGGCCGCGGAGGCGACGGCGTTCACCACCGGCCGGATCGCCCAGCTCGCGGCCCGTACCAACCAGTTCAACCTGACCAACATCCGATTCGACGAGGCCGCCACGCACACGATGCGGGAGTCGGCCGACCATCTGGTGGCGTGCTTCTCCGTCGAGGACCGGTTCGGCGACGAAGGCCCGGTGGGCGCCGCCTGGGTCGAGTGCGGGGCCGAGGAGTGGCGGGTGCTGAACCTGGTGCTCAGCTGCCGGGTGCTCGGCCGCGGTGTGGAACTGGCCGTCACCGACTGGATCTTCGGCCGGGCCGCGGCCGCGGGCGCCCGGCGGATCACCGCCGACTTCGTGCCGTCCGCGAAGAACGGCATGGCGGCCGACACCTGGGAGCGGGCCGGCCTGCTGCCGGTGGATGACGCGGCGCCGGACGGCACCAGGTCGTTCGCCCGCGCATTGGATGCGCTGACACCGGCCGCCCCCGACTGGATCACCCTCACCTCACGGAAGAAGGAAGACGAACGATGAGCACTGAGACCGAGTCCGGCAGCGAGGCCCGCGTCGCCGCGCAGGTGATGGACATTCTCGGCGGAGTACTGAATGCCTCCCCCGAGGAGCTGGCCGCCGAGCCGGTCCTGGCCACCTACAACTGGGACAGCATGGCCACGCTGGAGGCGCTGGTGGCCTTGGAGAGCGAGTTCGGGATCGAGATCGACCTGCGGGAGCTGCACACCCAGCACACCGCGGTCGACCTGGTGAACCTGGTCAGGGCGGCCATCGATGCCCGCTGACGACTTCGCGTTCCTGCACGGCGAGTGGACCATCGCCAACCGCCGGCTGAAGACCCGGCTGGCCGACGCGGACGACTGGGAGGAATTCCTCTCCTCGGCCTCGGTGCGCCCGCTGTTCGGCGGCGCCGCCAACATCGAGGAGATCCACTACCCGGACGACGGGGTGAGCGGGCTGACGCTGCGGCTGTACGACCCGGTCCGTGATGTCTGGACGCTGAACTGGGCCACCAGCGCGGACGGCCGGCTCTTCCCGCCGGTGCAGGGCGGCTTTCGCGACGGGTGGGGCGAGTTCTACGGGGACGACGAGTACGCGGGCACACCGGTGCTCGTCCGGTTCGTCTGGTCCGGAATCTCCCCTGGGTCGGCACGCTGGGAGCAGGCGTTCTCGGTCGACGGCGGCGCCACCTGGGAACTCAACTGGATCATGGACTTCAGCCGTACCGCGTAGTTCCGCCGCTGCGGGCGGACGAAGGGAGACGAGACGGCAATGCGTATCGCGGTGGTCGGCGGGGGTCTTCTGGGCGCACTGCTGGCCTGGCGGCTCGCCACGGTGCCCCGGGACGGGGAGCGCCCCCGGATCGATCTCTGGACGGGGTCCCCGCGCAGGCGGGACCGGGATGCGACGAGCAGCTCCGGCGGGATGGTCCGGGCGTTCGAGACGTCGCCGCGCGACAGCGCGCTCGCCGCGCTGGGTCTCGCCGAACTCCGCTCGGACGCGGCCCTGCGCGACTGGGCCGAGTTCCGCGAGGTGGGCTCGGTGGTGGTGCGCTCGCCCGGCGCGGACGCCGACGCGTCGCTGCGGGCCGTCGAAGCGGTACTGCCCGGTCAGGCCGAACTGGTGGACCTGGCCGGGATATCGCGGATGTTTCCGTTCCGCGGGCTGCCGCGGGGCAGCTACGCCGTCGTGGAGCGGCGGGCCGGCCATGTGTCACCGGACCGGCTGCGGGATGCGGTGCTGGCCAGGCTTCCGGTCACCGCAGTGAACCGCCTCGCCTGCGATGTGGCGCGCGTCGACGCGGCGCCGTCCGTGTGTCCGGTGGGTGGCACCCCGATCGGGTACGAGATGGTCGTGCTGGCCACCGGCCCGTGGACGCCTGCGCTGCTCGCGCGCAGCGGGCTGGACGGGACGGGATACCGCACCAAGCAGATCGAGTACACCCGTTTCACCGGGTGGCCGGACGGCCTGGGCGTGTTCGTCGACGAGACCTCGGGACTGTACGGCAGGCCGACCGGGCCCGGAACCGGAATCCTGGGGGTGCCCACCGACCGGTGGGATGTGCGGCCCTCGGCCGCCGTCGTGGACCGGGACGGTGCGGAACGCCTGCTCGACGCGGTCCGGACCCGGCTGCCCGGAACCGGACCGTCTGCACTGAGGCCCGCGGCCGTGGGGGTGCGGTGTGTCGCGGCGGTGGACTGCTACCACGACACACCGGGCGTCACGCTGCGGGCGGTCTCTTCCGGTGAAGGGCTGTTCACCTTCACCGGAGGAAGCGGCGGAGCGGTGAAGACGGCTCTGGCGGCGAGCAGGGAGGCTACTCGCCTTCTGCTCGGTGCAGCCTCTCGTCCGTCCCCGGGTCTGCCTCCGTTTCCCGCTCCTGGTTCGTGGCGAGCATGACACCTAACTGGACCAGGTTGGAGGCATGCAGCTCGGCCTTGATGGCGGCGACGTGGTTGTCGTAGGCGCGCTTGCGCAGGCCGACCCGGCGGGCAATGTACGAACCACTGTGACCGGCCATCAGCAGGTGCTTGATGCGCCGGCGGATCTCCGGCACCACATCGGTGGAGGCCGCGTGCGGGCCGGTGACGACGAACGGCTTCCCGTGCGACCAGGCCCGGTCGTAGACGTCGGTCAGGAATCCCACCACTCCCGGGTCCGTGATCGCGCACGCACTGCTGTGCTCGGCGGACGTGGACACGACGGCCACCGTGGAATCGACGATCACCATGCGGTCGAAGTGCGAGTCGGCCACCGTCCGTACTTCGACGCCGAGTTCGGCGCCACGACGGACGTACTCCTTCATCGGTTCGTTGAAGCGCGCGACATGCTGGTAGATCGTCCGGACCCGCACTCCGCGTGACAGACACTCCAGGGTTTTGGGCAGGGCACGTTCCAGTGCCTCGGGCGAGCGGGACCAGCCCGGCTGGGCGGTGCGGATCTCGGCCGTCGCCGTTTTGGCCGCCTCTTCGATGTAGGCGTTGATCGTCATGGCAGTGGTCAGATGGACCAACGACCGCTGCCCCATGGGGTGTTCGTACTGGTATTGACGGAAGCTGTCACTCATGCGATCCCCCTCGCGCAGAACAGGCTATTTTGTAGCTCAAGTTGCTCGGCGGACGAATTCTAGAGCGCAGGGCCGGATCGTTTCACCCGTCACGGGAGAACACGTGCGAACCGCCGGCGGGCGCGCGCGGATCACCGCCGCATCCGGCGATGATGGCGCCATGCATGACTTCGATTTCCTCCACGGCACTTGGGACGTGGCGAACCGACGCCTGTCCGAACTCTTCACCGGCTCCACCGCTTGGGACGAATTCCCGGGGCACGCGGTGATCCGCCCGGTTCTCGGCGGAATGGGCAACGTCGACGAGATCCACTTCCCCACCAAGGACTTCCGCGGGGTGACGCTGCGCCTCTACGACCCTTCGTCCGGGCAGTGGAGCCTGCACTGGGCCGACACCACGACAGGTGCCCTGCTTCCCCCGGTGACCGGCGGCTTCAGCGACGGACGCGGCGATTTCCACGGCGACGACACCCACAAGGGGCGCCCTGTCCGCGTCCACTTCGTCTGGTCGGACATCACGGAGCACTCCGCCCGCTGGACCCAGCGGTTCTCCGCGGACGACGGGGCGAGCTGGGAGACGAACTGGACGATGGACCTCACCCGCACCGGGCGGTAGCGCTTGCGGCGCCGGTCCGCGGTCCCGGGAGGCGTGCACGGAGGCGCGCAGGAAGTGCGGACCGGATCGCCGGAAATGGCCGGTCCCGGGAGGAAACCCGTCAGCTCACACCGCACGCACGGGCTCCCATGCCCCTCGCGGTGGACCGCACAGCGGAAACGCATTGCCGTGATCCGGAGTTTCCCGGCAGCCTGCGGATCGGCGACTCATCGACGAAAAGGGATTCCTCCGGTGCGGCCGACGCCGTGGAGAGACTGCGCGAAAGCACGTGGCTCCGGCTTGTTCGTGGCGAGTCCGCAGGAGAGACTCAGTTGGTCGAACGATTCCGCGACCTCCGGTATGACACCGGGGCATTGAGGACGAGCACCAGCGCGTCCTTGTCGGAGAACGGGGCGGTGCGCCTCGGATGCCCCGTCGGCGCTACGCCTTCGTCACCGCCGTCGCCCGCCACGGGGCAAGCCGCTGTACGTCGCGCGCCGTCTCCGTGACTCCGCTCAGAAATCCCTGCGCGCGCGGCGAAGCCGTGTCCCGCAGCCATTCCGGGGCGATGTCGCAGACCGCGACCTTGACCTCCGTGCCGACCAGTGCGAGTGGCAGTGTGTGGACGACCGTGGACGGGAAGCTCAGGACCGTGCGGCCGATCGGGCCGCGGCGGGCGATGAGTTCCAGAGGGAGGTCCGGGCGGACGATCTCCAGGCCGGTGGCGGCTTCCAGGGCGTGGAGTTTCTCGGCGGACTCCCGGCGGTGGGCGAAGTAGCGGGTCGCACCGTGGGTCCGGGCCAGGGCGGAGACCGCCTCCAGGTACTGCTCCTGGTCGATGACGCCCGTCTCGACCAGGGATGTGCCGACCAGATCCGCGCCCCGGGTGAGCAGCGGCGGACCGAAGCGGGCACGGGTCCAGGCGAAGGTGTTGGGGGTGACCGTGATGCCGGCCGGAGCCTCGACCGGCATCGCTGTGAATACCTCGACCGTACGGGTCCTCGACGGGGTGAACCGGCGGCGGGCGGTGGCCGTGACCGGGGCCAGGACCAGATCGCGCGCGCCGGAGCTGCCGCGCCGGTGCCAGCGCACCAGCCGTTCGCCGCGCGCCAGTTGGGCGACGAACTCCATCGTGGCCGTGCCGTCGTCGACCACCGTGAGGCGGCGGGCGCGGACCATCGTGAGGAGCAGCTGCACATAGCGGGAGAACGGGTCGCCGATCACGATCCGGTCCGCCCTGCGCAGCAGTCCCGTCAGTGCGCGCAGGGTCTTCAGCGGCCCACCCGCGCCGCCGCGCGCCTCCTGCCAGCGCACAGTGGCGCCTTCGTCGCGGGCCAGCTCCACCATCCGGCGCAGCTGACCGCGCGACATCGGGTCGACCGGGGGGAGGACGACGACCGTCATGTCCGAACGGACCAGGTCGTCGCCTCCCTCTGTGTAGGCCCACTCCAGGACGTTCAGGAGCTGGACCGGGCTCTCGACGAAGGCGAGGTTCACCGGTCGGCCCGTCAGACCGCGGCCGGCTCGGCGGCCGGGGCCGCCTCGGCGACGACGCCCGCGACGCGGCGGAGCTTCTTCATCGGGCCGAGCTCGGACTCGTACACCTTCTTGACGCCGTCACCGAGGGAGGCCTCGATCGTGCGGATGTCGCGGACGAGGCGGGTGAGGCCCTGCGGCTCGACCGAGGCGGCCTGGTCGGAGCCCCACATGGCGCGGTCGAGGGTGATGTGACGCTCGACGAACGCGGCGCCGAGGGCGACGGCGGCGAGGGTCGTCTGGAGGCCGGTCTCGTGGCCGCTGTAGCCGATCGGGACGTTCGGGTACTCCTGCTGGAGGGTGTTGATGACGCGCAGGTTCAGCTCCTCCGCCTTCGCGGGGTACGTCGAGGTGGCGTGGCAGAGCAGGATGTTGTCGCTGCCGAGGACCTCGACCGCGTGGCGGATCTGGCGCGGGGTCGACATGCCGGTGGAGAGGATGATCGTGCGGCCGGTGGCGCGCAGCGAGCGGAGCAGCTCGTCGTCGGTCAGCGAGGCCGAGGCGACCTTGTGGGCGGGGACGTCGAACTTCTCGAGGAAGGCGACGGCCTCGGTGTCCCACGGGGAGGCGAACCAGTCGATGCCGCGCTTGGCGCAGTGGTCGGAGATGGCCTGGTACTCGGCCTCACCGAACTCGACGCGGTGGCGGTAGTCGATGTACGTCATCCGGCCCCAGGGGGTGTCGCGCTCGATGTCCCACTGGTCGCGCGGGGTGCAGATCTCCGGGGTGCGCTTCTGGAACTTGACGGCGTCGCAGCCGGCCTCGGCGGCCACGTCGATCAGCGCGAGGGCGTTGTCGAGGTCGCCGTTGTGGTTGATGCCGATCTCGCCGGTGATGTAGACGGGCTGACCGGGGCCGGCGGTGCTGGTGCCGAGGGTGCGCAGGCGGGAGGTGCTCATGAGGGTGTTTCCTTACTTGGTGGTGTTGTTGGTGGGGGTGGACTGGTGGTTTGTGAGAGTGGGGCCGAGCAGCCAGGCCGCGATTTCGCGGATGGCACCGAAGCCGCCGGGGGTGGTCGTGACGGCGCGAGCCGCGGCGCGTACCGAGTCGTGGGCGCTGGCGACGGCGACGGGCCAGCCGGCGAGGGCGAAGCAGGGCAGGTCATTGACGTCGTTGCCGACGTAGAGCACCCGCTCGGGCGCGATGCCCTGCTCGTCGCACCACTGCTTGAGCGCGAGGTCCTTGCGGTCGATGCCGTGCAGGACGGGGATCCTGAGCTTGTTGGCTCGGGCGGCGACGACCGGGTTCTGCTCGGTGGACAGGATGAGGAGGTCGAGCCCGGACTTGCGCAGGGCCGCGATGCCTAGGCCGTCGCCGCGGTGGACGGCGACGATCTCGCGTCCGTCGGCGTCGATGAGGACGCGGTCGTCGGTCTGGGTGCCGTCGAAGTCGAGGACGACCGCGTCGATGTCGTCGCGGGTCGGCAGCGGCGACGGGTCGAGGAGCGGCGCGAGGGCGCGGGCGCGGGCCAGGTCGTGCGGGTCGTCGATCTCCAGGACCCGGGCGGGGTCGGTGCGGACCAGCGCGGTGTCGCCGAAGAAGCGGTGGCGGTGGGTACGGAAGCCGGCGACGTTCATCGCGTACGCCGCGCCGGTCTCCAGCAGGTCCTCGGGGCGGTCCTGCCGCATCTGCCGGACGCCCTTGTCGTGGTTGACGCCGTAGGCGTGGTCCTCGACGGCGGTGCCGTCGCGCCATATGAAGCCGTGGAAGGGGGCCACGGTGACGGCCGTGTCGGCGCCTTCGCGAGCGACCGCCGCGGCCACGCCGTCGATGTCCTCGCGAGTGAGGAACGGGCTGGTGCACTGGACCAGCAGCACCACGTCGACGGTGCGGTCGTGCATCGCCTCGTACGCGTCGAGGGCGTGCAGCACCGCGTCCTCGCTGCTCGACTTGTCGCCCGCGATGGCTGCGGGACGCTGCACGCAGTGCAGCCGTCCGGAGGCCCCCAGCGCTTCACCCGCGGCCCGTGCGGCGGCGGCGATGGCCACGTCGTCGGTCGTCACGACGACGTCGGTGACCTCGCTCGACCCGAGACAGGCCTGCACCGCGCGGGCGACCAGCGGTATGCCGCCGACCTGGGCGATGTTCTTGGCCGGGACGCCCTTGGATCCGCCGCGGGCGGGAATCACGGCGAGCACGGTCGGGGTCGGGGTCATCTCTGCTCCTGAAGTGGTGTTCACAGTTCGCCCATCCGCCGGATCACGGGGGCGACCCGCTGGACTCCCTGCCGGTACGCCCCCCGCGCCGCCTCCCGGACGGCGTCGCGGACCGCGCCCCGCACCCCGCCGGTCTCGCGCGGCGCCGCGGCGCCCGGCAGCGGGTGCCCGTCCGGGGCCAGGTGGTGGCGGGCGAGGATGCCGGGGAGGTAGCCGGGGGCGGTGGCGGGTGTGTAGTACGGAGTGAGGTCGGGAAGGCGGTGCTCGGCCAGCAGCGCGTCGACGCGGGCGCGAGCGGTGTCGTAGGCCGTGTCGTACGTGCCGTCGGCGGCGACACCCTGGCCGGCCAGCCACTTCTCGTCGGGCTCCGGATGGGAGCCGCCGTCGAGCCGGTCCCACGAGGTGAGCAGGCCCGAGCCGATGAAGTGGTGGTTGCCGAGGGTCTCGCGGACGCCGAGGTCGGTGAGGATCGCCGTCGGGATGCGCCGGTGCAGGGACTCCAGCGCGGCGGTCGAGGAGACCGTGACCAACAGGTCGGTGCGGTCGAGGACCTCGCCCATGTGCCCGTACACCAGGCTGAAGTTGGGCGGCAGCCCGCCGGGAAGCTTCTCCGCGAGCCGCTGGTACGGAAGTTCTTCGATGTGCGTGGTGTGCTCACCCGGCTTGGAGCGCAGCTTCAGCAGCACCTCGCGGTCGGGGTGCAGCCTGGCGTGCTCGACGAGCCGGCGCAGCAGGTACGTCCGGTCGGCACGGGAGGCCGGTACGGAGGGCTGGGCTGCGAACACGACCGTGTCGCGGCCCTCCTGCCGCCGGTGCGGCGCGCCGCCGAGGAACGGCAGTGCGGCCTCCGTGACGGCCGAGGCGTCGGCGCCCACTCCTTCGTACACCGCGCGGAAACGCTCCGCGTCGTGTCGGGAGTTGGCGAGGACGACGTCCGCCCCGTGTCGCAGCAGCAGCCCGTCGGCGAGCTTCTCGTAGACGACACCGACATAGCCGGTGACGACGACAGGCCTGGCGGCCAGCCGCAGGGCGGCGAGGCCGTGCAGCATCGCCTGGACGGCGCCGCCGACCAGGGCGAGGACCACTGTGTCGTACCCCTCGTTCCGCACGGTGTCCAGGAACTCGACGGCCGTCACCTCGCGCACCCGGCCGGTCTCGATCCCTACGTCGCCGACCTCGGCGAGCTGGCGCGGGGTCGGGGTCGCACGGCCGCGCAGCAGCAGTCCGGTGATCTCGACCGGCCGGTCCGCTGCCGGGGGCGCGTCCGGGGCCCCGGTGGTGAGGCGGCGCGCGGTGAGCGCGCCCCATTTCCACCGGGTGTCCGAGTCGGCGAGTACGGCTACCCGGAGCGCCGTCGTCTTGCTGGTACGTGGGGGCACGTCCTAGAAGTTAGGAAGGCATTTCGATTGGCGGCCCAACGTGGCGGCAACAGATGGTTAACAGCCCACCGACTGTTGGCGAATCAGCTCCACAAATGCCCCGTAATCCTCTCGGATTCGGACCGGTTCACCATTCCGACATTCGTCGTTCACCTGCCGTCCCTCCTGGGGCCAGGGCAAATGACGAGCGCCCCCCTAGCGTGTCAAGGGTGGTTAAGCTCTCCGTAATCGTGCCGTTCTACAACGTGCAGACATACGCTCCCGACACCCTGAGAAGCCTGCGGGCCAACGCCCGCGAGGACTTCGAATTCATCCTCGTCGACGACTGTTCGACCGACGGGACCGCGGACATACTCCGCCGCGCCGAGGACGAGATTCCGGGGGTGGTCGTACGCAGACACAAGCAGAACGGCGGACTGGCCACCGCCCGGAACACCGGTCTGGACGCGGCTCGCGGCGAGTACCTCGCCTTCCTTGACGGCGACGACTGGCTCGCCCCCGGCTTCTACGCCGACCTGCTCGCCCGCACCGAGGCGCTGGGCTGCGACTTCGTCCGTACCGACCATGTCCAGGCCGACGGCAGGACCCGTACGGTCCACCGTGTCCCGCACGGCCGCAGGGGCGAGGTCATGGACCCGCGGGACGCGATCCTGCCCGCCGGGCGCACCACCTCGGTCGACTATCCGTACGCCTGGGCGGGTCTCTACCACCGCCGGCTCCTGGACCGCGGGCTGCTGCACTTCACGGACGGTCTGCGCACCGCCGAGGACCGGCCGTGGATCTGGCGGCTGCACCGCGAGGCGGATTCCTTTGCGGTGCTGGGGCTTCTCGGCATTTTCTACCGGCGTGGCGTCGCCTCGTCACTGACCCAGATCGGCGACGTGCGCCAGCTCGATTTCATTCGCTCATTTGACCAAGTCGTACGGGAAACAGCGGCGGACCGCGATGCGCAGGCACTCCTGCCGAAAGCGGTCCGTACCTATTGCGCGATCATTTCGCATCACATGAGTTCGATGGAAAGGTTCGAACCTTCTGTGGCCCGTGCCCTGAAGTCGATGAGCGCCGGAGCGCTCAAGCGGATGCCGCAGGACGTGCTGGACGACGCCCTCGACTCGATGGACCTGCAGCGCGCGACCCTGCTGCGCCGGCTGCGCCGCCGCCCCGTCACCGCGAAGGAGGTGGCGGCCGCATGAGCAGCAGCCGGACCCGTACGACACAGATCTTCTTCGCCTCCACCCTCTACGGCGCGGCCACGCTCGCCGCCGCCCTGGACGCGGGCGCCTTCGCGGACGCGGACCGCCGCATCCTGCTCGTCTCCAACAACGCGGCGATCCCGGAGACGACACCCGCCGTCGACGCGATGCCCGGGTTCGACGCGCTGCGCGGCCGGTTCGACGACGTCGTGTCGTGGAACGCGACCATCGCCCCCCACCACCCGAGCGGCTGGGCCCCGCGCCCCGACGACGTTCCGCTGTGGCAACGGCATCTGCGCCTCGCCTGGGGACTCGGCGACGACGACATCGAGATCGCCATCGAGTCGATCCAGGTCAACCCGGCGATGGCGATCGCCGAGATCTTCACCGGCGTACCGATCGATGTGTACGCGGACGGGCTGATGAGCTACGGCCCGACCAGGAACAAGATCGACCCGCTGATCGGCACCCGGGTGCGGCGGCTGCTCCACCTCGACCTCGTGTCGGGGCTGAAGCCGTTGCTGCTCACGGAGTTCGGCGTGACGTCGCAGATCGTGCCGACCGAGGCGTTCCTCAAGGTGCTCGGTGAACTGGGCGACGCCCACGATGTCGCGGCGAGCGTGCCGTCCGTGGACGCACCCGCGCTGCTGCTCGGCCAGTACCTCTCCGCGCTCGGCCTGATCAGCGCGGCGGAGGAGGAGAAGCTGCACCTGCGGATGATGCGCGGCGCGGTCGGACTCGGCCATACCCGTCTGGTGTTCAAGCCGCATCCGACGGCCCCGGCCCAGTGGTCGCAGGCCATGGAGACGGAGGCGGCGAAACTCGGCGCGGAGCTGACCGTGCTGGACTCGGGGGTGCTGACCGCGCCGGTCCTCGCCGAGGTGCTGTACCAGCGGATGCGGCCGGCGCTGGTCGTCGGCTGCTTCTCGACCGCGCTGCTCACGGCGTCCGCGTTCTACGGACTGCCGGTGGCACGGGTCGGTACGGAGACGCTGCTGGACCGGCTGTCCCCGTTCGAGAACAGCAACCGGGTCCCGGTCACGCTGGTGGACGCGGTGGTGCCGGACCTCGGCGACCGGGGCGCGGTCACGGAGGCGGTTGCGGTGGAGCCGGCCGAGTTGAACGAACTGATCACCGCGGTCGGCTTCACGATGCAGCCGAAGATCTATCCGCAGCTGCGGTCGGCCGCGGAGCGGTATCTCTCCGCGCATCTCACGGCCACGACCTGGCGCTACTTCAAGCGCAAGCGGCTGACGTCGCTGGGTCTGCCCGGCGGGGTGCCCGCGCAGTTCGCGTTCCTGCCGCGGAATGCCGCGGTGCGCAGGGTCGCGCGGCGGGCGAAGTCGTTGCGGAGGGTTGTGCGGCGGTAGGCGGCCGCGCGGCCACCGGCGACCGGGCCGGCTGACCGGGGCGACTGCCTCCTCGATCGCCGGGCGGGCTTCGGGCCCGCCCGGCGATCGACGGCAAGGAGAAGGGGGCGGGGTGCCTGGTCGGCGCCCCGCCCCCTTCGTCGTGCCGTCAGACGCGCACGCCTCCCTGGATCACACGGAGGTCCGCCGCGTTCGCCTCGGTGACCTTCCACAGTTCCTGCTGCCGCCCGTGCACATCGGCCACCGTCGCCGCATGGTCGTCCAGCAGCCCGGCCGCCCGCTCCACGAGCCGCGCCCCGAGGTGCCGGTCATGGACGGAGATACCCCACTCGGGCCGTTCGATGTCGGACAGGAAGTACGCCATCTTCGGGTGCGAGATCAGGCTGATGATCGGCGTACCGCAGCCGAACGGGATCATGCCCGCGTGCCCACGCATGCCGATGACCAGCTTGGTCCGGGCGTACGTGTCACGGATCTCGTCGTTCTCGAAGTCGTACATCGGAATCACCGGCAGCGAGATGCCGTGCTCCCGCCGCAGGTCGAAGGCGATCCGCTCGTCGTCCAGCGAGTGGGCCACGCACTGCACCTCGGCGTACTTGCCGAGCCCCTTCACCGCGGTGGCCATCTCGGCGAGGAAGTGCTCGTAGTCGTGGCCGAAGCGGAGCCCGGACCGGTCGTACGCGGCGTTGATCAGCACGGTGTCCTCGCGCTGCACGGGGTCGGTCCAGCCGTCCACCAGCTGCCGGGTGACCGTGGTCGGGCAGGGCTGGAAGCGGACCTTGTCGTGCAGCGACGTCGGCAGCAGCTCGCGGACCTTCTCGATCGAGCCGTGGTTGCGCAGCCCGAAGAACGAGGAACGCTCCACCAGCTTCCGCAGCGAGGAGAGGAACCGGTCCCGGCCGTGGCCGTACGCCTGGCCGTCGAAGGCGTTGAACCCGACCGCGTACACCATGACGGGGACGTCGATCCGCTCCAGCAGTTCGTCGGGGACGTTCCACTGCCAGCCGCTGTTGCCGTTCGGCGCGGTGTCCGGGATGAAGAGGCCGCCACCGCCGATGACCAGTCCGCGGCGGGCATTGACCCGTTCCAGTGCGGCCTCGTCGAAGAGCCGGTGGGCGTGGACGGAGTGCCAGCGGGCCGGGCCGGTGTCGCGGCCGAAGGCCAGCCGGACGCTCTCCGGGAGCAGCTTGTCCCCGGCGTTGCCCTGCCGGTCCATGTAGAAGGCGACGTGTGCGAGCTGCTCGGCGGCCGGTCCCTCGGCAGGGGCCGGAACGTCCTTGGTGCGCTTGTACATCAGCCGGTTCGCCCGGTGGGTCGGGTCGACGCCGAGCCCGTCGAGGGCGTACTGCGCGGCGGCGTCGTCGTCGCCGTGGATCCAGGCGATCTGGGCGAGGCGTGAGAAGGCGGTCGCGGCCCGGTTGGGGGCGGCGCCGGCCAGCAGGAGCTGGGCGCGGGCCTCCTCGTAGCGGGAGACGCTCATCAGCGCGTGGCCGAGCACCTCGTGCGACCAGGCCTCGTCGACGGGGATCCGGACCCCGCCGAGCAGGTCGGCCGCCTCCTGGTACTCACCGGCGCCGATGTGCGCGGCGGCGACCCGGCGGGCGCTCTCGGGGTCGGCGGTGCGCCGGACGTGAGCGGTGCCGTAGTGCACCAGCAGGTCGTGGTGCTTGGCGCCGGGCAGCGCCAGGTACGCGGCGTGGAACTCGGCGTCGGACAGTTCGAATGCGCGCCAGCGGTCCTCGGCGAGGCCGTAGCCGGCCTCGCCACCCTGCCAGGGCTTGTGCCGCCCGGTGAAGTGCAGGATCGCGGTGGTGTCGGGCACCGGAAGGTCCCCGGAGAGCCGCCGCTTGACGAAGTTGTAGCGGGCGTCGAGCTGGACGAAGTCGCCGTCGAGCACGGCGTTCAGGATGCCCTGGTCGTGCTTGTCGAGTTCGTAGGTGCCCTTGCGGCCGACGTCGTCGATCTTCGCGCAGAACTCGTCGCTCAGATACTCGCGCTGGATGACCAGCAGCCCGCTGTTGAGCTTGTGCTGCCCGTAGAAGAACTGAGGAACGGCGGCAAGACCGTCGCGCAGCTTCAGCAGTTCGCCCAGATCGTCGAGGACCACCATGTCGGTGTCCAGAGTGATCACGGTGTCGTAGTCGCGCACCCGGAACACATCGAGGATGAAGTACGCCTTGCGCACCAGGTAGTTGTCCTGGTCACCCTTGGCGTACGTGTCGTAGTGCTCGGCGTCGACCCGGCGGAAGTCGATGCGCGGGTGCAGCGCCCGGATCTGTGCGACGGATGCGGGGCGCAGCCCGTCGTGCAGGACGATGAAGTCCTCGCAGACCGCCGGGTTGGACAGGGCGAGGCTGCGCAGCAGGGCGAGGAAGCCGGGCAGGTAGTTCTCGTCCACGAAGCTCGCGAAGGCGACGCGGCGCTTGCCGGTGAGCGCGTTCGTGGGGGCGGGGGCCTGTGGTGCGGGCGCGTCGGTCGTAGTGGGCGTCGTCGTCATCGCAGTCGGATCCTCATATCGGTGACGCTCTGGGCGCGTTCCATGACCCACGCCTTTTCGCTGGTGTACTCGTGCACGGAGGTGATGGGCATCTTCATCGCGGCGGGCAGCCGGTAGGCGCCGCTCTCGTAGAAGTCGAAGCCGATCAGGTCGAGCTGCGTGCTGACGTCCAGGTAGTCCAGCAGCCACAGCATGTTGAAGCCGCTGGTGGGGATGGCCGGCCAGACATCCGCGCGGACCTTGCCGATGTCGCGCAGCGGCCAGCGCAGCGACTCGTCGCCGAGGTACTGCTGGGCGCCCGGCACCAGCCGGTTGCGCAGCGAGTACTTCCAGTCGCCGGAGACCCCGCCGAAGACCAGCCGGGTGTGGACCTTCTGGTCCCAGTTGAAGCCGTGCTTGTGGATGGTGGCGTGGATGTCGGTGCGCTTGCCGGTCGCCGACGGGTCGATCTTGTACGAGTTGAAGCGGACGACCAGGTCGTACCCATCGATCTCGGCGCCCATCGAACCGGTGCCGACGCGCTGCGAGTTGGCGATCAGGCAGATCGACTTGCCCGCGATGCGGTTACGGAACTCACCGAGCGTGGTCCATTCGACGCCGCCGAAGGTGGGGTCGCCGATCGGGCCGCGCATCCGGCTCCGGCGCTGCTCGGCGTAGAGCGCGATGAGGTCCGTGAGAAGGGCGAGGTCGCCGGCGCCCGCATTGTCACGGCGACTGCCGCCGCTGCCCGCCGCGCCGCCGACCTCCATCACGAGGCCGAGGTACTGGGCCAGGGCCTCCTGGATCTCCGGCACCGGCGCACCGGCACGGTCCTGGGTCAGAAGTGCGCCGATCAGCCGGGGCCGTGCCTCGTTCCAGTCTCCCCGCCCGTGCAGCGCCAGGCCCTCGGCCCAGGACTCGGTGACGGACCGGCCGGTGAAGGCCGCGGCCTCGGGGCAGTCGCGCTCCAGCTTCCGCAGCAGCTCGCTCTGGCGCTCCGCGCCCACCCGCAGCCCGGCCGTCTTCGCCGCGACCCCGAAGCCGTCCTCGTCGGTGAGGTCGAGGTAGCACTCGTACGCCTCGACGGCGGCGGTCTCCGCGCCCATCGCCTCCAGGGTCCGGGCCCGCAGCCGCCAGCCCGCCCGGGAGCGCTTGCGCTGGGTCAGCACGGTGTCCGTGATGAGGACCGCAAGCTTCAGCTCGTCCTCGTAACCGCAGTCCAGCGCCTTGTTGCCGACCGCGAGCAGCGGGTCGAGCAGCTTGTCGCCGAGCACCAGAGCGGAGCCCGAACCGCCCTTGGCGGGGCGCCGCAGCAGCGGGATCGGGGAGGCCGCGGAGGACGCCTGCTCCATGGTGGCGTGAGTGGCCAGCAGGTTCCGCAGGGCCTCCGCGAGCGCCGTACGCCGCCGGTCGAGCCCAGCGACCAGCTTCCCGCTGTGCGCGGCGCAGGCGCGCAGGCAGGTCTCCAGTTCCGTCGGCCGGACGGTGGCGAGGTGGGACGTGCCGCCTTCGGGCGGGACCGAGTCCTCCGCGTCACGCTGCCGTGGCCAACGGGTGCGGGCTTTCGTCATGGCGCTCCAAGCGTCTGGTGCCCGTGGGGGGAAGGGGCGTATGGAGGGGACAGATGTTCGGCAACCGTTTGAGGTTCCGTTGCACGTTAAGAAACCTGAGCGGCCGCAAGATGAACTCGCTCTGTCAGCACGGGAAACTGCTCCCCTCTCGTCCGTTTCGGGGCCTCGGAGCGGCCTAACCTGACCCTTCGCCACTGTGGGAAGGGAAGGCCGTGACCATCATTCCGGAGAATCCGGGCAGGACCGTCGAACGGGTACTTGTCGCCCCGACGCCGGCGCCGGCTCGCCCGTCGTCACCGCTGCCCCTGCCTGCCCAGGACCGCCGGCCGGTGCGCACCGGGCCCCGGCTGCGCGCTCTGGACGGTCTGCGGCTGGTCGCCGCGCTGATGGTCGCCGCCTACCACTACGGCGGCCGGGGCGGCGACATCACCAAGGCGTGGGGAACCTCCGCCGCTTCCCTGTTCCCCACCACCCACACCTGGTTCGCCTACGGCTGCCTCGGGGTGCAGATCTTCTTCGTCATCAGCGGCTTCGTGATCTGCATGAGCGGCTGGGGCCGCTCCCTGGCCTCGTTCTTCGCCTCGCGGGCGGCCAGGCTGCTGCCCGCGTACTGGGCGGCCGTCCTTCTGGTGACCCTGGTCTTCGCGCTGCCCGCGGTCGCCTACAAGGCGGTTTCACCCAGCGATGCGCTGGTGAACCTGACGCTGCTGCAGCAACCGCTCGGTGTGGACCGGGTGCTCGGGGTGTGCTGGACGCTGTGGGCGGAGATCCGCTTCTACGCCCTGTTCGCCGTGTGCGTGGTGCTGCCGGGGGCCAGCAGGCGACGGATCGTGCTGTTCTGCGCCGCGTGGACGCTGGCCGCGGCGCTCGGCAAGGCATCCGGCGAGCCACTGGCCGACGTCGTACTGATGCCCCAGTACGCCCCCTTCTTCATCGGCGGCATCGGGCTGTACCTGGTCCACCGCAACCGGCGGGACGCCACGGCCTGGGGCATCGTCGGGGTCAGCTGGCTGCTCGGCCAGCACTACGCGGTGGCCGACCTGTGGCATCCGGCGGGTCCGCACGACTTCTCGTACCGCTCATCGCTGGTCATCATCGTGATCGTGACCGCCGGGTTCGCCGCGGTCGCCGCGATCGCCCTCGGCGGCCTCGCCCGCTTCGACCGCCCTTGGCTGACAGTCGCGGGAGCGCTGACGTACCCCTTCTATCTCGTCCATGAACATCTGGGGTGGGTGGCCGTGAGCGCGTTGCACCGGCGGCTCGGCATCCCGGCGGGGGTGACGGCGGTGCTCACGGTGGCGCTGATGCTGGGGCTGGCGTGGCTGCTGCACCGGTACGTGGAGCGGTGGTGCACCCCGCTGCTGCGCCGATCCCTGACGGGCGGGTCGGGCCGCCCGGCCTGACCACCGATCAGCGCACCCCGTACCGCGCCTCGATCCCTGCGACGATCAGCCGCAGGCCGTCCTCGAACCGCTCCTCGTAGTGGGCGAAGATCTCGGCGCCGGCCGCGGCGGCGAGCGGGTACTGCACCATCCGCTCGGCGCGCTCGCCGATGTCGTAGCCGTCCCGCCGTTCGCCCGGCATCGGGTGGACGCCCTGCTCCTCGCTGACGAAGCCCATCGTGTACGCGTACGCGGTGGTGCCCGCCCGGACGGCCTGCCAGAGTTCGAAGCCGGCGTCGACCATGGTCCGCAGATGGGCCTCCAGGCCGTCGGCATGGTCGGTGCCGGTGAACCTCGCACCGCCGTACACCTTCGCCCCGTCCCGGTAGCGCAGCAGCACGGCGCGCAGGGCGCTGTGGTACGCGACCAGCTGGTCCTGCCAGCGGTCCGGGGCCGGGCCCGGCAGATCCTCGTCGAGCATCCGGCGGTACATCACCGTGGCCATCTCGTCGAGCAGTGCCTGCTTGTCCTTGAAGTGCCAGTAGAGCGCGGGCGCCTTGACGTCCAGCTCCTTGGCGATGGCACGCAGGGTGAGCCCGTCGAGGCCCACTTCGTTCAGCAGCCGCAGCGCGGTGTCGGCCACCCGCGCCCGGTCGATCTTCGTCGTACCCACCTTGACAATTTAACAGTGTTAAGCACACACTCCCGACCATGGAACTTAACAGCGTTAAGGAAACCGAGGTGCTGATCGTCGGCGCCGGCCCCTGCGGCCTCGCGCTCGCCTGCGATCTGACCCGCCGCGGCGTGCGCGCCCTCCTCGTCGAGAAGGCGTCCGCGCTCTTCCCCGGCTCCCGTGGCAAGGGCATCCAGCCGCGCACGCGAGAGGTCCTCGACGATCTCGGAGTCGGCGACGCGGTGCGTACGCATGGCGGCCCGGCACCGGTCGGGATCGTCTGGCAGGACGGGCGGCGCCAGGGTGAGCACGACATGTTCCGCCGGGCGGCGCCGACAGAGGCCGAGCCCTACGGGGAGCCGTGGATGATGCCGCAGTGGCGCACGCAGGAGATCCTGCTGGCACGTCTGCGCGAGCTGGGCGGCGACGTCGCCTTCTCGACCGCGCTGACCGGACTCGACCAGGACGCGGAAGGTGTCACGGCACACCTGTCCACCGGCCCGGTGCGCGCCTTCTACCTGGTCGCGGCGGACGGCGGCCGGAGTACGGTCCGGCGCGCGCTCGCCGTCACGATGACCGGTGAGACCGTGGACCCGGCGCCGATGCTGGTCGCCGATGTCCGGGTCGCCGAGGATGCTCTCGACCGGCTCAACTGGCACGTCCTGATGAGTGACGCGGGCTTCGTCACTCTCTGCCCGCTGCCCGGCACGGCGGACTTCCAGCTGGTGGCGCAGTTCAAGGAGGGCGAGCCGGACACCTCCGTCGAGGGTGTACGCGCTCTGGTCGCCGCCCGTACCCACCTCGACGTGGACGACATCACCGAGGTGCGCTGGTCCTCCGACTTCCGGCCGCGCGCCGCGCTGGCCGACCGGTTCCGGGAGGGCCGCGTCTTCCTGGCGGGCGACGCCGCCCATGTCCACTCCCCGGCGGGCGGCCAGGGGCTCAACACCAGTGTTCAGGACGCGTACAACCTGGGCTGGAAGTTCGGCCAGGTACTGCGGCACGGCGCGCCGGTCGCGCTGCTCGACAGTTACGAGGCGGAGCGCCGGCCGGTCGCAGCCGACGTGCTGGGGCTCTCCACGCGCATCCACCGCGGTGAACAGGAGCGCGGCGCGGCAGCCCAGCAGCTGGGGCTCGGCTACCGCGAGGGCCCGCTGTCGGCCGGCCGTGCGGGCGCGCTGGTGGCGGGCGACCGGGCCCCGGACGGACCGGCCGGAGACGGCCGACGGCTCTTCGACGTGTTCCGGGGACCGCATTTCACGCTGCTGATCGTCGGCACGGACGCGGAACCCCCCGCGTTCGACGGCTCGTCGAGCGCCGCGGTCCACGTCCACCGCACCGACGCCTACGAGGCGTACGGGAAGGGCCTGTTCCTCATCCGCCCCGACGGCTACATCGGCTGGGCGGGCGAGGACGCCTCGGGGCTCGGCGCATATCTGGCACCGCTCGGCCTCGGTCTCCAACGGGGTTGAGTTCCCGCGTTCGAGGCCGTGGAAGGACGAGCGCGGGGATCCACCGGGAGATCCCGGACGAGGAGTACGTGGGCGCCCTCAAGCTCCTGCAGCGCATGATCCACAACGTGGGCGACGACGCGTGGCACCGGTGAACCGGCCCGCCCGCCTCACACGCTGCTGAACGAGAGCTTCGCCGCGAAGCCGAGGAACAGCACACCGGCAGCCGAAGTCGCACCCGCCGACAGCCGATTCCGGCGACGGAACGCGGCGGACAGCCGGGTGCCGCCGAATATCAGCGTCGACAGGTAGAGGAAGCTGGCGATCTGCAGCAGCGTGCCCAGCAGCAGGAAGGACAGCGCCGGATAGGCGTACCCGGGGTCGACGAACTGCACGAAGAAGGAGATCAGGAACAGGATCGCCTTCGGGTTGAAGAGGCTCACCACCAGCGCCCGCCGGTACGGCCGCTCCACCGCCCCGGCCGCCGTCCTCGCCCCGCCCGGTCCGGCCGCGTCGTCGGTCAGCTCGGCGATCTGCCGGTGCCGCTCGCGCCACATGGACACCGCGGCCCGCAGCATGCCTATCGCCAGCCAGGTCAGATAGCCCGCGCCCGCGTACTTGACGATGGCGAAGAGCACCGGCGTGGTCTGCAGCAGGGAGGCGGCGCCGAGCGCGGACAGTGTCATCAGCACCGTGTCACCGGTCCACACACCGGCCGCCGCCACATACCCGGTCCGCACACCGCGGCGGGCGGCGACGGAGAGCACGTACAGCGAATTCGGCCCCGGCAGCAGAACGATCAGCACGAGGCCGACGAGGTAGGTCGGAAGATCAGTGACACCCAGCATGAGAAGGAGTGTCGCACGCGGGTACGACACTCTCCTCGGCTGGTGTTCCCGCCCGGTGACCGTCCGGACGGATCAGAACGCGTCCGTCGGCACGTACGTCCCCCACACCTCCCGCAGTGCGTTGCACACCTCGCCGACCGTCGCCCGCGCCGCCAGCGCGTCCTTCATCGGGTAGAGGACGTTGTCCGTCCCCTCGGCCGCCTTCTTCAGCCGGCCCAACGCCTCGTCGACCGCGCCCTGGTCGCGCTCGGCCCGCAGCTTCGCCAGCCGGGCCGCCTGCTGGGCCTCGATCGCCGGGTCGACACGGAGCGGCTCGTACGGCTCCTCCTCGTCGAGCTGGAAGCGGTTGACGCCGACGACGACGCGCTCCCCGCTGTCCGTCTCCTGGGCGATCCGGTAGGCGCTGCGCTCGATCTCGCTCTTCTGGAAGCCGCGCTCGATCGCGTCGACCGCCCCGCCCATGTCCTCGACCTTGAGCATGAGGTCCCTGGCCTCGGCTTCGACGGCATCCGTCATCGATTCGACGACGTACGAACCTGCGAACGGGTCGACGGTGGCCGTGATGTCCGTCTCGTACGCCAGGACCTGCTGGGTGCGCAGGGCCAGCCGCGCGGACTTGTCGGTCGGCAGCGCGATCGCCTCGTCGAACGAGTTGGTGTGCAGCGACTGCGTACCGCCGAGAACCGCGCCGAGCCCCTGGACGGCGACGCGCACCAGGTTGACCTCGGGCTGCTGGGCGGTCAGCTGGACACCCGCGGTCTGGGTGTGGAAGCGCAGCATCAGCGACTTGGGGTTCTTCGCACCGAACTCCTCCTTCATCACCCGGGCCCAGATCCGGCGGGCGGCGCGGAACTTGGCGACCTCTTCGAGGATCGTCGTACGGGCGACGAAGAAGAAGGAGAGGCGTGGGGCGAAGTCGTCGACGTCCATGCCGGCCGCGACGGCGGTACGGACGTACTCGATGCCGTCCGCGAGGGTGAACGCGATCTCCTGCGCGGGCGAGGCACCGGCCTCCGCCATGTGGTAGCCGGAGATCGAGATGGTGTTCCACTTCGGGATCTCGGCCTTGCAGTACTTGAAGATGTCGGCGATCAGCCGCAGCGAGGGCTTGGGCGGGAAGATGTACGTACCGCGGGCGATGTACTCCTTCAGGACATCGTTCTGGACGGTGCCGGTCAGCCGGTCGGCCGGAACGCCCTGCTCCTCGCCGACCAACTGGTACATCAGGAGGAGCAGCGCGGCGGGCGCGTTGATCGTCATCGAGGTGGAGACCTTGTCGAGCGGGATTCCGCCGAACAGGATCCGCATGTCCTCGACCGAGTCGATCGCCACCCCGACCTTGCCGACCTCTCCGGACGCGATCGGCGCGTCGGAGTCATGGCCCATCTGGGTGGGCAGGTCGAAGGCGACGGACAGGCCCATCGTGCCGTTGGCGATCAGCTGCTTGTAGCGGGCGTTCGATTCGGAGGCCGTGCCGAACCCGGCGTACTGACGCATCGTCCACGGCCGGCCGGTGTACATCGACGGGTAGACACCGCGGGTGAAGGGGTAGGCGCCCGGCTCGCCCAGTTTGTCGTCGGCGTTCCACCCGTCGAGTGCGTCCGGCCCGTACACCGGCTCGATGGGCAGTCCCGACTCCGACTCGCGCGTCATCTGCTGTGCCTCCCGCTGGAGCTACTTACTGGTAACCGACGGCCCTCGCGACGGACTGTAGCGGCGGGCGTGCGACCGATGGAGAGGCACGGGCTGGGACCTTGCTCACAAGGTGCGTCCTACGGCCTTCCCCACCGCACTCACCATCATGCGCGGGCTTTGGCAACCGAGCAGAGCGGGAATTCGTCCCAACAGATACCGAAGGAAGCAGGGGGCCGAGGATGACACACAGAACCGGGCACGGTGCAGGAACGATTGGCCGGACAGCAAGGCACCCGGGCGGTGCAGCGGTGGCGGCCGTCGCCCTCCTCGCTCTGACCGTCACCACCGCGGGCTGCAAGGCACAGCCCGCCAACGGGTCCCCGGCGGCCACGTCGTCACCGCCGAAGACCTCCGCCCCGGCGACCGACGACGCCAAGCCCGCCGCGACCGCCTCGAAGCCGACGGCCTCACCGACACCGTCCGCCACGCCGAAGCCCGACCCGCAGGGCAAGACGCTGATGGCGACCGGCTCCCAGGGCAAGCAGGTACGGGAACTGCAGGCCCGGCTCCGTCAGATCGGCCACTTCGACCGCACCCCCACCGGTTACTACGGCACTCTCACCGTGGCCGCCGTGCAGTCCTTCCAGGGCAAGCGCGGACTGTCCCGTACGGGCAGGACGGACACGCTCACCTGGCAGAAGCTGCTCGCCATGACCCGGAAGCCGACGGCCGCCGAGCTGAACCCGCCGGCCTCCCGCCCCGTCGCCAAGCCCGACAAGCGCTGCCTCACCGGCCGGGTGCTCTGCATCAGCAAGAACAGCCGGACCCTGTCCTGGATGATCGACGGCCATGTCGTCTCGACGATGGACGTACGGTTCGGCTCGCAGTACACGCCGACCCGCGAGGGCACCTTCTCCATCTACTGGAAGTCCCGGCACCACGTGTCGACGATCTACCACACGGCCATGCCGTACGCGATGTTCTTCAGCGGCGGCCAAGCCGTGCACTACTCGGCGGACTTCGCGGCCCGGGGCTACAGCGGCGCCTCGCACGGGTGTGTGAACGTCCGGGACGAGGGGAAGATCGCGGCACTCTTCGACCAGGTCCGCACCGGCGACAAGGTCGTCATCTACTGGTGAGGGCGAAGAAGGGAAAGGGGCGCGGGCGGGACCGGGGGAACGTGTCCCGCCCGCGCCAGGTGCGCTGAGCCGAAGGTACGGGGGGAACCCCGGCTCTGTGCGCTGCCGATGACCAGTCGGCTCACTCTCTACTGCGCCGACGGCTCAGAAAATGTCACACCCGGTGGCAGCGGAGCGGCCGGCGCGGCTCAGCGAGTGGACGCAGTGGTGCCCGGGACGACCGAGAGCACGGGGGCCGACGGCGGCGCAGTGGCGGGTTCGAACCAGAGCGACCGGACCGCGTCCGGACCGTCCTTGCCCGTCCCCTCGCCGGAACCGCTGCCGTCGCCGCTGCCCTGTTGCGCGTCACCGCCGTCACCGTCGGGCCGCTCCAGGACGCGCTTGCAGAATCGGTCCAGGTTGCCGGCGCCCCTGGCCATCACTACGAGCCGGCGCCTGCGGTCGGCGTCGAGGTCACCTTCGCGGTAGTCGCGGCAGGCCCTGACGGTCCGGCCCAGCCATTTGCCGGACGTGCCGTCCCGGCCGCCGCCGGAGGTGCTGTCGCGGGCGGTCCCGTCACCGGAACGGGGGGCGGCGTCGACGTCATTCCCGTGACCGTCGCCGTCCGTGCCGCCCCGACCGTCCTGGTCGTTCGCACCCCCGTCGCCCGTGCGGGTTCCGTCGCCGGGGGCGGACGGGACGGCCGGGTCCGGGGAGGAGTCCGGGCCCGGGGAAACCGGCGACGGGACGGGCGTCCTGTCGGACGTGGGCCCGGATCCCAGCTCCCCCGGGGAGGCGGGCGCCGACACGGAGGAGGCGGGCAGCGGGTCGGCGTGCCCGCCGAACGGCCCCGGAAGCACGCCCGTACCCGCGGCGACGGCGACCCCGCCGAGCGCGAAGCCCGCGAGAGAAGCGGCAAGACCGAAGTGGAGGGGCCGTCTCCAGCGCCGCGGACGCATGCCGCCGCCGGAGGAGGCGAAGAAGGACGAGGAGGACTGGGCGGAGGAGGCGGGGCGGATACGGATCGCTCCGAGCGTCTCGGGCAGTCCCGGATGCACACCTCGTCCTGGCTGCCCCGTCTGCTCCGGCTCGCTGCTCTGCGTGGCGTGCCCCGTCGCCTGCGCCGTCCCGGCCGCCTGCGTCTCGGACCGTGCCCGCGTGCGGGAGGCGCGCGGCACTGCACGGAAGGCGGCCAGCGCGGCGGCCTCACCCGGCAGTTCGCCGTCGGCCGGCCGGGCTCCGCGGGCGGCGGCCAGTGCGGCCATGAGCCGCGCGGCCTCGGTACGCGCGTGGCCGTCGACGGGATCGACCGGTTCGCCGCGGAGCAATCTCTCCGCCGCGTCCTTGTCAAGCCATTCGTACTGTTCGTCGGCCATCACATGTTCCTCTGCGTCCACGGACGCGAATGCGTCACACCGGCGGACGCCCTCAGTCCGGTGCGCGAGACGCGCTGCGCGGGTACGGCATCGAGCTCCACCGCCTGCCCTGCCGCGCTCCCGAGCGGGTGGGAAACGCCGCGCCCGTCGCCGTTCGTGCCGGTCTCGCCGCTGTCGGCATGGAGCAGTTCCGCCAGCCGTTTCAGCCCGCGGTGCGCCGCCGTACGAACCGCCCCCGGCCGCTTGCCGAGCGTCTGCGCCGCACTCTTCGCGTCCAGGCCGACCACCACTCGCAGCACCACGGCCTCGGCCTGGTCCTGCGGCAGCTGGGCGATGAGGGACATGGTGCGGCCGGTGGCCAGGGCCTCCATCGCCTCGTCGGCGGTGTCGGACTCGGCCGGCTTCTCGGACAGCTCCGTCTCGTCACCGCCCACCGCGGGGCGCCTGCCGCGCATCCGCAGATGGTCGAGGGCGCGGTTGCGGGCTATACGCGCCGCCCACCCCCGGAACCGGTCGGCGTCGCCGCTGAACCGGTCGAGGTCCCGCGCTATCTGCAACCAGGACTCGGACGCCACGTCCTCGGCGTCCGGCTCCCCCACCAACGTCCGTATGTAACCCAGCAACCGCGGCTGCACTGCGCGGTACACAGTACGGAAAGCGTCTTCGTCCCCGTCCTGTGCCGCGAGCACCGCGGCGGTCAGCTCCGCGTCGTCCCCCAGCACTCCCTCAACCTGCCCTGCTGTCCTGAATCGCAGCTGGTCACCACTGCCGCGCCACCCTGCGCGACTCAGCACGCTACGTCCTTCGAAGGGGCCACGTCCATGACTTGTACAACCCGCAACCTTTCAGGGACATCGTGCGGTGTGACAGAAAACGCAGTCGCGGCGCTGAGATGAGTACGGGGTCGCCCTGCGGCCCCGCGGAAGACGACCGGGGCCTCTCCTGTGGGGGGTGGCGGCCCCGGTCGTCCTCGTCAACTTCGCGAGCGTGTGCGGCACTCCGTCGCCCGAGCGGGCTCGATCACGCCGGCCCGCGCCCGCGCGCCCGCCGCGACGTCGCCGCACGGAGCACCCGCTGTCCCTCGGTCGAGACGTCAAGCACCTGGCGCAGCCCCGCCCCCGCGGTCTCCGCCAGCATCTCCAGGATCCGGATCTGCCGGCGCACCTCCCCGGCGACCAGCGGCCCGGCCCCGGTCGGACCGTCCTCGCGGCAGCGTCGCAGCAGATCGTCCCCGGCAGCGGGCCTCGCGTCCTGCCCGAGGTGGACCTCCAGGACCAGGAGCGAGCAGGCATCCGCCCAGGCCCGCAGCCCCGGATCCGTCCGCTCCGCAGGCGCGTCACCGAGCAGCTTCCGTATCGCCGGTACGGTCCCGTCCGCCCCGGACGGCACGTCGTTCAGCGCCGCGCGGGCCTCGGCCAGGCGGTCCGGCCATTCGTCACCGTTGGCGCAGCCCGCCCAGAGCGGACGCAGGGGGTCGGGGTCGGCGCCCCCCGCAGGCTGCGGCAGGCATCGGTCGAGGCAGGCGATTCCACTCGCGACCAGGGCCCGCTCGTCCGCGGCGGCGATCAGTTCCAGCAGGCTCATCGGCTTCTCCCCCGTCGGCCTGTCCCCGTCCGGGTGCACGGGGACGCGGCGCTTCCCGCTGCCGCATACCGCTTACAGCGTCGAATGGCTCAAAATCGTCACTGCTGGAGTCCGGAATCGCCCCCCAACGGGGGTTCATCCCCGCTGAGGCTCAGCCGGTTCGTCCTCAGCTGAGCGGATACACGCCCAGCGCCGCCCGCTCCCCCTGCATCCGGGTCAGTTTGCGCACGAAGAGGATTGCGAACACCGCCGCCACGATGCCGAACGCATCGGCAGCCAGCATCTGGCCGGCCGCGTCCATGACCTCCTGCGCCTCCTCCGCCTTCATGTACTGCTGGGAGGAGTAGCGGGAGAAGAGCACCGAGCAGACCCAGGCCCCCCACCACAGATTGACCGGGGCAGCGGAGACGGTCCGCCAACTGCCGTCGGTGTGGGTCTGGGCGCTCGCGGTCCAGATGCCGCCGGCGATCCGACGCGGCAGCACCAGGTTGGCGAGCGGGACGAACCAGGCGCCGACCGCCCATCCGGGCTTCATCTGCTGCATGCTCGCGTCGAACACCTCGGCGTTCAGCCGCACCCGCCGGAACCAGAGGATGAAGACGACGCCGGTGGCCAGCATCACCAGGAGCTGGAGGACCCCCGAGGCCGCGTACAGGTTGTCGGCGCGATCCGCCTCGGCGTCGTCGAGCGTGGCGAGGCCGCTGCCCAGCGCATCGCCGAGCAGGCTGCGGATGTTCAGCCCCGCGAGCACGGCAAGCAGGTCGGCCGCGGCGGAGACCACGAGCAGGATGACGACGGCCTTCGCGAGCCCGTCGGGTGAGCGCAACTGCTGCTGCGGGGACGCGAAGGGTGGAGCCGCAGGCATCGGCGCCGGCGCCCCGGCCGGCCCGGCGCACAGGATGCAGAGCCCCTCCGCGGTGACCGGCGGTCTGATACGGCAGGTTGAGCACAGCATGAAGTGGACCCCCCAGGATTCTGGTCTTTCCGCAAGAACGCGCGCCTCTTCCCCAGGAGCGCGCGGCAAGCGGAATGTAGCCCCGGCCCACCGTGATGTCCATCGACATCCGGTACGGCCCGCTCAGCCCGTCTTGTCGATCGCCCCGGCAAGCGCCTGGAACTGACCCCAGCTCAGCGCCGGCTTCCGCGGATCCCAGAGTTTCTGGGCCGTGGCCCGCAGTGGCATCCGGATCCCCGCCGCGACCTGCGCCTGGGTCTGCGCCTGCGGCAGATCGCCCCAGACCGCGAACCGGCCGCCCAGGATCTGACTCGAGTAGCGGGCCGGGACCGGCTGGGTGCCGCGCAGGACGAGCGGCGTCCACAGCTCGTAGATGCGCTTCCCCGTCGGGTAGACGAACGCATTGGGCTGGCCCAGCACGTAGTAGAGGAACTCGTCGTTCAGGTTCACCACCCGGCGGCCCTCGCTCAGGTACTCCTCCGGTGGCCGGGCGCCGTACTCCTTGCCCGTCCAGTACTCGACCTCGATGCCCTTGTCGGCCCGGACGATTCCGTCGCGGAAGAAGCCGTCGTTCCAGGCCTTGGGCTGCAGGCCGTGCGGGCGCACCACCGCCGCCCGGTCGTTGAGCCATCCGGTGGCGAGGTCCTTGATGCCGGCCGCCGCGCCGTACTTCAGCTGGGCGGCGCGCTGCAGCTGCGGGTACGAGGCGGCGGGGTTCTGGACCGTCAGCGCGCGGTACTCGTCGCCGCCGAGATGCCAGTACCTACCGCCGAAGAGCTCCGCGAACTCGCCGATCAGCTGGTCGATGAGTTTCGCCGCGTCGGGACGGGAGATATCGATCGACCCGGTCGAGCGCACGCCCGCCGTGTTGCGCAGCTGGAGTTCGGGGTGGGCGCGCAGGACGGCGCCGAGATGGCCCGGGGAGTCGATCTCGGGCACGACATCGATGTGCAGTCGGCCGGCGAGGGCGAGGATCTGGCGGACCTCCGCCTTGGTGAGATGTTCCGGCGACACGATCTCGGGGTGGGTGTCGGACTCGATCCGGAATGCCTGGTCGTCGGAGAAGTGCAGGCCCAGCTGGTTGAGCTTGAGGTCGGCCATCTCGCGCAGCCGGTCCTCGATCCACCCCACGCTGTAGTACTTGCGCGCGATGTCGAGGTTGAGCCCGCGCTGCGGCCGGTCGGGGCGGTCACGCACCTCCCCCTCGGGCATGGTGCCGTCGGCGCGCAGCGACTGTTTCAGGGTGCGGGTTCCGTAGAAGACGCCCGCCTGGTCGGGGCCGGTGATGGTGACCCGCCCGTCGTGGGTCTTCAGGGTGTACGACTCGGGGGCGCCCTTGCCGGGAGCTCCGAGGGCCAGCTCGACATCGCCCGCACGGGCGGGGACGGCACCCCGGTAACGGATCTTCAGCTCCTCGGCGAGCAGCTGCGCCTCGTCCGCGAGCGCCCCGCTGCCGTCGCCGATCACGACGGAGCTGGCCGGCCCCGGCTGCCAGCCGGGGCCCCGGGCGGGGATGTGTTCGCGCACGGCGGGGATGGTGCGGGGTGCGGTGGAGAGCGGGTAGCTACGGGTCGGCGAAGGGGACGAGTGCGACGGCGTGCTGGCCACGGCCGTCCCCCCCTGGCGTCCGGTGTCGGATACGTCCGGCCAGACGACGACGGTGAGCGTCACCGCGGCCGCCGCGGTGAGGGCAGCGCCGGCCACGAGCGCACCGCGTGAGGGCGACATCGGTCAGAAACCTCCGGTATAGGGGGCAATCAGGCAAAAGCGTGGAGATAGCCGGGCATTCTCCTCGGGGATTCGTCCATCGGGCGTTCCGAAACTCTCACTTCCGGGTGATATTCGCGCATCCGTCGGACGGCCGTTACCCAGCCTCGCTAGCGTTGGATCACATTCATCTCTCCCTCACCCTGCGTCCCCTGGCCTCTCCCGTCCCATCACCCCAGGGTCACAGATGCCGATGATCCGAGGAGCCCACGCTGTCCAGGCCCAGCGAGTCCCACGCCGGCCTCCCCGAACCACCGCCACGACACGACGTCCGGCCCGCCGTGCCCGTCCAGAACAGCCGTCCGGCCCCGGCCCGCGTCAGCGCCCCCTCGCGCGGCCTCGACCGGTTCAACACCACATCACCCGCCGCCGCCGAAGCCGCCATGCTCGGCTGCTGCGGCAGCCACCGCTGGGCACAGCGGCTGGCCGCCCACCGCCCGTATCCCGATCTGGGCGCATTGCTCGCCGCAGCCGACGAGGCGGGGTACGACATGGCCCCGGCCGATCTCGCCGAGGCACTCGCCGCCGAGGACTC
Source organism: Streptomyces sp. NPDC051664 (assembly GCF_044453545.1). Taxonomy (NCBI): domain Bacteria; kingdom Bacillati; phylum Actinomycetota; class Actinomycetes; order Kitasatosporales; family Streptomycetaceae; genus Streptomyces; species Streptomyces sp. NPDC051664. The sequence goes on along the minus strand of NZ_JBITCU010000007.1, from coordinate 296,409 downwards.
CCCCGGATTGCACCACGCCGCACCACCGTCCGCACATCTCGCACTGAGTGCCGCGCATGCCGCGTACGAGTGCCGCTTCGGCCATGTCTTCGTGATCTGCCTGGACGCCTTTCTGCCCTCCGAGCGCCCGGACCAGGTGCTGGCCGGCATCCGGGCCAGGCTGGGTCACGAGCCGGACGAGGAGCGGGTGGTCACGGCGGACGAGATGCGCAGACTGGCGCGGGGCCGCATCATCGAGCTGGTGACGGACAAGGACCCGGCGGACACGCCCTGAAGGCCGGGGATCTTTCGTTTGGATCGGGCTGGATCAGGGAGTGGCCCGCCGCGGAGCGGCTGATGTCACCGTGGCGCGCGCAGCCGCAAGGCGGAGGAAGGAGCCCACGCGGAGCGAATGAGGTCTCCCCTGCTCGAGCGAAGCCGAGAGCTCGGGGAAAACCGACGACAACGCCGCAGATACGCGTGCCGGACCCCGCGAGCCCAGCATGATCCGAACGAGAGGCCCTAGCCCGTCCGTGCCTGTTTGATTGCCACTTTGATCACACCAGAGGCCCCCGCGCGAACGAACCGACAAACCGTCGCTACGATGGCCGGGGCCGGTGGACCGTACCCGGCCGGGTCAGACCGACAGTCAAGCCGGCCGACCCCAATCCCCGCTCCCGGAGGGTTCTTCCGTGCCGGCTGGAACGCTGTACCGCGGCCGGGAAGGCATGTGGTCCTGGGTGGCTCATCGAGTCACCGGTGTCCTCATTTTCTTCTTCCTGTTCGTACACGTCCTGGACACCGCTCTCGTCCGCGTCTCCCCCGAGGCCTACGACGACGTCGTGGCCACGTACAAGACGCCGATCGTCGCGCTCCTCGAATACGGCCTGGTGGCCGCAATTCTCTTCCACGCGCTGAACGGTCTCCGCATCGTCGCCGTGGACTTCTGGGCCAAGGGCCCGCGCTACCAGAAGCAGATGCTCTGGTCCGCCGTGGGTATCTGGGTCGTGCTGATGGTCGGGGCCCTGTACCCCGTCCTCGGCCACGCCGTACGCGAAGTCTTCGGGAGCTGAGGCCAATGTCCACCGAGTCCTCCGCCGCGATCGGCTCCGTCGAAGGCGTCAGCCTCTACGACGTCGACCACCCGGCCCCGCTCATCGAGCCCCCGCGCAAGCGGACGGGCAAGAGCCCCAAGGCTTCGCGCACCAACTTCGAGATGTACGCCTGGCTCTTCATGCGCCTGTCGGGCATCGTTCTTGTCGTCCTGGTCATCGGCCACCTGCTGATCCAGCTCGTGCTGGACGGTGGCGTCTCCAAGATCGGCTTCGCCTTCGTGGCGGGCCGCTGGGCCTCGCCGTTCTGGCAGGTCTGGGACCTGGCGATGCTGTGGCTGGCCATGCTCCACGGCGCCAACGGCCTCCGTACGGTCATCAACGACTACGCCGAACGGGACAACACCCGCTTCTGGCTGAAGATGCTCCTGTACACCGCCACGGTGTTCACCGTCCTGCTGGGCACGCTGGTGATCTTCACCTTCGACCCGAACATCCGCTAGGCGCCGGGCCAGAGGGACCAGAGGAAATCATGCAGATCCACAAGTACGACACCGTCATCGTCGGCGCCGGCGGCGCCGGCATGCGCGCGGCCATCGAGTCGACGAAGCGCAGCCGTACCGCCGTGCTCACGAAGCTGTACCCGACCCGCTCCCACACGGGCGCCGCGCAGGGCGGCATGGCCGCCGCGCTCGCCAACGTGGAGGAGGACAACTGGGAGTGGCACACCTTCGACACGATCAAGGGTGGCGACTACCTGGTCGATCAGGACGCCGCCGAGATCCTGGCGAAGGAGGCCATCGACTCCGTTCTCGACCTGGAGAGGATGGGCCTGCCGTTCAACCGCACACCCGAGGGCAAGATCGACCAGCGTCGCTTCGGCGGCCACAGCCGTAACCACGGCGAGGCCCCGGTCCGCCGGTCCTGCTACGCCTCGGACCGCACCGGCCACATGATCCTCCAGACGCTGTACCAGAACTGCGTCAAGGAGGGCGTGGAGTTCTTCAACGAGTTCTACGTCCTGGACCTGCTGCTGCAGGAGGACCCCGAGACCGGGCTGAAGAAGTCGGCGGGCGTCGTCGCGTACGAGCTGGCGACCGGCGAGATCCACGTCTTCCAGGCGAAGGCGATCATCTTCGCCTCCGGCGGCACCGGCAAGTTCTTCAAGGTGACGTCGAACGCCCATACCCTGACCGGTGACGGCCAGGCCGCCGCGTACCGCCGCGGTCTGCCGCTGGAGGACATGGAGTTCTTCCAGTTCCACCCGACGGGCATCTGGCGCATGGGCATCCTGCTGACGGAGGGCGCCCGTGGTGAGGGCGGCATCCTCCGTAACAAGGACGGCGAGCGCTTCATGGAGAAGTACGCGCCCGTCATGAAGGACCTCGCGTCCCGTGACGTCGTGTCCCGCTCCATCTACACGGAGATCCGTGAAGGCCGCGGCTGCGGTCCCGAGGGCGACCACGTCTACCTCGACCTCACGCACCTGCCGCCGGAGCAGCTGGACGCGAAGCTCCCGGACATCACCGAGTTCGCGCGTACGTACCTCGGTATCGAGCCCTACACGGACCCGATCCCGATCCAGCCGACCGCGCACTACGCCATGGGCGGCATCCCGACCAACGTCCAGGGCGAGGTGCTGGCCGACAACACCACCGTCGTCCCGGGCCTGTACGCCGCCGGCGAGGTCGCGTGTGTCTCCGTGCACGGCGCCAACCGCCTGGGCACCAACTCGCTGCTCGACATCAACGTCTTCGGACGCCGGTCGGGCATCGCCGCCGCCGAGTACTCCGCGAAGAACGACTTCGTCGAGCTTCCCGAGAACCCGGCGCAGCTGGTCATCGACCAGGTCGAACGGCTGCGCAATTCGACGGGCACCGAGCGGGTCGCGACGATCCGTCTGGAGCTGCAGGAGTGCATGGACGCCAATGTGATGGTGTTCCGTACCGAGCAGACCATCAAGACGGCCGTCGACAAGATCGCCGAGCTGCGCAAGCGCTACCTGAACGTGTCCATCCAGGACAAGGGCAAGCGGTTCAACACGGACCTCCTGGAGGCCATCGAGCTGGGCAACCTGCTCGACCTGGCCGAGGTCATGGCGACCTCCGCGCTGGCCCGCAAGGAATCCCGCGGCGGTCACTACCGCGAGGACTACCCGAACCGCGACGACGTCAACTTCATGCGCCACACCATGGCGTACCGCGAGGTCGCCGACGACGGCACCGAGTCGATCCGGCTCGACTACAAGCCGGTCGTCCAGACCCGCTACCAGCCGATGGAGCGTAAGTACTGATGGCAACCCCGACTCTGGACAAGGTGGAGGCGGAGTCCGCCGCCTCCCCGTACATCACGGTCACCTTCCGGATCCGCCGCTTCAACCCCGAGGTCTCCGACGAGGCCCAGTGGCAGGACTTCCAGATCGAGATCGACCCGAAGGAGCGTGTTCTCGACGCCCTTCACAAGATCAAGTGGGAGGTCGACGGCACGCTGACGTTCCGTCGCTCCTGCGCGCACGGCATCTGCGGCTCCGACGCGATGCGGATCAACGGCAAGAACAGGCTCGCCTGCAAGACGCTGATCAAGGACATCAACCCGGAGAAGCCGATCACGGTCGAGGCCATAAAGGGCCTCACGGTCCTCAAGGACCTCGTGGTCGACATGGACCCGTTCTTCCAGGCCTACCGCGATGTCATGCCGTTCCTCATCACCAAGGGGAACGAGCCGACGCGCGAGCGTCTGCAGTCCGCCGAGGACCGCGAGCGGTTCGACGACACCACCAAGTGCATCCTGTGCGCCGCGTGCACCTCGTCGTGCCCGGTCTTCTGGAACGACGGCCAGTACTTCGGCCCGGCGGCGATCGTCAACGCGCACCGCTTCATCTTCGACTCGCGTGACGAGGGCGGCGAGCAGCGCCTGGAGATCCTCAACGACCGTGACGGTGTGTGGCGTTGCCGCACCACCTTCAACTGCACGGACGCGTGCCCGCGTGGTATCGAGGTCACCAAGGCGATCCAGGAAGTGAAGCGCGCCCTGATCACGCGTCGCTTCTGACCCTTCCGCTACGCCAGTTTGCACTGGAGGCCCCGCTTTTCCGCGCCAACGCCGCGGGAAGCGGGGCCTCTTGCTGCGCTCTTCGGGCCTTGACGGTACGGTCGTGCGGAACCGGACACCGGTTCGCCGCCCCCGGCGCAGCAAGGCGCGGGGCGCACAAGCTTGATCGAGAGCGGGGAACGTTGAGCGATCCGAATCCGTACGCGGACGACTCAGACAAGTGGGGACCTCCCCAGCAGCCGGGCAATCCGCCCACCGTCCCGGACGCCCAGGGGTACGGCTACCCGGGTGCGGGCACGCCGACGTACGGCTACCCGCAGCAGCTGCCCGACTCCGCGGCCCACCAGGGCCCCGGTTACGGCTACCCGAACGCGAATCAGCCGGCCGTCCAGCCGCCCCTGCCCGGTTACGGTTTCCCGCCGCACCAGGGCCCGGGTCCCGGCGGCGGTGCGCCGATGCTGTCGTTCGGTGACATCACCGTCATGAACGACTCGATCGTGACGCCGTCCGGCACGATGCCCCTCAAGGGTGCGGTGTGGACGGCCACCGACATGTCGCGCACCGAGGAGAAGATCCCGACGGTCGCGATCGTGCTCGCGATCATCTTCGCCCTGCTCTGCCTGATCGGGCTGCTCTTCCTCCTGATGAAGGAGAAGAGGACGACCGGCTTCATCCAGGTCTCGGTGACCAGCGGTGGCCGGCACCATTCGACGGTGATCGCGGCGACGGGCCCGGAGACCTTCCAGATGGTGATGGCCCAGATCAACACGGCGCGTTCGCTGAGCATCTGACGGTCAGTACGCGGGGGCGACACGGGGGCGGGGCCGGGCACCGGCAACGCCCCTGCCGACGTTGCGACGCAGTGCCGTTCAGGCAGCATGGGCCCCGACGGCACTCAGGCCCACCGGGCGCCGTCCCGGTCCTCCGCGACGACCATGATGCGCCGCAACATGTCGTTGAGCAGGGTACGTTCGTCCCGGTCGAGGACGCCGAGCAGCCGGTACTCCTCGTGGCCGAGGAAGTCCATCGCGCCGAGCCAGGTAGAACGGCCCTCCTCGGTGAGTTCCACGTTGACCCGTCGCCGGTCCGTGGTCGACGGCGTACGACGCACGAAGCCGCGCCGTTCGAGCGCGTCCAGCCGGCCGGTGACGGAGGCGGGGGCCAGGTCGAGGTCGGCGGCGAGCTCGGAGGGGGCCGCCCTTCCGCCGCGTCCGGCGAGCTTGTGGAGCGTGTCGAACTCCTGGCGGTCCAGGTCGAAGTCGACCAGGGACTGTTCGCGCACCCGGCGCAGATGGACCGAGAGCTTCTTCATGCGGGTCACCGCGCCCTCGACATCGGGATCGAGGTCGGGAAGCACGGGCTTCCACCGCTCCACATGTCCGTCGGTCCAGTCGCTTCGCTCCATGAGGAAAGGGTACGCCCGGAGCCCCGGCATACTTCGGTACCGGATATTTCGTTGGCGAATAGTTTGATGCCGAAATAGGTTCCTGCGCATGTCGCATCCCCTGCGCACGCGCGCCTTCCGCCTGCTCTTCATCGGACGCACCCTCTCCCTCCTCGGCGACGCCGCCATCCCCACCGCACTCTCGCTCGCCGTCTACCTGGCCACCGGCTCGACCGCCGCTCTCGCCCTGGTCCTGGCGTGCGCGATGGTGCCCAGGCTGATCCTGCTGCCGCTCGGCGGCGTCGTCGGCGACCGCTTCAACGCCCGTACGGTCGCGCTCACCACCGATCTCGTACGGTGCGCGACCCAGCTCTTCGTCGGGCTGCAGCTGCTCGACGGCGCGCCCCAGTTGTGGCAGATCGCCGTCGCCGAGGCGATCGGCGGGGCGGCGAGCGCGTTCGCCATGCCGACCGCTTCGCCGCTGATCATCGGAACCGTGGAAGCGCCGGCACTCCTGCGCGCCAACTCCCTGATGGCCGTCGTGAACAGTGCGACCCGAGTGGCCGGCCCCGCCCTGGGAGGGACCCTGATCCTCACCGCAGGTCCGGGCTGGGCCTTCGTGCTGGACGCCGCGAGCTTCGCGGTGAGCGCCGCGCTGCTGTCCGCCATCAAGGTCCGGCACGTGCCGATCCCGCACCGATCGGTACTCAGCGACCTGAAGGAGGGCTGGAGTGAGGTCCGCGGCCGAGACTGGTACTGGACGAGCCTGATCGCCCACGCGGCCTGGAACGGCGCGGCGGCCGTGCTGATGACCCTGGGCCCGGCCCTCGCCGTACGGGAGATGGGCGGCAAGACCGTCTGGATCGCACTGCTCCAGACCGGTGCGATCGGCCTGCTGCTCGGCTCACTGCTGGCCGGCCGCGCCCGCCCACGCCGCCCGGTCCTGGTCGCCAACCTGGGGCTCGCCACCTACGCGCTCCCGCTCGGCCTTCTCGCGGCGGGCGCGCCGGCTGTGCTGACCATCGCCGCGTACGGCGTCGCGCAGGCGGGTCTCGGCTTCCTCGGCCCGGTCTGGGACACCTCGGTCCAGTCCGCCGTGCCCGCGCACGCACTGGCCCGCGTGACGTCGTACGACTGGCTCCTCTCCCTCGCCGCAATGCCGCTCGGCTACGCCCTGGCCCCGCTCGCCGCCTCGGCCTGGGGGGCCGAAGTCCCGCTCGCCGTCGCCGCGGTGGCGGTCGGCGCAGCCTGTCTGGCCACCGCGGCAGTACCGGGCGTACGGCACTTCAGGGCGTCGGCCACGAAGTCCGGGACTGCCCAGGAGGACCATCCCGGGCTACCCGCTTGAACATGTTCAAATACAGGTCTACAGTCCATGACAACAGCTTTTGAACGCGTTCAAGGGAGGGTGGGGCATGGACCTCACTGTTGTCGCGTACGTCATCTACCTACTGATCAGCGTGGCGCTCACCATCTGGGTCGCCCGCACACTGAGCCGCAACGGCAAGGTCTTCCTCGCCGACGTCCTGCACGGAAACGAAAAGCTCGCCGACGCCGTCAACCACCTGCTGGTGGTCGGCTTCTACCTGGTCAACCTGGGCTTCGTCACCCTGTACCTGAAGAACTCCGACGCGGTCGCCGACGCCCGCGGGCTCTTCGAGGCACTCTCGGTGAAGGTCGGCGTCGTCCTGCTCGTCCTCGGAGTGATGCACCTCGGTAACGTCTACGTACTCAACAAGATCCGCCGCCGCGGTCTGATGGAGCGCGAGCAGACCCCGCCCGTACCGCCGCAGGGCTGGACAGGCCCCACCGGCCAGGGCCCGTGGGCCACACCCGCCACCGGCCGGTGACCAGGCAGGTCACGGCCCCGTTCGACGGGCGGCTGACGCCCGTCGAGCGGCTCACCGTGCTCTACGACGCGCAGTGCTCGCTCTGCGTCCATGTGCGCCACTGGCTGATGAAGCAGCGTCAGCTCGTCCCGCTCGATCTCGTCCCGGCGGCCTCCGAGGAGGCGCGGCGCCGTTTCCCCCGACTCGACCACGCCGGGACGCTCTCCGAGATCACCGTGATCGGCGACCGGGGGCAGATCTACCGCGGGACCTCCGCCTGGATCGTCTGTCTCTGGGCGCTGGCCGAACACCGGCCCAAGGCCAACTGGCTGGCCACCCCGGCGGGCCTGCCGTTCGCCCGGGCGTCGGTGCTGGCCGCCGCGAAGTTCCGGTCGGTGACGGCCGCACCCTGCGGGCCCGGGGACGAGGCCTGCCAGGTCCCGGACCTCGAAGGCTAGGCGCACATCCCCCGGTCCGGGCGGATACCCTCGGGGCGTGGTGAAGGAAGTGAAGGACGTGAAGGAAGTCAAGGCTCCCAAGAGCGAGCAGACCCGCACACTCATCCTCGAAACTGCGCTCCGGCTCTTCGAGGAACGCGGTTACGACAAGACGACGATGCGAGCCATCGCGCAGGAGGCCGGGGTTTCCGTCGGAAACGCCTACTACTACTTCGCCGGCAAGGAACACCTCGTCCAGGGCTTCTACGACCGGCTCGCCGCCGAGCACGAGGCGGCGGTCCAGCCGGTCCTGGCCGGTGACAAGGATCTGGCCGTGCGCATCCGCGGGGTGCTGCTCTGCTGGCTCGACGTGGCCGAGCCGTACCACCGCTTCGCCGCCCAGTTCTTCAAGAACGCCGCCGACCCGGAAAGCCCCCTCTCCCCGTTCTCGAAGGAGTCGGTCGCAGCCCGGGAGGCGGCGATCTCCATTCATGAACGGTGCCTGGCCGGTTCCAGCACCAAGACCGACCCCGACATGGCGGAAGAGCTGCCGCAGTTGATGTGGCTGATACAGATGGGTCTGGTGCTGTTCTGGGTGTACGACCGGACGGAGGGCGCCGAGCGCAGCCGCCGTCTCGTCGAACGCACTGCCCCGATCGGCGCACGAGCCATCGCGCTCTCCCGGTTCCGGGTGCTGCGACCGCTCGTGCGTCAGGTCCACGACGTACTGACGGAGTTCCTGCCCGGGACGGCCGGGTGACCGGCCGCGGGCCCCGCGAACCCAGCGTGATCCGAACCGGAGGCCCTAGATCCAGCTGAGTTCCCACAGCCGCCAGATGCCCGTGCCGTCCGACAGGTACTGCGAGCCGGAGACCTCGGTCGTGCTGACGACGTAGTCCTTCTTCTGCCACAGCGGTACGAGCGGCACGTCCTCGCCGACCAGGGCCTGAAGGTCCTTGAAGTCCCCCGAGGTGCGGCTGCGGTCGCTGTACTGCAGCGTGGCCGAGATCAGCTGGTCCATCCTCTTGCTCGTGTAGCCGTTGTGAAGGCTGGTGTCGCGGCCGACGAGCGGCTGGCTGAAGGTGTCGGGGTCCGGGTAGTCGGGCAGCCATCCGACGGTGTACGCGTCGTACTTGCCCGCCGCGTACCCCTTCTGGAACTCCTGCCATTCCACAGCCTTGACCGAGACCTTGAACAGTCCGTTCGCCTCCAGCTGGCGGCGCAGCTCGGCGGTCTCCTTGGTGTACGCGTCGTCGGCACGGTAGGCGAAGTTGATGTGCAGCGGGATCTGCACCCCGGCCTCCTCCATCAGCTTCCTGGCGCGCGCCGGGTCGGGCGTCGGGTAGTCGTCGAAGAACGGCGTGCTGTGCCCGATGTAGCCCTGCGGGATCAGCGAGTAGAGCGGCTCGACGGTGCCCTTGTAGACGTCGGTCACCAGCGGTCCGCGGTCGATGATCGACGCGATGGCCTGCCGGACCTTCTTGTTGGCGAGCGGTGCCCCGGGGCGCACGTTGAAGACCAAGTTGCGGATCTCGGCGCTGTCCGCCTCGGTGATGTGCATGTCGGGGTCGCCGGGGTTGAGGTCGGCGAGCGTGGCGGGCGGCAGCTGCCGGTGCGTCACATCGATCTGCCCGGACTTCCAGGCCGCCAGGAGATCGTCCGACTGCTTGTAGTAGCGGACGTCGACCGGGACTCCGGTCTTCTTCAGTGCGCCCTTGTACGTGGGGTTCGGGACCAGTTCGGCCACGGTGCCCGGCTCGTACGACTTCAGGATGTACGGCCCCGAGCCGTCGACCGTGTTCCCGGTACGGAGCTTGTCCGCCGGGTACTGGTCGCGGTCGACGATCGAACCGGCCCCGGTGGCGAGCTTCTGCGGGAAGGTCGCGTCACGCGAGGAGAGGTTGAAGGTGATCATGCGGCCTTCGGACACCACGTTCTTCAGGCTGGGGAACAGCACGGAGGGGCCGACGTCCGTCTTGATCCTCATCATGCGTTCGATGGAGTACTCGACATCGGCGGCGGTGACCTTGCGACCACTGGAGAAGGTCAGATCGTCGCGCAGCTTGCACTGGTACGTCTGCAGCTTCTGGCCGATGAACCCACAACTCTCGGCGGCGTCCGGCTCGGGGACGATCGCCCCGGACTTGAACGTCATGAGGGACTGGTAGATGTTGCTGTACATCGCCCAGGAACCGGCGTCGTAGGCACCCGCTGGGTCGAGTGAGGTCACCTCGTCCGTCGTGCCGACCGCGATCGGGTCCTTCTTCGCCTCGTCCGAGGGGAGCAACTGCCAGGCGCCGACGCCTGCGATGACCAAAACCGCGAGAATCGCGAGAATCCGTACCCGGATCGACCGCATTGCCGTGCTCTCCCTTACCAGCCCCACCCGGGCAGATGTGCTCAGAAACGCACATCACCACATGCGCGAACTCAGCCAATCACACGACTTTCACATCCGGAAGAGGAAATCCGCACCTCTTAGCCAAGTCTTTGGCAGTTGAAACCTCTGATGGGTCGAACGGCCGAAAAAGATGGAGGTGCTGTGTGGTTGTGCCGGGCAGTTGCACATGCGGTCCCGCGGGGCCCTGATGCGGTGCGGCAGTGCGGTGGCGCGCCGGTGAGGTTCCGTCCGCGACTACGCCTGTCGGGAGGCGAGCTGCACGACGGTGATGTCGGAGGGGGCGCCGACCCGCACCGGCGGCCCCCAGGCGCCCGCGCCCCGCGAGACGTACAGCTGGGTGTCGCCGTAGCGTTCGAGCCCCGCGACCGTGGGGTTGGCCAGTTCGGCGAGGTAGTTGCCCGGCCAGAGCTGGCCGCCGTGGGTGTGGCCGGAGAGCTGGAGGTCCACCCCGTGCGCGACCGCGTCGTCGATGACGACGGGCTGGTGGGCGAGGAGGACGGAGGCGCGGGTACGGTCCCGGTCGCCGAGGGCGCGCTCGAAATCGGGTCCCTGCCCCTCGCTCTCCCCGGCGATGTCGTTGACCCCGGCCAGATCGAATCCGCCTGTCTCGACCCGCGCGTTCTCCAGCGGGTGCAGCCCCAATTCCCTCACGTGATCAACCCATTGGGCCGCGCCGGAGAAGTACTCGTGATTGCCGGTGACGAAGAACGCCCCATGACGGGCGGTCAGTCCCGCCAGCGGTTCGGCAGCCGGGCCGAGGTCGGCGACGGTTCCGTCGACGAGATCGCCGACGACAGCGATCAGATCGGGCTGGGTCCGGTTGATCGTGTCGACGATCCGCTGGGTGTGGGCTCGGCCCAGGATGGGGCCGAGGTGGATGTCGCTGACGACGGCGATCCGGAAACCGTGCGCGGACCGGGGCAGCTTGGCGAGCGGGACGGTGACCCGCTTGACGCGCGGGCCGCGGAGCACGCCGTAGGTGCCGTATCCGACGGTACCGAGCCCGGCGACGGCGGCAGCGCCCCCCACGGCCCGCGCCACGAACAGGCGGCGGGACGGGTGGACGGCCGCCGACAGCGGCGCGGGGGCTTCGATGACGAGGGTGGCCGAGGCCGCAGCGACCCCACTCGCGGGCGCTTCAGCGGGAGATGAGCCTATTTCAGCCGCATCGCTCCCGGCAGCGGCACCGGCCCTGCCGGCCGTACCGCCATCCGCCGCGCGGCGCGCGAGCGCCCACCGCAGAACCGGCCGTACCGCCTCGCCCACCAGCAGAGCGAGCGTCAGATACAGGAGCGCCGCCAGCCAGAGAAAGCCCGGCCAGGCCAGCGTCTGCTGCAGCCGGAACGGCGCGCCCGCGCGCCCGGAGACCAGAGCACCGATGCTCAGCAGCGGCAGCAGCCAGGCTGCCACGGTGCCCGCCCGGCGCAGCGCGCTGCCCGGCGCCGTCGTGTCACCGACAAGACGACGCCACACATAGCGGTGCACGCCGACCAGCAGTGCGAGGACCGCGACCGCCACCAGAACGAAGACCACTGCCACTTGCGCTCCCACTCCGGTTCCGCACGTCTGTGTTTCGTACGCCTATGTCCGGTCGCCGCACGGCCGGTTATGCACGTTCGCGTCGCAGAGCCCTGAGCCCGCGCAACCCGATCACACCGACCGCCGTCCCCAGAAGAAAGGACGTGATGGCGAGCAGCAGATGCACCCAGAAGTACGCAGTCGGGTCACCCGCGTCGTCGAAGGCAAGTCCACTGCCGTCTTTCCATAGATTCTTGGCGAAAGTGACCCAAATGCACCAGCTCCACACCCCGAAGGCGAGCAGGAACCAGGAGACGGGACGGGTGAGCTTCATGAATCCAGTATCGCCACCGAGCTCCGGCCGGGGCGCTCGGGGTGGGCTGTCCCGGCGGTCCGGGCGGCCGGTCCGGCGGTCCGCATCCCCCTGCACATCATCTGCCTGTACGTTTCCGACCGTGCCTGCTCTGAAAAAGACCGTGTTGACGGTCACCTCTGCCGTCCTGCTGTCCACCTTTGTCGTCGGCCCCGCGTCGGCGGTCAGCAAGGACACCACCGACGACCCGAAGCCGACCGCCCCGATGTCGAAGGTCGGCGGCGGGCGGCTGGGCCTCGTCGGCACCCAGGTCGATCTGGGGCCGGGCGCCCCGGTGCTGCCGAAGGACCTCACCGGACGGTCCTGGATCGTCGCGGACGCGGAGAGCGGCGAGGTGCTCGCCTCGCACAACTCGCACTGGCGGCTGCCCCCGGCCTCCACGCTGAAGATGCTGTTCGCGGACACGGTCATGGACGCGCCCGAGCTCCAGCCGAAGACCCTGAAGCACAAGGTGACGAACAAGGACCTCGCCGACGTCGGCGAGGGCAGCAGCCTGGTCGGCGTCAAGGAGCGCCTGACGTACACGGTCCACGACCTGTGGCTCGGCGTCTTCCTGCGCTCCGGCAACGACGCGGTGCACGTGCTGTCCTCGATGTACGGCGGCGTCCCCAAGACCGTCAGCGCCATGCAGGAGCACGCCGAGGAGCTGCAGGCCCTCGACACACACGTCGTGTCGCCCGACGGCTACGACGCCCCCGGCCAGGTCTCCAGCGCGTACGACCTCACGCTGTTCGCCCGCAGCGGACTGCAGAAGGAAGACTTCCGCGAGTACTGCTCGACTGCCACGGCCGAATTCCCCGGCGAGAAGAAGGCCGGCAAGAAGCGCGAGGCCTTCCAGATCCAGAACACCAACCGGCTGCTCACCGGTGACGTCGGCGTCGAACCGTACAAGGGCATCGCGGGCGTCAAGAACGGCTACACCACTCACGCGGGCAACACCTTCACCGGTGTCGCCGAGCGCAACGGCAAGGTGCTGCTCGTCACTGTCATGAACCCGAAGTCCGACGAGAAGCACGCCGTCTACAAGGAGGCCGCGAGCCTGCTCGACTGGGGCTTCGACGCGGCCGGCAAGGTGACCCCGGTCGGCGAACTGGTCCCCCCGAAGTCCGCGGAGACCGGAACGGGCAAGGGCATGGAATCGGGCGGCGGACAGAGCTCGACCGGCGCCAACGGCGCGGCGGACGAGGGCAAGCACGGTACCGGCACCACCAAGGCGGCCTCGGCCGGTACGGGCTCCAGCGGGGTCGGGATCGCGCTCGGGATCGTCGGCGGGGTCCTGGCGCTGCTGGCCGGCGGGGTGTTCCTGGTCAACCGGCGCTGGCCGCTGCCGGACCTGGTGCGCCGCCTTCCTCGCCGCTGACGTCCCCGGCGCCCTCCTTCGTCTGCCGCCTGCTCGGCGTCGCCGTCCAGGCGGCGCAGAACAGCAGCAGTCTCGCGGTGAAGTTGATCCACAGCAGGAGGGCGATCGGCACGCCGAAGGCGCCGTACATGCTCTTCGACGCGACGCTCTTCATATAGCTGCCGAGCAGCATCTTGAGGAGTTCGAAGCCGATCGCGCCGATCACCGCGGCCGTCACCAGCCGGCGGTGCGGCGGCTGGACGCCGGGCAGCAGCGTCAGCAGATAGAGCAGCAGCAGGAAGTCGGCCAGGGCGGCCACCACCAGGGCGGCGGTCTGCAGCAGCACCCCGCCGGCCCCCCGGTCGGAGATGCCCACCAGTCGGGCGGTCCAGCCGACCGCGGTGGAGCCGGCCGTGGAGGCGGCGAGGGTGACGAGCGCCGCCCCGCCGAGGCCGACCAGCAGTCCGGCGTCCTTGAGCTTACGGACGACCGGATTGCCCTGGTCCGTGTCGTCCATCTCCCAGACCGCGCGCAGACAGTCGCGCATCGCACCGATCCAGCCGACACCGGTGAGGAGCAGCAGTACACCGGCGACCAGCCCGACCGTCCCCGCGTGGGCCACCAGACCGGCGATGCCGAGCTGGTCGGAGATGCCGGGCACCTGCTCGGCGACCTTGTCCTCGATCTTGTGCAGCTGCTCGGTGGAGAGCATCGCCGCGCCGATCGCCGCGCCGACCGCGATCAGCGGGAAGAGCGCCAGGAAGCTGATGAAGGTGATCGCAGCGGCGAGCCTGGTCCAGTGGACCCGGTCGAGCGTTTCGTACGAGCGCCAGGCGTGCGTCGTCATCAGCCACGAGACAGGTGGCCCGATGACGGGGAGTTTCTTCAGCCAGTCCATGACGTGCGCGTACCCTCCTGGGCGCGAAAAACCGGTGAGCGGTCCTCACTGCGCTCTTCCGATCGGCGGCGGACGGTTTGCATCCTGAATGGATGACATCCTTTCAAACACCCATTTCGGTGAGTGTTGTAACAAATCCCTCAAAGGTGTTTTCCCTGGCGATACGGTCACCATCATGTCCGTCGACACCGTGTCCCTGACCGGCTGGGGCCGCACCGCCCCGACGACCGCACTGCGGTTCCGCCCCCGTACGTACGAGGAGGCGGCGGTCGCGGTACGCGGCTGCGGACCCCGGGGTTCCATCGCCCGCGGCCTCGGCCGGGCCCACGGCGACGCGGCGCAGAACGCGGGCGGCTCCGTACTCGACATGACCGCGCTGAACCGGATCCGTACCATCGACGCCGCAGCCGGCCTGGTGGTGTGCGACGCGGGCGTGAGCCTGCACCGGCTGATGGAAGTGCTGCTGCCGCTCGGCTGGTTCGTGCCGGTGACCGCCGGGACCCGTTACGTCACGGTGGGCGGCGCGATCGGCGCCGACATCCACGGCAGGAACCAGCACGTCTCCGGCTCCTTCTCCCGACACGTACGGGCCATGGAGGTGCTCACCGCCGACGGCACGATCCGGACGGTGCGGCCCGGCACCGACCTCTTCGACGCGACCGCGGGAGGCCTGGGACTGACCGGGGTGATCCTGTCGGCCACGCTCCAGTTCCACCCCGTCGCGACGTCACTCATGTCGGTCGACACCGAACGGACCGTCGATCTGGACGACTTGATGGCCCGGCTCACCTCCTCCGACCACCGCTACCGCTACTCGGCCGCCTGGATCGACCTCCTCGCCCGCGGCCGGGCGACCGGGCGCTCCGTACTCACCCGCGGGGAGCACGCACCCCTGCATGTGCTCCCGGCGCGCGACCGGCGCACACCGCTCGTGTTCCGCCCGGGCCGGCTGCCCGCGGCGCCTGCGTTCGTACCGGACAGGCTGCTCGGCCGTACCTCCGTCGCCCTGTTCAACGAGCTCTGGTACCGCAGAGCCCCCAAGTTCCGCACCGGTGAACTCCAGAGGCTGTCCACGTACTTCCACCTGCTGGACGCCGTACCGTACTGGAACCGGGTCTACGGCCGCGGCGGCTCCGTGCGGTATCAGTTCGTCGTCGGACACGGGCAGGAGGAGGCGTTGCGCCGGATCGTCCGGCGGATCTCGCAGCGCCGCTGCCCGTCGTTCCTCGCCGTGCTCAAGCGCTTCGGGGACGGTGATCCGGGCTGGCTGTCCTTCCCGATGCCGGGCTGGATGCTCGCCCTCGATCTGCCTGCCGCCCTGCCGGGCCTGGCCCGCTTCCTCGACGGGCTGGACGAGGAGGTGGCAGCGGCGGGCGGCCGCGTCTGCCTGGCGAAGGACTCCAGGCTGCGCCCCGAGACGCTGGCCGCCATGTATCCGCGACTGCCCGAATTCCGGGCGCTGCGCGCCGAGCTGGACCCGAACGGGGCGTTCTGCTCGGACCTTTCCCGGCGCCTCGCGCTCTGAGCCCGTGCTACGCCCGCCGGCTCTCCTTCCCCCGCCTCTCACCAACTCGCGGTCCGCCGCCCCCGCTAGGAGTGTTTTCGTGAAGGATGCCTTCGGTGCCCCGCAGTCCCTGCTCCTGCTCGGTGGCACGTCCCGGATCGGGCTGGCGACCGCGCGCCGCCTGATCGCCCGCCGCACCCGCACGGTCTGGCTGGCCGGACGCCCCTCGCCCGGACTGGAGTCGGCCGCGGCGGAGCTGCGTGCCCTGGGCGCCCACGTCCGTACCGTCGACTTCGACGCCCTGGACTCCGAGTCCCACGAGACCGCCCTCGGCAAGGTCTTCACCGAGGGCGACATCGACATGGTGCTGCTCGCGTTCGGCATCCTCGGGGACCAGGAGCGCGACGAGGAGGAACCGCTCTCCGCGGTACGGGTCGCCCAGACCAACTACACGGGGGCCGTCTCCGCCGGCCTGGTGTGCGCCGGCGCACTCCAGGAGCAGGGTCACGGATCGCTGGTGGTGCTGTCCTCGGTGGCGGGCGAGCGGGCCCGCCGCGCCGACTTCATCTACGGATCGAGCAAGGCGGGACTGGACGCGTTCGCCCAGGGGCTGGGCGACGCCCTGCACGGCACCGGGGTGCATGTGATGGTCGTACGCCCCGGCTCCGTACGGTCGGGGACGACGGCGGGGATGGCCGGGGCGCCGCTCGCGACGACCCCGGAGGCGGTCGCGGACGCGATCGTGACGGGGCTGCGGCGGCGCTCGGAGACGGTGTGGGTACCGGGGGCGCTGCGGGTCGTGATGTCGGCGCTGCGCCATGTGCCGCGGCCGCTGTTCCGGCGTCTTCCGGTCTGAGCGGCGCGGTTACGGGGCCCGGCAGACCGCGGCAGCACGGTCGGCCGGCGCCTGAGGCCTCAGGGCTGCAGGGACGGCTCGTCCACGGAGCAGCCGCCCTGCGCGGGTACCGCGGGAGCAGAGCCCTCCGCTCTGAACGGGAACTCGTTGATCTTGCGCCAGACGGCGTCCGGACCCTGCTCGTACAGCGCGAAGGAACCGCAGGTCCAGGACGCCTCGTAGTCGGAGAGCTCCGCGTACGCCCGGTCCATCGCCTCCTCGGCGATGTCGTGCGCCACGGTCACATGCGGGTGGTACGGGAACTGCAGCTCGCGCATCAGCGGGCCGGAGGCGTCCCGCACCCGCTTCTGCAGCCAGCCACACGCCGACGCGCCCTCGACGACCTGGACGTAGACGACCGGCGACAGGGGGCGGAAGGTCCCCGTCCCGGACAGCCGCATCGGAAAGGGGCGGCCGCCGGTCGCGATCTGGGCAAGATGCCGTTCGACCGCGGGCAGGTCGGCCGCCTCCGCCTCGGTCGGCGGGAGAAGGGTGACGTGGGTGGGAATGCCGTACGCGGCAGGGTCCCCGAAGCTCGCGCGCCGCTCCTGGAGCAGGCTGCCGTAGGGCTCCGGGACCGCGATCGAAACGCCGAGCGTTACGGTCCCCACGTCGTTCTCCTCAATCTTCGAAGGTCGATGGCCGGCTTCGCGCCGTCACCGGAGTCGGTTTTCCCTTCGCCAGTGTGCCGCCTGCGGCCACCGTCCCGCCAGGGTCCTTGGACTCAGTGCTTCGCGGGCAGAAAGCCCATCCGGTCGTAGGTCAGCGCCAGGGTCTCGGCGGCCACCGCTCGGGCCTTCTCCGCGCCCTTGGCCAGGATCGAGTCCAGCGACTCGGGGTCGTCAAGATATTCCTGGGTGCGGGTCCGGAACGGTGTGACGAACTCGACCATGACCTCTGCGAGGTCGGTCTTCAACGCACCGTAGCCCTTGCCCTCGTACTTCTGCTCCAGATCCCCGATGCCGGATCCGGTGAGGGTGGAGTAGATGGTCAGGAGGTTGCTGACGCCCGGCTTCTCGGCGCGGTCGAAGCGGATGACCGTGTCCGTGTCGGTGACCGCGCTCTTGACCTTCTTGGCCGTGGCCTTCGGCTCGTCGAGGAGGTTGATCAGCCCCTTCGGGGTGGCCGCCGACTTGCTCATCTTGGACGACGGGTCCTGAAGGTCGAAGATCTTCGCCGTCTCCTTGAGGATGTACGGGTCCGGGATGGTGAAGGTCTCACCGAACCGGGCGTTGAAGCGCTCGGCGAGGTCGCGGGTGAGCTCGATGTGCTGACGCTGGTCCTCGCCGACCGGGACCTGATTGGCCTGGTACAGCAGGATGTCCGCGACCTGGAGGACCGGGTAGGTGAAGAGGCCGACGGTCGCCCGGTCGGCGCCCTGCTTCGCGGACTTGTCCTTGAACTGGGTCATCCGGGATGCCTCGCCGAAGCCCGTGAGGCAGTTCATCACCCAGCCGAGCTGGGCGTGCTCGGGGACATGGCTCTGGACGAAGAGCGTGCAGCGTTCCGGGTCGAGTCCGGCGGCGAGCAGCTGGGCGGCGGCGAGCCGGGTGTTCGCACGAAGCTCGACGGGGTCCTGCGGAACGGTGATCGCATGCAGGTCCACGACCATGTAAAAGGCGTCGTGGGACTCCTGCAGCGCCACCCACTGGCGGACCGCACCGAGGTAGTTGCCGAGGTGGAACGAGCCTGCGGTGGGCTGGATTCCGGAGAGCACGCGGGGGCGTTCAGAGGCCATGAAACTCATTGTCTCAGGTACGGAACCGATCTCCGGCAGCCGGTGTATGAAAGGTGTGAGGACGCAGGAGGGGGCCCTGCAGAGGGGCCGGGAGGGGGGCCGTGCCGTCGACGACGGGGGTACGGACCGCGCTCTCGGGCGTGCCGAGGGGCAGATCGAGGGACGGGCCGGGCAGCAGGCCGGGACTCGGGCCGAGGCGACAGCGAGAGCGCCGGCCGAGGGCGAGGCTGCGGTGATCGCTCGTGTGCGCGCCGGGGAGGCGGAGGCATACGCGCAGTTGGTGCGCGCCCACACGGGCGCCGCCCTGCGGGCCGCGGTCACCTTCGGGGCGAGGGCCGACGCGGAGGATGTGGTGCAGTCGGCCTTCTTGAAGGCGTACCAGTCGCTGGGCCGTTTCCGGGAGGGGGCGGCATTCCGGCCGTGGCTGCTGCGGATCGTGGTGAATGAAACGAGGAACACGGTCCGGTCGGCGGGCCGGGCGCGGGCGGTGGCCGGGCGCGAGGCGATATTGCGGGGCGCCGATCCGGCGATACCGGAGTCGGCGGATCCGGCGGTGGCGGCGCTCGCGGAGGAGCGGCGGGCGCTGCTGACGGCCGCGCTCGACGAACTCAGCGAGGACCACCGTCGGGTCGTCACGTACCGCTACCTGCTGGAGATGGACGAGGCGGAGACGGCACAGGCCCTGGGCTGGCCACGGGGGACGGTGAAGTCCCGGCTGAACCGCGCCCTGAAAAGACTGGAGAAGAAGCTCGGGACGACTACGGACGGTCGAGGGGCGGACAAGCGAGGGGCGGGAGGGGGTGAGGGGCATGAGTGACGCGGAGCGGGGGCGTGGCGGTGACCGGGCGCGCCTGCGGGCCGAGCTGCTGGCACTGGGACGCGGGATGGATGTGCCCGCGCGGGATCCCGAGGGCGCCGGACCGACGATGGCGGAGCGGGTGCTGGCGCAGATCGTCGCGGAGGCGGTTCCGGTGCCCGTCCCCGTTCCTCCGGGGCGGCTGAACCGGGCCGGGGCGTGGGTGCGGAGGCGGGCCCGCCTGTTGGCCGCGGCCCTCTCGGGGGTCCTGGTCGTGCTGGTGCTCACGCCTCCGGTGCGGGCGACGGTCGCGGACTGGTTCGACTTCGGCGGGGTCGAGGTGCGGTACGACCCGTCCGCGCCGGCCCCCGAGCGGCCGGGTGCGCCGGTGCCGGGCTGTGACACCCCGGTGACGCTGTCGGAGGCGGCGCGGCAGTCGGGCTTCCGGCCGGTCGTGCCGCCGGCGCTCGGCGCACCGGAGGCGGTGGCCGTGACGGGACTGCCGGAGGGCCGGTCCATGGTCACCCTGTGCTGGTGGGAGAACGGGCGGACGATACGGCTCGACGAGTTCTTGTCGAGACTCGATCCGTACTTCACGAAGCAGGTGCGGGAGCAGCCGGAGTGGCTGACGGTCGACGACGGCCGCGGCGGCCGGGTGGACGGGCTGTGGTTCGCCCGGCCGCATGTGCTGCGCTTCGGCATGATCGACGGGGACGGCAACCGGCGGACGCGGTCCCGACGGACGGCTGGGCCGACCCTGTTGTGGGTCGAGGACGATCGGCTGACACTGCGGCTGGAGGGCGTGGACGTGCGGGAGCGGGCCCGCGCGGTCGTCAGGTCCACGCTCGGACGGGCCGGCGAACGATAGTCCTGGGATCGGTGGGCGCCGGAGCGGAACCTGCGGGGCTCGAGCGGTGTACCAGAAGTGACGCGGTACGGACGGGCCGTAACGCACAGTGCGACAGCACAAAGGGGGACGGCATGGGAAAACCGCCAGTTGACGCGAGGGCCGCGGGTGCGTTCCGTGCAACGGCAGGAGGGTCGGGCCAGGCGGCGGCCGGGGGCCCGGTTCCTGCAGAGCTCGGCAGTGCTGGCGGTGGTGTGGGGGTTGTGTCTCTGCCTCGCGCCGAGTGCGGTGGCAGGCGGATCGACGACCGTGCTCGTCTCTTCGCCCGACAGCGGGGAAGCGACCGCACTCTCCGTCTCGGATCCGAGATATGCCGAGCTGGAGGCCCTTCTGGGTCCGGCCGGAAAGGGCGCCAAGCAGCGGCCGCAGAGCATGGACGGGGCGATGGGGACCCGGCAGATCAATGTGACGTGGATGGTCCTGGATCTGGAGCCGATGCGGACCGACCGCGTCTTCCCGGGCGACGATCCGGACACCATATGGATACACACGGCCTCCGAAGTCCCCTATACCTTCCGCGGGTACTGGCACCGGGCGAAGAATCCGGCGGGGCTGGTCAAGCTGTTCACGGAGCTCGGGCTGATGGGGAAGACGAACAACCAGGACGCGTACGCGAGGTTGTTCCCACAGGCCTGGGACAACAGGAAGATGTCCGCCCCGATGGACCCGCTGGCCGGCCTCGCACCGGAACCGGAGACTTCCCCGTCGGCTTCTGCGGTCACCGCCAGGGCCGCCGGCTCCGCCGGCCGCTTCGACGGCGTGTGGTGGGCCGTACCCGGACTGGTGGCGGGGGCGGCGCTCGCTCTGGCCCTGCGCCACCTGGCAGCCCGGCAGCGTGGTGGCGGCGGGGAAGGCGGAGGCTGGGGCGGCCGCGAGAGCGGCCCACGGCAGGAGCTCCTGGACCTCTGACTGCGGTATCTCACGGGCGCGCCATGGATTGAAGGTTTCCTCCCCGGAGATCCGACCGACGATACAAAGTGGGCACCACCCCAGCCCACGCCGCACGACGAACGGAGATCCCGTGTCGACCACGGAAACCGCCATCGCCTCCGCAGAGGCGCACAGCGCGCACAACTACCATCCGCTTCCGGTCGTCGTCGCCTCGGCGGAAGGCGCCTGGATGACCGATGTCGAAGGCCGGCGCTACCTCGACATGCTCGCGGGCTACTCGGCGCTCAACTTCGGCCATGGCAACCGACGCCTGATCGAGGCGGCCAAGGCACAGCTGGACCGGGTGACCCTGACCTCGCGCGCCTTCCATCACGACCGGTTCGCCGACTTCTGTACGCAGCTCGCCGAGTTGTGCGGCATGGAGATGGTGCTGCCCATGAACACCGGGGCGGAAGCCGTGGAGACCGCGGTGAAGACCGCCCGCAAGTGGGGTTACCGGGTAAAGGGCGTCCCGGACGGCATGGCGAAGATCATCGTTGCGTCGAACAACTTCCACGGCCGGACGACGACCATCATCAGCTTCTCCACGGACCAGGAGGCGCGGGCGGACTTCGGCCCGTACACGCCGGGGTTCGAGATCGTGCCGTACGGGGACCTGACCGCGCTGCGTGCGGCGATGACGGACAACACCGTGGCGGTGCTGCTGGAGCCGATCCAGGGCGAGGCCGGGGTGCTGGTGCCGCCGCCGGGCTACCTCCCACGGGTGCGCGAGCTGACCCGCGAGCGGGATGTGCTCTTCATCGCGGACGAGATCCAGTCGGGTCTGGGCCGGACGGGCAAGACCTTCGCCTGCGAGCACGAGGGTGTCGTGCCGGACATGTATGTGCTCGGCAAGGCGCTGGGCGGCGGCGTGGTGCCGGTGTCGGCCGTGGTCTCGTCGGCCGCGGTGCTCGGGGTGTACCGGCCGGGTGAGCATGGCTCGACGTTCGGCGGCAACCCTCTCGCCTGCGCGGTCGCGCTGGAGGTCATCGCGATGCTCCGCACCGGCGAGTTCCAGCAGCGGGCCGCGGAGTTGGGCGACCACCTCCACCAGGAGCTGGGGCTGCTGGTGGGTGGCGGCGCGGTGGAGACGGTGCGGGGCCGCGGGCTGTGGGCGGGAATCGATATCGCCCCGGGTCATGGCACGGGGCGGGAGATCTCCGAGAAGCTGATGGACCGCCGGGTGCTGGTCAAGGACACCCACGGCTCGACGATCCGGATCGCCCCGCCCCTGGTGATCAGCAAGGAGGACCTGGACTGGGGCCTGGAACAACTGCGGGAGGTACTGCGCGGCTGACGGCGCCGGGTCGGTGGGCCGGGTCGGTGGAGCCGGGTCGGTGGAGCCGGGTCGGCCGGCCCCACCGGGGTCGCTAGAGGATGACGTGGGGCAGGAAGCGTGCGTACTCGTCCGTCACCAGCCCCGCAGATTCCCGGATGCCGAGCCCCGCGGACTCGTCCTCGACGACCCAGGCGCCCAGCACGACCCGGTTGCCGTCGAAGTCCGGCAGCGGGGCCAGCTCCTGGTAGCAGCACGGCTCGTCCCGTATCACCACGGGGCTTCCCGGCTCATGGATCGTGACGCCGGCGCCCTCACGGCCGAGCAGTGGCTTGGCGACATAGCCGATGCCACCGCCACCGTTCCCGTCCCCGGCCAGTTCGCGAGGACCGTCGAGATAGGAGGGCAGCAGATTCGGGTGACCCGGATAGAGCTCCCAGAGGATGGCCAGCAGCGCCTTGTTGGAGAGGAGCATCTTCCAGGCGGGCTCGATCCAGCAGGTGGTGCCCGTGCCGCCGCCGTTGTCGAGGGTGTCCAGGACATGAGGGCCGAAGCTATCGGTCGCCAGCCACTCCCACGGGTAGAGCTTGAAGCAGCTACGGATGAAGCGGAGCCGATCGTCGACGAACCGTCCGGTCAGCCGGTCCCAGCCGATCTTTTCCACGGAGAGTGCCTCCGTGTCGATCCCGGCCTGTTCGGCGGTCTCGCGGAGATACGCGACCGTCATCAGGTCCTCGCCGAGTTCGTCCCCCTCGGAGTGGACGAAATGCAGCGGTCCCGGTGGCAGCAGTGCGGCCTGCCGCTTCCATGCCTCGACGAGACGTTCATGAAGGGAGTTCCACTGGTCGGCGTCCGGGAAGCGGTCCTCCATCCAGAACCACTGGGCACTGGCCGCCTCCACGAGTGAAGTGGGGGTGTCGGCGTTGTACTCCAGCATCTTCGCCGGGCCGGTTCCGTCGTAGCGCAGATCGAACCGGCCGTACAGGGACGGAAGTTCGGCGCGTCGCCGCCACGACTCGGTGATCAGAGCGGCCAGTCGCCGGTCGGTGATGCCGAGGTCGGCGAAGCGGTCCTGCTCGACGATGTGCGCGGCGGCGGCCAGGCACATCGTGTGCAGTTCCTCGACCACGTCCTCCAGCGCCTCGACCTCGGGCAGCGAGAAGACGTAGTACGCGCTCTCGTCCCAGTAGGGGCGCAGCGATCCGTCCGGGTAACGGGTCAGCGGATAGACGATCCCCTGCTCCTCGACGATCTCCTGCCAACCGGGACGCGGTTCGGTGGTGCGGCGTTCCATGACCGGTCAGCCGCCGCCCGTACCGGAGCAGCCGAAGCCGCCGCGATCGACGGCGGACTTGTCGAAACTTCCGCCCTGGACCTTGCCGCCCTTGGAGCTGCCGCCGTAGTAGTAGGTGCCGTGGCCGCTGCTGCTCTTGCACTCGTAACTCGGCAGCTTGGAGTGGGTCACCGGGTCCACACACCGCTTGTCCGGCTCCGATCCGCACGAGGTGATCGCCGCCGCGAGAACCCCCATGGAACCGAGCACCACCGTGCTCGACCTCAATCTGCGCTTAGCCATGCTTCCGTCTCCCCCATCGTTCCGTTCCAGCCATAGGACCCGTCCGTCAGATTAGATGGCCGCCCGGGAAGGCGGGAACCGGGTGCGGTGCAGACCGGCCCGCGGAGTCCACATGTGCCTTTGGGCTGATCTGCGCACCCGATTCCGCGGTGTGCTTCGGTACGGCCTCCGTTCTCCAGGCCGTTGCAGCGGGGGCCGCCGCGGGGCGGGGCCGAGGTCCGGAGCGGGTGTCGATCCGACGCTGTCGCTGCCCGCGGTGCGGGGGTGGCGCTGTGCCGCCGGACACGCGCTCGACGGCTTCGGCTTCGAGGTGTCCTGCCGATCGGCGCGGCAGCCGGACGGCTGCACGCGAAGCCGCGCACCCCGCTGCTGGGGCTGGGGAGGGATGCGGTTTCGGGGTGGTCGAGGTCGCGACGACGGAGCACACGGATGCGGGCGGCAGGACGCGCGGACGGCGGGTGCGGGCGAGGGTTGGGGTCCCGGTTCCTACGACAGCGCTCGGCAGAGTGCTTCCAGAGCGCCCGCCCAGGCGCTGTCGGTCGGGGCGCCGTAGCTGATGACCAGTGCGTCGTTTCCCGCCACCGCGTCCGCGTGCCGGAAGCGGGCCATGCCTTCCAGGGCCAGCCCCTGGAAGGCCGCGGCCTGGATCACCGATCGCTCGCTGCCGTCCGGGAGTTCGAGGACGGCGTGCAGGCCGGCGGCGATCCCGCTGATCCGCAGTGCGGGGGCCTGTTCCGCGAGCGCCGCGACGAGCTGGTCGCGGCGGCGCCGGTAGCGCAGCCTCATCGAGCGCACATGTCGGTCGTACGCACCGGACTCGATGAACTCCGCGAGCGTCAGCTGGTCCGGCGCGCTCGACACCCAGTCGATTTCGCCCTTCGCCTCCGCCACCTCCTTCACCAGCTCCTGCGGCAGCACCATCCAGGCCAGTCGAAGCCCCGGCGCCAGGGACTTGCTGGTCGTCCCCATATAGACGACCCGTTCCGGGTCGAGGCCCTGGAGGGCGCCGACCGGCTGCCGGTCGTAGCGGAACTCGCCGTCGTAGTCGTCCTCCAGGATCAGACCGCCCGTACCCCGTGCCCAGTCCACGGCCGCGGCCCGCCGGTCGGGATGGAGCGGTACCCCAGTCGGGAACTGGTGAGCGGGAGTCATCAGCACTGCGCCCACCCCGCGCATCCCGATCAGCTCCCCGGTCCGGGAGCCGAGTCCGTCGAGCGGCAGGCAGGGCGTGCGCAGGCCGGCGTCCGCGAGCAGATTCCAGTGCACATCCAGTCCGTACGACTCGACAGCCACCCCCCGCACCCGCCGCTTCCGCAACACCTTCCCCATCAGCATCAGCCCGTGGAGGAAGCCGGAACAGATCACGATCCGCTCCGGGTCTGCGTACACCCCGCGGGCCCGCGCCAGATAGTCGGCCAGTACGGTGCGCAGCTCGATGCGTCCGCGCGGATCGCCGTACCCGAAGGCGTCGTTGGGCGCGGCGGTCAGGGCGCGCCGGGCCGCCTTGAGCCAGTCGGCGCGCGGGAACGTCGACAGGTCGGGCGAGCCGGGCATCAGGCTGTAGGCGGGCCGGCCCCGCACCGGCCGGGAGCGCGGGGCCGTCGCAGCCGGTCGACGTGGCTCGGCCCGCTGCGCGACCCGGGTGCCCGAACCCTGCCGGGCGGTGAGCCAGCCCTCGGCGACCAGCTCGGCGTAGGCGTCGGCCACGGTGTTCCTGGCGATCCCCAGGTCGGCGGCGAGCGTGCGGGACGACGGCAGCCGGGTTCCGGGCGTCAGCCGCCCGGTCCGTACGGCCTCCCGCAGCGCGTTCATCAGCCCGGTCCGCAGCCCCGCCGCGCCTGCCGGGTCGATGTGCAGGTCGGCTCCGAAAGTGGCCCAGGAATCCGTCATGGAAATGGACCATACTCCTGCGCCATCCGCCCCGTAGCGTCGTACCCATGACGACGAACGAGCACAACCACCCGACCTCCGACTACGCCCCCGAACACAGCCCCCGTCTGCAGTGGGCCGAGCTCGCCCCCGATGTCTTCAAGGCCATGGTCCGGCTGGAGACAGCGTCCCGAAAGGGCCTGGACCCGGTCCTCGCCGAGCTGGTGAAGATCCGTTCCTCGCAGCTCAACCACTGCGCGTTCTGCCTCGACATGCACACCAAGGACGCGCTCGCGGCGGGCGAGTCGGTCGAGCGGATCGTCCAGCTCAGCGCGTGGGAGGAGTCGCAGCACTTCTACACGGAGAAGGAGATCGCGGCGATCGAGCTGACGGAGGCCGTGACGGTCCTGACCGACGGCTTCGTGCCGGACGCCGTGTACGAGAAGGCCGCAAAGCACTTCGAGGAGGCCGAGCTGGCCCAGCTGATCGCCGCCATCACGGTGATCAACGCCTGGAACCGTTTCTCCGTGGCCACTCGCATGGTCCCCGGCCACTACGCTCCCAGCGACACGAAGCACTGACCCGGACCGAGCCGCGTCGCCGCCCCGCCACCCCTCTCCTCCGCCTCGCCCTTCCCAGGAGTCCCGCGATGGCCGTCTCCGTCTTCCGCGACCTGCACCACGGCCGCACCCCCGGAGACCCGCTGGTCCTCCCCGGCCCATGGGACGCCGCGAGCGCCCGTGTCTTCGCCGACGCCGGCTTTCCGGCGCTCGCCACGCCGAGCGCCGGGATCGCGGCCTCGCTCGGGTACGAGGACGGGGCGACACCCGCCGCCGAGATGTTCGCGGCCGTGGCCCGGATCGCGCGCGCCGTTCCCGTACCCGTCTCGGCGGACATCGAGGCCGGTTACGGGCTGCCGCCGAAGGAACTCGTGGAGCGGCTCCTCGGCACCGGTGCGGTCGGCTGCAACCTGGAGGACTCGGCCGACGGCGTCCTGAATGACCCGCAGCGGCAGGCCGACCGGCTGGCGGAGGTACGCGCGGTCGCGGGCGATCAGCTCTTCGTCAACGCTCGCGTCGATACGTACGTACACGGTGTCCCGGACGGCACCGACCCGGAGGCGGAGACGATCGCCCGCGCCCGGCTGTATGCGGCAGCCGGTGCGGACTGCGTCTACCCGATCGCCGCACCGCCCGAGTCCCTTCCACGCCTTGCCGCCGCCATCCCGGCCCCCCTCAACGTCTTCGCCCTGCCGGACGGCCCGACCCCGCGCCGCCTCGGCGAACTGGGCGCCACCCGCATCACGTTCGGCCCCGGGCTGCAGCGCCAGGCCATGGCAGCCGTCCGCCGGATCGCCGACCGGCTGCACGCGCTGTAGCCTCCCGCCGCCCGCGCACCAAGGCCGCCAGGCCCTAGGGCCTCTCGTTTGGATCAGGCTGGGCTCGCGGGGTCTGGCACGCACATCTGCGGCGTTGTCGTCAGTCGCCGACGCTCCGCGTGGGCTCCTTCCTCCGCCTTGCAGCTGCACGCACCAGACCCCGCTCCCTGATCCAGCCTGATCCAAACGAAAGACCCTAGCCGTGGACCTGTCTGCCCCCGAAGGCAGCCAGGGTCCGTTCCAGCATCGGCATGGCCCGCACCACGTTGCGGGAGCGGATCAGGGCGTCCCAGGCGGGTTCGAACTTCTTCCAGCCGCCCGCGTACGCCAGGTGCCTCAGCCGCTCGTGCGTGCCCGGCTGTGCGGCCGCGCCGCGCCAGATGTTCGACCAGCGGTAGAAGTCCCGGTACGCACGCCAATAGCCGTCCTCCAGCTGACGCGAGGTCATCCCCTTCGGACGGTGGACGACATGCCGGGTGTCGTAGAGATCCCAGTCCCGGTGGACGATCCGGTCCTCGGCCTCCATCTGCTTCCACAGGCCGGTGGACGGATACGGCGTCATGATGTGAAAGGTGGCCGTCTCGATGCCCTGCTCGACGGCCCACTCCACCGTCCGGTCGAAGACGTCCGGGCCGTCGTGGTCGAGGCCGAAGACAAAGCTGGCGTTGACCATGACACCCGCGTCATGGAGCCGGCGGACGGCGGCCGCGTAGTCCTTGCCGATGTTCTGGTCCTTCCGGCGTTCGGCGAGATTCGCACTGTTGACGGTCTCGAAGCCGACGAACAGGCTGCGCAGTCCCGCGTCCACGGCCCGCTCCAGCAGGTCCGGCTGGAGTACGGACTTCACGGTGCCGGCCGCCTGCCAGAGCCGTCCCGTTCCGGCCATCCCGTCGAAGAGCGTCTCGGCGAAGCGCCGGTTGCCGAGCAGATGATCGTCGAGGAAGTACAGGTGCTTGCCGGGCAGCCGCTCGATCTCGGCGAGAGCGTCGTCCACGGCCTGGGTGTAGAAGGACTTGCCGCCCTCGAAGAACGCGTCCTTGTAGCAGAAGTCGCAATGGTGCGGGCAGCCGCGCGAGACGACGATCGAGTTGGGCACCAGATACAGGTTCCGCTTGATCAGGTCCCGTCGTACGGGCGGCAGTCCGGCCAGTGTGCGCAGCTTGGAGTCGTACCGGCGGCCCGGCACACCGTCCCGGAACTCCTTCAGGAACAGCGGCCAGGTGTCCTCCCCCGGCCCGGTGAAGACCGTGTCCGCGTGCGCCGCCGCCTCGTCCGGGAGCGAGGTCACATGGAGACCGCCCATGGCGACGTGGACACCCCGGGCACGGAAGTGGTCGGCTATCTCGTAGCTGCGCCGGGCGGAGGTGATGTACGGCTGGACGACCAGCAGATCGGGGCTGTCGAGCGCCTCGATGTCGACCCGTTCGACATGCTCGTCGAGGAGGGTCACCTCGTCGTCCGGATCCAGGTAGCCGGCGAGGGTCGCCAGGCCGAGCGGCGGGAAGAGCGAGTACTTGATGGGCCGGAAGAGCGGGCTGGTCGCCTCGGTCAGGGCCGGAAGAATCATCGTCACGCGCATGACAGCCCAGACTGTGCGCCCCGTGTCCGCAGTTCCCACCCACGGCCGTTCCTGCCGGCGGCCATGTGCGAACGCAGCCGCCCCCGGCAGCGACTGCTGCCGGGGGCGGTGAGGTACGCACCAGGAGGCGTACGGATCAGATCAGACCGAGCTCGCGAACCGCGTCGCGCTCCTCGGCGAGCTCCTGCACCGACGCGTCGATACGCGTGCGGGAGAACTCGTTGATGTCCAGGCCCTGGACGATCTCGTACTTGCCGTCCTTCGTGGTGACCGGGAAGGACGAGATGAGGCCCTCGGGCACGCCGTAGGAGCCGTCCGACGGGATACCCATCGAGGTCCAGTCGCCGGGGGCGGTGCCGTTGACCCAGGTGTACACGTGGTCGATGGCGGCGTTGGCGGCCGAGGCGGCCGAGGACGCGCCACGGGCCTCGATGATCGCGGCGCCGCGCTTGGCGACGGTCGGGATGAAGGTGTCGGCCAGCCACGCCTCGTCGTTGACGAGCTCGGCGGCGTTCTTGCCGGCCACCTCCGCGTGGAAGATGTCCGGGTACTGGGTCGCCGAGTGGTTGCCCCAGATCGTCAGCTTCTTGATGTCGGAGACGGCGGCGCCGGTCTTGGCGGCCAGCTGCGAGATCGCGCGGTTGTGGTCCAGGCGGGTCATCGCGGTGAAGCGCTCGGCCGGTACGTCCGGGGCGGCGGCCTGCGCGATGAGCGCGTTGGTGTTGGCCGGGTTGCCGACGACGAGGACCTTGATGTCGTCCGCGGCGTTGTCGTTGATGGCCTTGCCCTGCGGCTTGAAGATGCCGCCGTTGGCGGAGAGCAGGTCGCCGCGCTCCATGCCCTTCGTACGGGGGCGGGCACCGACGAGCAGAGCGACGTTCGCACCGGCGAAGCCGACGTTGGCGTCGTCCGTGATCTCGATGTTGCGCAGCAGCGGGAAGGCGCAGTCGTCGAGCTCCATCGCGGTGCCCTCGGCGGCCTTCAGGCCCTGCGGGATCTCCAGGAGACGCAGGTTGACCGGCACGTCCGGGCCGAGCAGGTGGCCGGAGGCGATGCGGAAGAGCAGCGCGTAGCCGATCTGGCCGGCTGCGCCGGTCACGGTGACATTCACGGGAGTGCGGGTCATGGCGATCTCCGTTAGACAGCTGGCGGTGGGGGTCCCTGCCCCTGGTGCTGGATATCCCTGAATCTTGATGTGAAGAGATATCCAGCGATCAGGCTATCCGACCCGGAACCTCCCGGCCGCCCGGCCCCCTGTGGCACCGCACACAACCGGTCACGCACCGCTCACCGCGACCGCGTCTCACCCGGCAGCGTCGGTGCATCCCTTCGTCCCGGACGCGAGCGTCGCGCAGGCCCTGGCGTCCGCGGCCTTCTTGGCGGCGACCATGGGGGTGTACGCGTCCGTGTCCGTGCCGGCGTCCACCGCGCCGTGCTGCCCCGCGGCCCCGCCTGCGGTGATCCGGACCGTGTCGCCCGGGGTGGCCCTGGTGATCCGCGCCCACGCCGCGGCACACGTCTCGCTGTAGCGCACCTCGACGAGACTTCCGCCGACCGTGACGCTCGCGGCCGTACGGGCGAACCTGCCGCCGCACCCCATGCCCTCCGGATCCTTCCCCGTGCAGTCGGCACCGCTGCATCTGACGCCGTCGGGCAGCTCGGGCGCGCTCGGGCTCGGCGACGCCGACGGGGCGGCCGGGTCCTTCCTGTCGTTGTCGTCACCGCCCGGGCCGGTCAGGAGTACCGCGGCGGCTGCCACCACCAGCGCGCCCACCACGCCGGCGAGGAACACGGTCAGCTTGCGGCGGTCGACCGGCTTCCGCGGACCGCCGCCGTGCTGCGGCCGCGACGGCTGTGGCGGCCGCCCTCCTGCAGTGGATCCGTATGTGTCTGTGTATCCGGCACCCGGGAGCGTCTGTGACTGCTGCGGCACGCGCGGGGAAGTCCCGCGCTGAATCGGTACGGACGGTGCGCGGCCCCCGTCGTGCCCACCCGCACCCCGATCCGTGCCCGGGTCCGTGGCTGTGCCGACGCCCGTACCGGTGACCGCTCCGGCGGAGCGGCGGCTCCCGTCATAGCCCACCGGGCTCGGCCCGAACTCGCCGAGCGCCGCACGCGCCTGGGCGATGCGGATGCCCTCCATCGTCATGTCGTGGCGCATCTCGGCGCGGCTCCAGGCCCGCTCCGCCAGCTCCCACATGGTCGTCAGATGCGCCTCATCGGTATCCGTGACCTCGGAGAGAGCGATGATCGCCCCCTTCGGCGCGAGCAGCCGACCGTTCAGATAGCGCTCCCACGACGTCTTGCTGTAGCCCGTGCGGTCAGCAACCGCGGCGATGCCCAGACCACTGCGGTCGATGAGTCTGCGAAGCTGGCCGGCAAACTCCCTCAGCTGTGGGTCGAGTTCCTCCGGTAGTGCCTTCCAACGAGGCATTAGGTCCCCCTCAGTTCCCCCGAACGTGCCTGATGTACCCCGCTCTGTCGTTCCCCCCTTGTCCCGGTACGGCGGTCTACCGTTCCGGACTACCCAGGAGGATGTACGAAGGCAGGCGGTCAGTTCCTGGAGAGAGAGCGCACCGAATCATTCGGGAGTTCGGCTCGCACCGTCGCGCGCCCCCTGCCCTGCGTTGCCATGCCGGTCCGCCGCCGTTGCGCGGCGATCACACCGTGGCGGAACGGTCACTTCCGTGCCACAGGCCACAGGGTTTCCTTGAAGCGTCGTCCCTCGTCGACGAGGCTGGATCCAGGTCAGGGCAAGGCCGCTCAAGTCACCACTTTCCGGAGCTCCTTCGCTCCTGTGGGCCCCGGCCGCAGGTGTCCGTCCCTTATCGGGGGAGGGGACGGACACCACCTGCTGGGCGGAAGGCCACCGCACAGAAGGCCGCCGGGCCGAGCTCAGGCAGAACTCAGCCGGATGCCATCTCCTTCTGGAGGTTGACGTCCAGCGCGTCCAGGAACTGTTCCGTGGTCAGCCAGGGGGCGTCCTCGGAGATCAGCAGCGCCAGATCCTTTGTCATCCGGCCTCCCTCGACGGTCTCGACGCAGACTCGCTCCAGCGCCTCGGCGAACGCAATTACCTCGGGCGTGCCGTCCAGCCTGCCGCGGTGCGCGAGACCGCGGGTCCAGGCGAAGACCGACGCGATCGGGTTGGTCGATGTCGGCTTGCCCTGCTGGTGCCGGCGGTAGTGACGGGTGACCGTGCCGTGCGCGGCCTCCGCCTCGACGGTCCTGCCGTCGGGCGACATGAGGACCGACGTCATCAGGCCGAGCGAACCGAAGCCCTGCGCGACGGTGTCGGACTGGACGTCGCCGTCGTAGTTCTTGCACGCCCAGACGTAGCCGCCCTCCCACTTGAGCGCCGAGGCGACCATGTCGTCGATCAGGCGGTGCTCATAGGTGAGTCCGGCCTTCGCGAACTCCGCGCCGAACTCGGCGTCGAAGACCTCCTGGAAGATGTCCTTGAAGCGGCCGTCGTACTTCTTGAGGATCGTGTTCTTCGTGGACATGTACACCGGGTACCCACGGTCCAGGCCGTAGCGGAACGAGGTGCGCGCGAAGTCGCGGATGGACTCGTCGTGGTTGTACATCGACAGTGCGACACCGGCGTCCGGGAACTCGTGGACCTCGACCTCGACCGGCTCGGAGCCGTCCTTCGGGGTGAACGTCATGGTGAGCGTGCCCGGGCCCGGGATCTTCAGGTCGGTGGCACGGTACTGATCGCCGAAGGCGTGACGGCCGACGACGATGGGCCTGGTCCAGCCCGGGACGAGCCGCGGCACGTTCTCCATGATGATCGGCTCGCGGAAGACGACGCCGCCGAGGATGTTGCGGATCGTGCCGTTCGGCGAGCGGTACATGGCCTTCAGGCCGAACTCCTCGACCCGGCCCTCGTCCGGGGTGATCGTGGCGCACTTGACCCCGACGCCGTACTGCTTGATGGCGTGGGCGGCGTCGACCGTGACCTGGTCGTCGGTGGCGTCGCGGTGCTCGATGCCCAGATCGAAGTACTTCAGCTCGACATCGAGGTACGGGAGGATCAGCTTGTCCTTGATGAAGGACCAGATGATGCGGGTCATCTCGTCACCGTCGACCTCGACGACGGGGTTGACCACCTTGATCTTGACCATGGAGTGGAACGTCCCTTCCGCGCTTCGGTCAATTTATCTCGATGCCAAGATACTCGACGTCGAGATAAATGACCACGGTCTGCTGCGCAAAAGCCGCGGCCCCCTCGCACCCGGGGTGGGTGCGAGGGGGCCGGTTCGGCGCTACGAGGAGTACGTGGCGTCCTGGACGCATTCGGCGCCGGACTTACTCGACGTCATACGGGAGTCAGCGGATCGTGAAGCGGACCGCATGCTCCAGGAACGGTACGTCCAGCCACGGCTTGGGCTGCGCCACGAGTGCGAGCAGCACGATCAGAACGCCCAGCAGTCCGTACGTCACCAGGTCGGTGAACCGGGAACGGACCGCCAGCATGCCCACCGAGGAAACCACGCAGCGCAGCACGGCTCCGCCGATGAGGGCGACGCCGATCAGTATCGTGCCGATCCTGAAGGCCTGGGCGAAGGGGTTGACGGCAACGATCAGCAGGCCGATCCCTGCCGTGCAGAGCACGGCGAGCAGCGGCCACTGGCGGGCCGGGGCGGGCGCGTCCCCGGACGCCGCCCTGCCGCCGCCCTCGGGGCGCGCAGTGTCCCGGGTGAACGAGGGGAACCGTCGCGACGGGCGGGGCTCGACACGCGGGCCACCGCTGGGGGCGGAGTCGCCGGTGACGGGTTCGACGTCAGCGGGATCGCTGCTGCCGGAGCCGACGCCCGCGGCTGAGGCCGTCGCCTCGGCAGCGGTTTCGCCATCCGCGGCTTCGGCATCCGTAGCCTCTTCGCCCGCAGGCCCGGCGTCCGGGCCCTCGGCACCGGCGCCCTCGACCGCAGCGCTCACACCCTCGCCCGGCACATCCTCGGCACGCTCATCCGCACCGCGCGCACCTCCGCCCGGCGCCACCGGAATCGCCCGGTCCGCCGCGGCGGCCGGGTCGGCCGGACTCGTACCAGCACCCATGAGGTTCCTTCCGGATCAGGTCGGTCGGCTCAGTCGGCGGAGACGGAAGCCGCGGCAGCCGCATCGTGCTCGGCCGCCTCGACCACATTGACGAGCAGCTGGGCACGGGTCATCGGGCCAACACCGCCCGGGTTCGGGGAGATCCACGCGGCGACCTCGGCCACCCCGGGGTGCACATCGCCGACGATCTTCCCCTCCTCGTCCCGGCTGACGCCGACGTCGAGCACGGCCGCACCCGGCTTCACGTACTCGGGCCTGATGATGTGCGGCGACCCCGCGGCGGCGACGATGATGTCGGCCTGCTTGAGCTGGGCGGCGAGGTCACGCGTGCCGGTGTGGCACTGGGTGACGGTGGCGTTCTCGGACTTACGGGTCAGCAGCAGCGGGATCGAGCGGCCGATGGTGACACCGCGGCCGACGACCACGACGTGCGCCCCGTTGATCTCGACGTCGTGGTGGCGGAGCAGCTGGACGACGCCCTGCGGGGTGCACGGCAGGGGGCCCGCCTCGTTCAGGACGAGCCGGCCGAGGTTCATCGGGTGCAGACCGTCGGCGTCCTTGGCCGGGTCCATCAGTTCCAGGACACGGTTGGTGTCGATGCCCTTGGGGAGAGGAAGCTGCACGATGTATCCCGTGCAGTCGGGGTTGGCGTTGAGCTCCCGTACGACGTCCTCGATCTCCTCCTGGGTGGCGGTGTCGGGGAGTTCGCGCTGGATGGAGCCGATGCCGACCTGCGCACAGTCACGGTGCTTGCCGTTCACGTACCACCTGCTGCCCGGGTCGTCCCCGACGAGCAGGGTTCCCAGGCCAGGGGTGATGCCCTGCGCCTTGAGGGCCGCCACGCGGACGGTCAGATCGGACTTGATCGCGGCTGCGGTGGCCTTGCCATCGAGAATCTGGGCAGTCATGGTGCCCATCCTCGCGGATGACCCCACCCGCATACCAATTCTGGGTCCGCACGGTGGCCACCAGATTGCGCTTGCACAACACATACGGCAATCGACTGGACAAAAAGCCGACGTCAAGACCACGATGAGCCGCGCAGTACCGCGGGCAGTGTCGGGGGGACAGACCGTTCTGATTGCGCATCATTCCTCCGCCCGGACCGCATCGTCCCCGCACTTTCGCAACGGAGGAATTTCGCCATGAGCAACGGCGACCCGAACAACCCCTACGGTCAGCAGCCGGGCGGACAGCCGGGCTACGGCTACCCCCAGCAGACCCCGCAGGGCGGGCAGCCGGGCTACGGCTACCCCCAGCAGGCCCCGCAGGGCGTGCCCCAGCAGGGCTACGGCTACCCCGCGGCCCCGCCCGTCCCGCAGTTCGGCGCCGCAGGCTTCGGCGGGGGCCCGCTGGAGATGCCGGGCGGCGTCAAGGCCGCCCGCGTCATGCTCTACGTGATCGGCGGCCTGCAGCTCATCGGCGCGATCCTCTTCGTCCTCAGCGCCGTGGCCGTGAACGCCGCCAAGAACGACGCGACACTCCAGGACGACGTCCAGTTCCAGCAGCTCGCCGACTACTCCGGCGGCGCACTGTGGGGCCTCTCCGTCCTCGTGCTGCTGTGGGGTGTCCTGGCCGTGTTCCTCGCCGCGAAGTTCGGCAAGGGCGGCAACGGAATCCGCATCACCGCCATCGTCTTCGGCTCGATCACCGCGCTTCTCGGTATCTACCCGTTCATCGTGGTCGGCCTCGTCCACACGGTTCTGTCGATCCTGGTCATCGTCTTCGTGGCGCGGGCCGACGGCAGCGCCTGGTTCAACCGTCAGCAGCAGCCGCAGTACTGAACCTGCCGGTCTGTCGTTCCCGCAGGGGAACAGGAAGGCCGTAAACCCGCACGCGCGTGGGTTTACGGCCTTCGGCGTTTTCCGGGTGCCGACCGACCCGCTCCGGGCGCGGCTCCCCGAACGGTCAGCGGTCAGCGCCGACGGCGTCTCCCGGAAACCGGCTCCAGGAGACGCCCTCGGCGTTCGTTCATACGGCTCGTTCGTTCATGCTGCTCAGTGGAAGAAGTGCCGCGTACCCGTGAAGTACATCGTCACGCCCGCCTTCTTCGCGGCCTCGACGACCAGCTCGTCACGGACCGAACCGCCGGGCTGGGCCACGGCCTTGATGCCGGCCGCGGTCAGGATCTCCAGGCCGTCCGGGAACGGGAAGAACGCGTCCGAAGCGGCGTACGCACCGCGCGCACGCTCCTCGCCCGCCCGCTCGACGGCGAGCTTCGCGGAGTCGACGCGGTTGACCTGGCCCATGCCGACGCCGACCGAGGCGCCGCCCTTGGCGAGCAGGATCGCGTTGGACTTGACCGCGCGGCAGGCCTTCCAGGCGAAGGCGAGCTCGGCGAGCTCGTCCTCGGAAAGCGCCTCACCGGTGGCGAGGGTCCAGTTGGCCGGGTCGTCGCCGTCGGCCTGGAGCCGGTCGGTGACCTGGAGCAGTGCCCCGCCGTCGATCGGCTTGACCTCGACCGTGGAGGTCGGGGCGTCGGGGCAGCGCAGCACGCGGATGTTCTTCTTGCGGGCGAGGATCTCGACCGCGCCGTCCTCGTACGCCGGGGCGACGATGACCTCGGTGAAGATCTCCGCGACCTGCTCGGCCATGGCGACGGTCACCGGGCGGTTGACGGCGATGACACCGCCGAAGGCCGACAGCGGGTCGCAGGCGTGCGCGTTGCGGTGCGCCTCGGCGACGTCGTCCGCGATCGCGATGCCGCACGGGTTGGCGTGCTTGATGATCGCGACGCACGGCTCGGCGTGGTCGTACGCGGCACGGCGCGCGGCGTCCGTGTCGGTGTAGTTGTTGTACGACATCTCCTTGCCGTGCAGCTGCTCCGCCTCGGCCAGGCCGCCGGTGCCGGAGGTGTAGAGCGCGGCGGGCTGGTGCGGGTTCTCGCCGTACCGCAGGACGTTGCTGCGCTCGTACGTCGCACCGAAGAAGTCGGGGAAGCCCGTGTCGTCGGCGGCGGCGTAGTCGTCCGCGAACCAGGAGGCGACGGCCACGTCGTACGCGGCCGTGTGCTGGAACGCCTCGGCGGCGAGCCGCTTGCGGGTCGTCAGGTCGAAGCCGCCCGCCTTGACCGCGGCGAGGACGTCGGCGTACCGGTCGGGGCTCGTGACGACGGCCACGGACGGGTGGTTCTTGGCCGCGGCGCGGACCATCGACGGGCCGCCGATGTCGATCTGCTCCACGCACTCGTCGGCGGAGGCGCCGGAGGCGACGGTCTCCTTGAACGGGTACAGGTTGACGACGACGAGGTCGAAGGGCTCGACACCGAGCTCGGCGAGCTGCTCGCGGTGGGCGTCCAGGCGCAGGTCGGCGAGGATGCCGGCGTGCACGCGCGGGTGCAGCGTCTTGACGCGGCCGTCGAGGCACTCGGGGAAGCCGGTGAGCTCCTCGACCTTGGTGACCGGCACGCCGGCGGCGGCGATCTTCCCGGCGGTCGAGCCTGTGGAGACGAGCTCGACGCCCGCCTCGTGCAGACCGCGGGCGAGGTCTTCGAGCCCCGTCTTGTCGTAGACACTGACCAGGGCGCGGCGGATGGGCTTATTCACCGACATGACCGAGATGAACCTTTCGTCCCTCAATGCGATAGCCGTTACGGGCGAGCCGCCCCACGACCTCGACGAGCAGCTTGCGCTCGACTTCCTTGATGCGTTCATGGAGAGCGGCTTCGCCCTCCGGCGTGTCCTCTTCGGTCACCTCGACCACGCCCTGCGCGATGATCGGACCGGTGTCGACGCCGTCGTCGACGAAGTGGACGGTGCACCCGGTGACCTTCGCGCCGTACGCGAGGGCATCACGCACCCCATGGGCACCGGGAAAGCTGGGGAGCAGGGCGGGGTGGGTGTTGACGAACCGGCCGCCGAACCCGGCGAGGAACCGCTTGCCCACGATCTTCATGAAGCCCGCGGACACCACGAGGTCCGGGCGGTGCGCGGCAGTGGCGGCGGCGAGCGCCGCGTCCCACTCCTCGCGGCTGGCGTAGTCCTTGACCTTGCAGACGAAGGTCGGCAGCCCGGCGCGCTCCGCCCGTTCCAGACCGACGATGTTGTCGCGGTCGGCGCCGACCGCGACAACCTGGGCGCCGAAGCCCGCAGGGTCGTCGCCGATCGCATCGAGCAGGGCTTGGAGGTTCGTACCGGAACCGGAGACCAGCACGACCAGGCGGGCCGGAGCGGTGGAGGGGGGCGGGGAGGCCACGGCTGGGCCCTTTCTCGCGTGGTGAAGCAGAGCGACGCTGTTTGTAGGGTCGTTATTTGTAGGGTCGTACGAAAGAATCGCGCCCCGCGATACGGGGAACTCTACGAAGGAGCCGACCGTCAGCAACGATACCGGCACATCGGGGGACCCCCACGGGACGGGGGTGAGGGGCCGGATCGCGGGGAGATCCGAGGGAGATCGAGGGGGAGATCGCAGGGGGAGTGGGTCTCGCGCGGCAGATATCGGCCTCCGGCGTCGCGCTCCCAGCTTTCGGCCCCTCCTGGCCGGGAGGTAGCGTCAGGGGACAGCGACCGTCCGTCAGGGCGGAAATGACGAGATGGGGAAGACGTTCACCATATGCCGGACCGACGCCGCCGCACCGCCTTCCGCCACCCGCTGCCCGAGCGGACCTCACTGCTGCTGCGGGAACGCCAGTCCCCGACGGGCTCCTCCTCGTCCTCGGATCCTTCGGATTCGCCGGATTCCTCGAACAAGAAGGACGACAACCCTTTCGCCGCACCGCCGGAGAACCGCCCCGACCAGCCGTGGCGGCCACGCCACCAGTCGCCCGGCACGAACGGGAACGGGAGCGGGGGCGACGGTTCGAACGGGAACGGTGAGGGGTCGCCCGAGGGCGGCTCGTCCGACGACCGGCCGGCCTGGGGCAGCCAGTGGAGCAGCCACCAGCCGGGCCGCCAGAGCGGCGGCTTCGGCGGCCGTCCGGGGGGCCAGGGCGGGCCGAACGGCCCAGGCGGTCAGGGCGGCCCCGATGGCGGCCCCGGCGGACTGCGCTGGGACCCGACCGACCCCGCCCAGCGGCGCGCCCGCTACGCGCTGCTGGGCGGAATGTGGGCCTTCTTCTTCGCGATCTTCGACTTCCCGGAGATCGCCCTGCTGCTCGGCGCACTCGCCGTGTACTGGTCGATCAGCTCGCTGCGCGCCAAGCCGAGGACTGCAACGGCGACGGAGAGCGCCGACCGGGCTGCCGCTGCGGGTTCCGGTTCCGCTCCGGCCGGGGGGCCGGCTCCCGGAGCCAGGACCGCCGCCCCGTACGCACAGGGCCAGGGCAGGCCGCAGACGACCGCTGCGGTCAGCGGTCT
This sequence comes from Streptomyces sp. NPDC051664, assembly GCF_044453545.1. Lineage (NCBI taxonomy): Bacteria > Bacillati > Actinomycetota > Actinomycetes > Kitasatosporales > Streptomycetaceae > Streptomyces > Streptomyces sp. NPDC051664. Next base: position 257,345 of record NZ_JBITCU010000007.1, on the reverse strand, counting down.
CGTCACGGCGCTGCTCGCGCTCTCGATCGTCGCAATGACGTTCACCGTGCAGTTGGTCTACCGCGACTACTACACCTGCGTGAACGACGCCCTCACCAAGTCCGGACAGCTGGCCTGCAACGACCTGCTTCCGAAGCCGCTGGAGCCGTTCTTCGGCGTCAAGAGCTAGCGCTTTCCGGACTGCTCGCCGGCCCAGCCTCCGGAGGCTGGGCCGGCGGCGTCCCGGGGTCCCTGGAGAGCGCTGCCCAGAGGAAACCCCCGGAGGTCCAGGGGGAATCCCCGGCCGGCCGCTCGTGCCACGGGTCGGTCGGCAGAAAGTCGTACGGCTCAGCGCCCGCATCCTCCTCGTACCAGGACGCCGCACCGGGCACGGGCGCGGACGCCGCGGGTGGCGAAGACGGAGACACGGATACGGAACCGATCCCGGCCGGGGATCCGGTTCCGGTTTCCGTGCCCGTTCCGGTGCCGGGTCCTGGCTCCGACGCCTCGGCCGCATCCTCGCCCCCACGCCTGCGCCACCACCGCCGACCGCTCCGCTGCCGCTCCGAAACCTCCACATCGGCCAGGAAGTCGAGCACCGACCCGGTCTCCCCTTCCCCGCTCCCGACCTGCCGCAGCCGCCAGGCCCTCAGCAGCAGCGCCCCGGGGACACCGATCAGTGCCGTCCACGCCGGCGCCGCCGCCCCCGTGAGCCACCAGACCGGGCCGAACTCGGCCAGCGCCCCGGTGCCCAGCGGTCCGCCCGCCGCAGCGGTCAGCGCCGCCGTCCCGACACCGCATCCCACCGCCGCCAGGGCTGCCGTCAGCGCGGTCTCCCACGGACTGCACGCCTCCCCGTTACGTCCGGTGAACCGAGCGATCACCACCCCGGCCGCGACCGGCACCGCCGCGGCCGCCCAGTTCAGGACCGTCCCGGGGCCGTGGGCCGGTACCGCTGCCAGTAGGGGGAAGGCCGGCAGCGCCGGTCGCCCGGTGAAGGCGAGCGGGGTGACCGTGGACGCCGTACCGAGTGCGAAGCCGGGCCCGAGCCCATAGGCAGCACCCCACACCGCCGCGTTCGGCACGAGCGCCGTCGCCAGCAGCAGCACCGCGAACCGGCCCGCCCAGTCGTCGGAGAGCCCCAGGAACGATGCCTGCACCTGCTCCGCATGCCACACCAGTGACGCCGCGACCAGCAGCGCGCCGCCGCCCAGCAGCACCGCCGTCCCGGCCGCCGCCGCCCGGAACACCGCCTCCGCCCGCCCCGCGAACCGGGTCCGTGCCATCGCCTCGTGCAGCCGAACCGGCGCCCAGGACGGTGGCGCGATCGGACGCCCGGCCGCCGTCCACACCCCTGCCCCCGCCGCACCCGCCACCGCGGGAACCAGCGGGAACAGGAGCGAAGACGGCCGCGCAGCCATCGAGCCGCTCTTCGCGTAGAACGCGACAACCGCCGCGACCAGCAGATATCCGCCCGTCACCAGGCAGAAGGCGCTCCAGGCCGAGGGCGGGGTGCGCCTCTCGTCGTCGGGCTCCATCACATCGCGGGCCGCCCGATGCACCAGCCACATCAGCACCGCGGTGAGCAGCAGCGGGACAACACCGACGGGGGCGGGGGCGCCGCTGAGGGTGTCGGTTCTGACGAGTTCCGCACCGTGCGCCAGCATCCAGATCCCCGCTGCGGCATGGAGGGCACCGCCGGGGCCGCTGTCGGAGGCCGGGGAGCTGATCCACACCATCATGACGAGCACAGCCAGCGAGCCGAGCCCGAGCCCCCCGGCAAGCATGCCCCGCAGAAAGGCGGAGACCAGCACGGCGGACCGGCCCTGCTCAGCCGACAACGGCGGGGTGCGTTCGGTCATTTGGGTCACATCGCAATGCTCCCAACGACACGCACTTTTTTCGTGTAACGGGCGAATAGCCGCTGTGTCGCTCAATATACGTTTATGTACTTTTTGGTCCAGCGTGGGTCCGCCAGGGGGCCTTCATGACTCACGGCGCCACCGATGCGGCCACCCCCTCCCCGCTGCCCTCCTCCTAGGAGCTACGCAGTCTCCGGCCGCCCGAACCCAAGCCACCGGGAGCACCACCATGGCCCCGACCGACCCCGGCACCACCCGGGACCAGCCCACCCCACCCGTCTCCTCCGCCCCCACAGCCGCCGCGGTCTCTACCTCGCTCGGCCCTACCCCCGCCGACGCGTTCGATGCCCTCTACGTCGGCCTCGCCACCGCCCTCTTCCGGCAGACGTATCTGCTGACCGGTCGCCGGAACCTCGCCAAGGAGTCCGTCGAACGGGCCTTCGAGCAGGTCTGGCAGCGCTGGCCCGAGGTAGCGGTCGACCGGGATCCGGCCGGCTGGGTGCGAGCGGCCGCGTACGAGTACGCGATGTCGCCCTGGCACCGGCTGCGCCGCGCCCACCGCCACCCCGACCCGCAGTCGGCAGCCGATCCCGGCTCGCGCGCCCTGCTCGACGCGCTGCTCGACCTGCCGCCGGCGTACCGGCGCACCCTGCTGCTCCACGACGGTGTCGGCCTGGACCTGCCGGATACCGCAGCGGAGACGGAGGCGAGCACCGCTGCGGCGGCGGGCAGGCTGGTGACCGCGCGGGCCGCGATCGCCGAGCGGATGCCCGAATCGGCGACCCCGCGCTCGCCCGACGAAGAGTCCGCGCTGCTGCACGAACAGCTGGGCACGCTCGCTCACGCCCAGCCCGTGGCCCCGCTGCTCACTCCCCATGCGGTCCGCACCAGCAGCGAGAACAAGGCCAGACTCTGGACGCAGGGGGCCATCGCCCTGACGGCAGTGCTCGTCTGCCTCGCGGCGGTCACCATGGTGACCGCTCCGCCGCGGTACGAGGCACCGCCGTCGCCCGCCGAGCAGGTCGGGGGCGTGCCGCCCCGCGGTGGTCCGCAGCGGCTGACGACGCAGGACCTGGAGATGCAGAGGAAGCTCGACGACGAGCTCGTGCACGGCCCCGCGCGGCTCGTCCCCGAAGTACGGTGACCGACCCGCATCACACCCGGATCGAACCCGAATCAGAACGGCGCGGGCCCGTACCCCCGAAGAGGGGTACGGGCCCGCGCAGTACACGCAGTATCAGCGATACAGCGGATCAGCTGCGATGCAGCTGTCAGGCACCGAGGATCTCGCGCGCCAGCTTGGCGGTCTCGGTCGGCGTCTTGCCGACCTTGACGCCGGCGGCCTCGAGGGCCTCCTTCTTCGCCTGGGCGGTGCCGGAGGAGCCGGAGACAATGGCGCCGGCGTGGCCCATGGTCTTGCCCTCGGGGGCGGTGAAGCCCGCGACGTAGCCGACGACCGGCTTGGTGACGTTCTTCGCGATGAAGTCCGCCGCACGCTCCTCGGCGTCGCCACCGATCTCGCCGATCATGACGATCAGGTCGGTCTCGGGGTCGGCCTCGAACGCCTCCAGGGCGTCGATGTGCGTCGTGCCGATGACCGGGTCGCCACCGATGCCGACGGCGGACGAGAAGCCGATGTCACGGAGCTCGTACATCATCTGGTAGGTCAGCGTGCCGGACTTCGACACGAGACCGATGCGGCCGGGCTTGGTGATGTCGCCCGGGATGATGCCGGCGTTGGACTGGCCGGGGGTGATCAGGCCGGGGCAGTTCGGGCCGATGATCCGGGTCTTGTTGCCCTTCGAGCCGGCGTACGCCCAGAAGGCGGCCGAGTCGTGGACGGCGATGCCCTCGGTGATCACGACGGCGAGGGGGATCTCGGCGTCGATCGCCTCGACGACGGCGGCCTTGGCGAAGGCCGGCGGCACGAAGAGGACGGACACGTTCGCGCCCGTCTTCTCCATCGCCTCGGCGACGGAGCCGAAGACCGGCACCTCGGTGCCGTCGAAGTCGACGCTCGTGCCCGCCTTGCGCGGGTTCACGCCACCGACGATGTTGGTGCCGTCGGCGAGCATGAGCTTGGTGTGCTTCATGCCGGTGGCACCGGTCATCCCCTGGACGATGACCTTGCTGTCCTTGGTGAGGAAGATAGCCATGGTGTTGGAGTCCCTCGTCCTTACTTCGCAGCCGCGGCGAGCTCAGCGGCCTTGTCGGCCGCGCCGTCCATGGTGTCCACGCGCTGCACGAGCGGGTGGTTGGCGTCGGAAAGGATCTTGCGACCCAGCTCCGCGTTGTTGCCGTCGAGGCGCACGACCAGCGGCTTGGTGACCTCTTCGCCCTTCGACTTCAGAAGCTCCAGGGCCTGGACGATGCCGTTGGCGACCTCGTCACACGCGGTGATGCCACCGAAGACGTTGACGAAGACGGACTTGACGTCCGGGTCGCCGAGGATGATCTCGAGGCCGTTCGCCATGACCTCGGCGGAGGCGCCGCCACCGATGTCGAGGAAGTTGGCGGGCTTCACGTTGCCGTGGTGCTCACCGGCGTACGCGACGACGTCCAGGGTCGACATGACCAGACCGGCACCGTTACCGATGATGCCGACCTCGCCGTCGAGCTTGACGTAGTTGAGGTTCTTGGCCTTGGCGGCAGCCTCGAGCGGGTTGGCCGCGGCCTTGTCCTCGAGGGCCTCGTGGCCGGGCTGACGGAAGTCGGCGTTCTCGTCGAGAGACACCTTGCCGTCCAGCGCCAGGATGTCGCCGGAGGCGACCTTGGCGAGCGGGTTGACCTCGACGAGGAGCGCGTCCTCGGCGACGAAGGTGTCCCACAGCGTCACCATGACCTCGGCGACCTTCTCGGCCACCTCGGCCGGGAAGTTCGCCTGGGCGACGATCTCGCGGGCCTTCTCGATCGTGACTCCGGTGTTGGAGTCGACCGGGACCTTCGCGAGGGCCTCGGGGCTCTTCTCCGCAACCTCCTCGATGTCCATGCCACCCTGCACCGAGGCCATGGCCAGGAAGGTGCGGTTGGTGCGGTCGAGGAGGTACGAGACGTAGTACTCCTCAAGAATCTCCGGCGCGGTCTCGGCGATCATCACGTTGTGGACCGTGTGGCCCTTGATGTCCATGCCGAGGATGTCGGTCGCACGGGCGACCGCCTCGTCGGGGGTGGCGGCCAGCTTGACGCCGCCGGCCTTGCCGCGGCCGCCGACCTTCACCTGCGCCTTGACGACAGACTTGCCGCCCAGCCGCTCGGTCGCCTCGCGGGCTGCCTCAGGCGTGTCAATGACTTCACCGGCCAGCACCGGTACACCGTGCTTGGCGAAGAGGTCCCTCGCCTGGTACTCGAACAGGTCCACGCGCGTCCGTCCCTTTTCAGTGGTCTCGCGGTTCGTTTTCTGCGTGGGCGTGCCGCGAGGGGCAACGTGACTAGCTCTGTCACAAGGAAAGCGCACACGGTGTCCGGGTACGCGGCATGTCCATCCCGCAGGTTATCCCCGAGCTCCACAGGACCCTAAATCGCGGCTCACACCTGGGCGGTGATTACGGTCACAGATCGTGCTGGTAGCCGGGTCGCAGTGGACAAAACGGCACGTGAGTGGTGGTGGAGAGAGGGGACCCGGGGCCGGGCGGTTCCCGCGGTCCGGACGGAGTGGTCCGAACACGACGGGGAACCGCCCGGCGACGGGCCGGGGACTGCCCTCAGAGGTCCGAGAGGTCTCAGATTTCCTGGGCCGGGTACTCCGGAGCGGTGAAGGACGGCACCACGTCGGTGACGAAGTCGGGGGCGACCGACGTCAGACCCTGTGCACCGTGCGCCACGTTGTCGACGGCCGGGCGCGCGTCGCCGCCCGCCGTGCCCGCGAGGCCGCCCGCGAACGGCTGCACCCGCGCGCCGACACCCTGCGCCAGCGGCATCACCTGGGTCGCGACGCCCTGTGCGAACGGGGCGACCGCGTCCCCGGTCAGCCCTTGAGCCAACGGCTGCACCTCGGAGACAACGCCCCCCGCGAACGGCTGCACGTCGGAGACGACTGCTCCGGCGAACGGCTGCACCTCGGAGACGACGCCCCCCGCGAACGGCTGCACGTCGGAGACAACACCCCCGGCGAACGGCTGCACCGCGCCGACCGCGCCGTACGTCAGCGGCTGGACCTCGGCCGTGACGCCGTACACGAAGGGCAGGGCGGCCTGCCCGACGACGCCGTCGGCGAACGGAGCGACCTCGGAGACCACACCCTGAACCAGGGTGCCGACATCTCCGAGCGCCTGGTCGACGACCGGCAGCACCGCGGAGACCGCCTCGGCCACGATGGGCGGGAGCACGGCGTCGGAGGTCTGGCCGACGACCGGCCCGGCCTCTGTGAGAGCACCCTGGGCGGTGCCCTGCGCGGTGGTCGCGGCGCCGCCGGCGGTGCTCTGCACGTAGCCGGGGATCTGGTCGATCGGGCCGAAGAGGTAATCGATCGGTGCGTCGGGCGCGGCCGGGACGTCGTGGCCGGGGAGGCCCTGCAGGTCCTGCAGGGCATTTGTGCCGGACAGACCGGACAGGTCCTGCACGGCCTGTGCGTCCTGGACGTCCACGCCGTCGGCGCGGTCGACGGCGCCCGTGAGCTTGCCTGTGACGCCGGTCACCCGGTGCTCGAGGCCGCCCGTCACGCGGTCGACCTGCCCCGCGGCTTTGGCGCCCGGGCCGGACGTCGCCTGCGCGACCACGGCCCCGGCAGCTGCCTTCGCCCCGGCGGTCTCCTTCTGCACGGTGTCCTTGAGCTCCGCGACCCCGTCTACCGCGTCGGCCGCGTTGTCGGGAGTGGAGAGCGGAACGGAGACAGGCAGCTCGTCCGCACTGGCTACGGCGGTCCCGAGGGCCCACATTCCGGTGGCCGTGGCGGCGACTGCTATGGAACGGCGGATGTTCTGGTGCATGTGTGTCAGATCCTTCGAATGCGTTTCGACGGTCCGGAGTCGTCCGGACAGCGGGCAGACCTGTTCCGCCCCCGCGCGGCAGGTCGAGGCGGGGGAACGGCCTGCCCTAGCCGGGGAATTCGAGGATGTCGCCGGACCTGTCGCGCATCGGGGCGACGGTCGCCGGAAGACCGGCACCGCGTATGAGCCCGAAGGAGGCACCGCCCGCGAACGGAATGGCCTGCTGTTCGCCGCCGCGCGGCCCATGGGCCTCGGTGGTGGAGGGGTGCCCGAAGCCACCACGGGGATCGAGGGGCGCCCGCTCGGGCGCCGGCCCGTACCGCGGCGCGGGTACTCGGCTGTCCGTCCCGCTCGCGGAGGTGCCGCTCAGCATGGTGACGAAGTTTCGGCCCTGGTCGGCCTCAGAGGTGTACCCGCAGACCGGACGCGGTGCGGGTGCGGCAGCGCGCGCGGCTCCGCCGCCGGAGGAACCGTGGCCGGGACGCCCATCGGCAGGGGCATCGACGGCTGTAAGGGGAAGCAGCAGCCGGGCGGGCAGCGCCCACACGTCCGGGAGCACGACGGCAGCGCTGTCGACGGCCGTGCCGACCCCCTCTACCGCCACGCCGACCGGCCGGGCGAGATACCGGACGGTGTCCCGCGTCGTCCTGACAACCGACCGGGCACCGGCAACGGCGACGGACGTCGCGGAGTCGGTGGAAACGGAGGTCGTGGTGGAGGTAGCGGAGGCGGCGGACGCGGAGGCGCTGGAAGCCGCGGAGGCACCGGAAACCGAAGTGGCGGACGCGGAGGCGGTGGAAGCGGCCCTCGGCCTGGCGCGCGTTTCAGTAGCCGGCGCGCCCGGTGGCGCTGCGGCCGGAACCGGAACGTGCGTCGGCGCCGGGGCGGAGGCGTCCGGAACCCCCGTCGCCGCTTCGGCCTTCGGGACATCCACGGGCTCGGCTGCCGCATCGGCACCCCTGTCCGTCGCCCCGGCCCCGTGCACAACTGTCTTCCCCGCGGCGGGAAGCGACGGAACGGGTGGCTGCGCCGCGTGTGCCTCGGCTCCGAAGACGAGGCCGAGGGCCAGCAGTCCGCCGAGGAACAGCACCACCTGCAGCGCGCGTCGGCCGACCGGCCCGCGCACCGGGCGCGGGTCGGCGACAGAACGAACAGCTGCAGCGGTCACGTCGGAGTGAGCCCTCCCAGATGGCGCGGGGTGCGGAACGCAGTCCTCCGCGGACGACGGGACGATGCTTGCACGACCCTCCCGGGTTGACGCAAGTCCCTTGTTACTGATGGGTCTCCTTGTCCGGTATGGGCAGTGGCCTCTTCTCCAGTGCGGCGGCCATCACCTCCGGGAAAAGATCCGGGGTGCACGCGAACGCCGGTGCGCCCAGTGCGCCGAGCGCCGCCGCGTGTTCACGGTCGTAGGCGGGAGCGCCCTCGTCGGAGAGGGCGAGCAGCGTCACGAACTGCACACCGGAGGCCTTCATCGCGGCGACGCGCTTCAGCATCTCGTTGCGGATGCCGCCCTCGTAGAGGTCGCTGATGAGGACGACGACCGTCTCGGCCGGGCGGGTGATCCTGGACTGGCAGTAGGCGAGTGCCCGGTTGATGTCGGTGCCACCGCCCAGCTGGGTGCCGAAGAGCACGTCGACGGGGTCGTCCAGCTGGTCCGTGAGGTCGACGACGGCCGTGTCGAAGACGACGAGCCTGGTCCGCAGCGTCCGCATGGAGGCGAGCACCGCGCCGAAGACGGAGGCGTAGACGACGGACGCGGCCATCGATCCTGACTGGTCGATGCAGAGGATGACGTCCTTCTTCACCGCCTGCGCGGCCCGCCCGTACCCGATGAGCCGTTCGGGGACGACCGTGCCGGCTCCGTCCCCGCCCGGAAGCGGCAGGTAGTTCTTGAGGTTGGCCCGGATGGTGCGGTCCCAGTCGATGTCGCGGTGGCGGGGCCTGTTGATCCTCGCCGAGCGGTCGAGCGCGCCCGTCAGGGTGGCCCTCGTGCGGGTGGCGAGCCGCTTCTCCAGGTCGTCGACGACCTTGCGTACGACGGCTCGTGCCGTCTCCTTCGTCGTCTCGGGCATGGCTTTGTCGAGCGAGAGCAGCGTTCCGACGAGATGGACGTCCGCCTCGACGGCCTCCAGCATCTCCGGCTCCAGCAGCAGTGCCGACAGACCCAGCCGGTCGATCGCATCGCGCTGCATGACCTGGACGACGGAGCTGGGGAAGTACGTACGGATGTCGCCGAGCCAGCGGGCGACGGAGGGGGCGGAGCCGCCGAGCCCGGCCGAGCGGTCGCTCCCGCCCCGGCCGCCAGGCCTGCCCCCGCCGCCGTACAGCGCGTTCAGTGCGCCGTCCATCTCGGCGTCCCGTCCGGTGAGGGTGCAGCCGGTGGTCTCGGCGCTGTCCCCGCCGAGCACCATGCGCCAGCGCCGCAGCCGTTCGTCGTCCGCCGCGCCGCGTCCGGCCCCTGCCCCGGTCCTCGGTGTGGCTGTGTCCGTGGCCGTCGTCATCCTGTTGCCCCCAGCGGTTCCATGGCGTTGCCGACGGTGTCCGCGTCGGCACCCTCTGCGTCCCCGGCGTCCATGCCCAGCAGCAGCCGCAGTACGGGCACCACCGCCTCCGCCCGTTCCTCGTCGAGGGCGGGGCCGAAACCGGGGGCTGTCGTGCCGGTGACGGTCCCGGCCTGCCCGCCGGTGGCCGGGCCGCGGCGTACGAGCTCGCCCAGCGTGCGCCGTACGCCCGGTTCGTAGGCCGAGAAAGTGCGACGCAGCAGCGGCAGTACATCGGTGAACGTGTCCGCGGGGACGCGGGCCAGCCAGGCGTCGACCAGGCCGAGCAGCCGCTCGTCGTGGACGAGGAGCATGCCGCCCCCGCCGGCCCCGCCGACGAAGCCCTCGATCCAGGCCGCCGCTTCGGCCGGGGGCGTGCCGGGCGACAGGGCGAGGCCCATCAGCCGTGCCGCGTCGTCCTCTTCGAGCCGCCCCTCGTCGAGCAGCAGCCGGGCCGCACGGCCCCGGATGACGCCGGCGACGGTGTCCCGGGCGGCCAGCTTGTGCAGCACGGCCGTCCAGCGCTCACGGAGCCCGTCCGCCGGTACCGCACCGGCGAGCAGCCCGATCGCGGTGTGCACCCCGTCCACCTGCCGGCGCAGTTCGGCGGCGCCGTCGGCGTCAAGTCCGGTACAGGCGGGCGGCAGCCCGACGCAGATCCGCTCGGCGAGCCCGGCCGCGACCTCGCCGAGCGCCGCCGTGTCGGTGGACCGTACGTCCCCGTACCGCAGGGTCCGGGCCAGGGCAGGCAGCGCGTCGGCCAGGTGTCCCACGTCGGCGTCGAGCGCGGCCCGGTCGGCGAGCGCCCGCATCACGACGGGCAGTGCGTCAGGCAGTTCGGCGAGGAGGCAGCGCTCGGCGAGCGCGGTGACCTCGGCGAGCGCGGTCGCCGACACGGCCTCAGATTCCGCTTTGGCGGTCGCGGCGGTCAGCACGGTGGTGCCCCAGATCCCGGCCTCGGCGACCTGCACGTACAGCTCGGGCTCCCACCGCAGCCGCCAGCTCTCCCGGAACGTGCCGGTGCTCCCCCGGCCGGCGGCCGGTTCGCCCCAGCGGACGGCGAGGAGCCGGAGCCGGTGCAGCAGGCGGCTGCGGGCCGCGTCGGTGTCCTTGCGGAGGTCGAGCTCCAACTCGCGGTCCAGCGCCTCCGGTTTGAGCCGCAGCGCGCGCTGGAGCCGGGCGAGGTCGCGCTGCAACGGCACGGCGGGGGCGGTGTCCGGCACCTCTCCGAGCGTCTCGCCGACGATGAGCCGGTCCTGTACGAGCGCGAGCGGCACGTCGGAGCCCTCGCACATCACGGCCCGGATCGCGTCGGTCGTCTCGCTCAGCCCGGCGAGCGGTCGGCCGCGCAGGGCGGCGAGGGTCCCGGCGAGCCGCACAGCCTCGATGACATGGGCGGACGACACGAAACGGTCCTCGTCGCGCAGGAGTCCGGCGACCTTGGTCATCCACCGTTCGATCGGGCGGTCGGGGGCGCAGAAGAGGTGCCCGTACCAACCGGGCGAGTCGATCCCCGCCCCGTAACCGCTGTGCCGGGCGAGCCGCCGATGGGTCCAGGGCACCCAGGTCAGCTCGGTCTTGACCTTGGGCAGCCCTTTGAGGAGGGCCTTGTCGGCGGTGACGGTCGTCCTCGCGCCGAGCGCGGGCACATGCCAGGCTCCGCAGACGACGACCACATCGTCCCCGAACTCCTTTCGCGCGGAACGCAGTTGGATCCGCATGTACGCCTCGCGGACGGCGTCGCGGGGGTGCCCGCCGTCCCCGTACACCTCGCGCAGTGCCGCCATCGCCTCGCCGAGCGCGGCGAACGGGGCCCGCGGGTCGACGAGCCGCCCGTCCGGTGCGCGGTGCTCGACGACGTCCTCCCACCAGCGCTCGGGGTCGTCGTACCCGGCGGCCTCGGCAAGGACCCCGATGGGGTCGATCGGAGGTGCGGCCACCGCCCCGGCGGCATCACCGTCACCTGCTCGTCCCTGTTCCTGGTCGTGGTCGTGGTCGTGGTCCGGTCCCGGGGCCGGGGAGTCCGTCATGGCCAGGGAGTGCGCCGCGGGCAGGTCGATGAAGCGGACCGGCACGTCGTGGCGGAGCGCCCAGCGGATCGCGACCCACTCGGGCGAGAACTCGGCGAGCGGCCAGAACGCCGCCCGGCCCGGGTCGTCCACCGCATGGGCGAGCAGCGCCACTGGCGGCCGCATCCGCTCGTCGGCGGCGAGCGGCAGCAGTGCGTCACCCTCGGGCGGCCCCTCGATGAGGACGGCCCGAGGTCCGGCGGCGTCCAGTGCGGCACGGACCGCGCGGGCCGATCCGGGACCGTGGTGCCGGATCCCGAGCAGCAGCGGCCCGGCGGCGGGCGCGTCCCCGGTCACGCGGAGACCTCGCGGCAGACGCGGTAGAAGTCCTTCCAGCCGTCCCGCTCACGGACCACCGTCTCCAGGTACTCCTGCCAGACCACCCGGTCCGCCGCAGGGTCCCGGACGACGGCGCCGAGGATGCCGGCCGCGACATCGCCGGGGCGCAGCACCCCGTCGCCGAAGTGGGCGGCGAGCGCCAGGCCGTTGGTGACGACGGAGATGGCCTCGGCCGTCGACAGCGTGCCCGAAGGGGACTTGAGCTTGGTGCGGCCGTCGGTCGTGACGCCGTCGCGCAGTTCACGGAAGACCGTGACCACCCGGCGGATCTCGACCATGCCGTCGGGGGCGGCCGGCAGGTCGAGCGAGCGCCCGATCTGGTCGACGCGCCGGGACACGATGTCGACCTCGGCGTCGGGCGTGGCGGGCAGCGGCAGCACGACCGTGTTGAACCGGCGGCGCAGTGCGCTGGACAGCTCGTTGACCCCGCGGTCGCGGTCGTTGGCCGTCGCGATGACGTTGAACCCGCGGACGGCCTGGACCTCCTGGCCCAGCTCGGGGAGCGGAAGCGTCTTCTCCGACAGGATCGTGATGAGCGAGTCCTGCACATCGGCAGGGATGCGGGTGAGCTCCTCGATCCGCGCGGTCATGCCCTCGGACATCGCACGCATCAGCGGGCTGGGCACCAGTGCGTCGCGGCTGGGCCCGTGCGCCAGCAACTGCGCGTAGTTCCACCCGTAACGTACGGCTTCCTCGGGCGTGCCCGCCGTGCCCTGGACCAGCAGCGTCGAGTCGCCGCTGACGGCGGCCGCGAGATGCTCGGAGACCCATGTCTTGGCGGTGCCGGGAACGCCGAGGAGCAGCAGGGCGCGGTCGGTGGCGAGCGTCGTCACGGCGACCTCGACGAGGCGGCGCGGGCCCACATATTTGGGTGTGATCACTGCCCCGTCCGGCAGAACGCCGCCGAGCAGGTAGGTGGCCACGGCCCAGGGCGACAGGTTCCAACGCTCGGGCCGCGGGCGGTCGTCGGCGGCCGCGAGCGCCTTCAGCTCGACGGCGAAAGCGTCCTCGGCGTGCGGGCGCAGAGCCTCTGCGCGGACGCCTGCGGTGGTTTCGGACACGGTCATGGATCCCCCTCCAGATCGGTCGACCGGATGTGGTTCCCACCGTGCACCACGCCACTGACAATCGGCCCTTCCCACAGCCTTTCCGCAGGTCGGAGCGATTGTCAGTGCCGCGCCCTACCGTCGTTGCCATGCTGCTAACTCACGGGGGAGAACCCATGCGCACCGCGGCTCCGGTGGTGCGCTGGACGGTGGAGCAGGTCCTGGCCCTGGCTCCTGACGAGTCGTCACGCAAGGCCGGCGGCAGGCTCGGTTCGGCCGGTCCGTGGTCCGGCGCGGGATGCGACGGATCGGGTGCGGTGTGGGGGCTGTGCAAGGGAAGCGGGAGCAAGCCGTACCGGACGGTGGTCGATACGACAGGCCCGGCGTACAAGTGCAGCTGCCCCAGCCGGAAGTTCCCGTGCAAGCACGCGCTGGGGCTCCTGCTGCTCTGGGCGTCGGACGAGGCGGCGCCCGGACCGGCGGAGGTGCCGGACTGGGCCGGGGAGTGGCTGGACGGCCGTCGCAGACGGGCGGCGCAGAAGGCCGAGCCGGCCGGGGGCGGCGCGGTCGGCACCGGTGCGGGCCCGGCCGACCCGGCGGCCGCGAGGCGGCGAGCCGAGCGCCGGGCCGAGCGGATCACCGGCGGCGCCCAGGAGTTGGAGCAGCGGCTGACAGATCTGCTGCGCGGAGGCCTGGCGGCGGCCGACCAGTCGGGGTACGGGCTGTGGGAAGAGACGGCGGCTCGCATGGTCGACGCCCAGGCGCCCGGACTGGCGGGCCGGGTGAGGGAGTTGGGGGCGATCCCGGCGTCCGGTCCCGGCTGGCCGGTGCGGCTGCTCGAGGAGTGTGCGCTGCTGCATCTGCTGGACACCGCGTGGCTGGGCATCGACCGGCTGCCGGAGCCGCTGGCGGCGACGGTCCGCACGCGGGTGGGGCTGACGGCCCCCGCCGACGGCCCACCGGTCCGCGACCACTGGCTGGTCCTCGCCCAGTACGACACCCCGGACGGCAAGATCGTCACACGCCGGATCTGGCTGCACGGAAGGGACTCGGGCCGCACCGCACTGCTGCTGTCCTTCGGGGCGGCCGGACGCTCCCCAGGCCAGGCCCTGCCGGTGGGCGTCACCGTCGACGCCGAGGTCACGCCGTATCGAGGGGCCGGGCAACTGAGGGCGGAGCTGGGCGGGCAGTTCGGTGCGCCGGTGCCGACCGGCACTCCCCCGCCGGGCTCCACGGCGACGGCCGCGGTCGCCGCGTACGGGCGCGCCCTGCGGGACGACCCCTGGCTGGAGTCCTGGCCGGTCACCCTGCGCGGGGTCGTACCGGTGCCGTCGGGCGACGGCTGGCAGCTGGTGGACGCGGCAGGCGATACGGCCCTGCCCGTCGCCCCGTCGGCACTGTCCCGGCCGGGTCTGTGGAAGCTCGTGGCGATCTCCGGCGGCGCTCCGGTCACGGTCTTCGGCGAATGCGGCCACCGCGGCTTCGACCCGCTCGCGGCCTGGGCCGACAGCTCCGACGACGGTGCGGCCGAGACCGTGCCGCTCATCTGACCCCTTGAGGAGGACCGATGCCCGGTACAGAACCGATGCCCAGTACGACCACCGCATGGGAAGAGCTCGTCACATCGGCGCTGCTCGGCACCGACCACCGACCGCTCGCGGCGGGAGCCGGGCCGGGGCCGATCGCGCTGCTGGATGCGGCGGCGCTGCACACGGTGCGACGCAGAGCCGGACTGCGGCCCGCCGCTGCGGCCGCCCGGCCCGGGACGGCGCCCGCCGACCCGCGGCCGCCCCTGCCGCCCGCCGCACGCCGCAGGCTCGCCCAGCTGCTCGCCGACCGGTCGGCGCCGAGCGGTGCGGGCGGCCGGCGCGGCGCGGCGCCCGATCTCACGGAGCTGATCCCGCAGTGGCTGGCCGCCGCCGATCAGCGCGGTTTCCGGGCCCCGGCGTCGCTGCTGCCATCCCTTCTGGACGCGGCCCGGGCACGTACCGACCTGCGGCCGCAGGCTCTGGCGTTCGCCGGGCCGCGCGGGCTGTGGCTGGCCGGGCTGAACCCCGAGTGGAAGTTCGCGCTGCGCGGCTCGTCGGGAAGCTCGCTGCTGCCCGATGTGACCGACGCCGATGCGGTGCACCGGCTGTGGGAGGAGGGTCTGTTCGCCGAGCGCGTAGGCCTGCTCGGGGCCGTACGGGCGCACGATCCGGGTGGTGCGCTCGCACTGCTGACCAGCACGTGGCCGACGGAGCGCGCCGAGGACCGGCTGATGTTCCTGGACTCGTTGCGCGCCGGGCTGTCCGCCGCGGACGAACCCTTCCTGGAGCAGGCCCTCTCCGACCGCAGCCGCAATGTGCGCGCGACGGCCGCCGAGCTGCTGTCCGCACTGCCTGAGTCGGCGCTGGCCGGGCGGATGGCGGCCCGCGCTTCGTCGTGCGTGAACCCTGACCTGACAGCGGGCGCCGCGACCGTCGCCGTGGAGGCGCCCCACGAATGCGACGCCGCGATGCAGCGCGACGGCGTGGTGGCGGTGCCGCCGTCCGGACGGGGCGAACGATCGTGGTGGCTCGGCCAGTTGGTGGAGGCGACCCCGCTGTCCGTCTGGCCGGCGCGGTTCGGCGGGCGTACGGCGCAGGAGATCGTCGCCCTGCCCGTCGCCGACGGCTGGGGTGAGGAGCTGCACGCCGCCTGGTGCCGGGCGGCGGTGCGGCAGCGCGACCCGCAGTGGGCGCGCGCACTGCTCGGCGCCCCTTCGCTCCCCCCGTCGAACGGGCCCGGTACGGCGTCGCTCGCCGAGCGGTCGAAGCTCCTCACCACGCTGACCGGTACGGAACGGGCCGCATGGGTGGCCGACTTCGTCGCCGCGCACGGCCTGTCGGAGGCGTTCCAGCTCCTGGGCGTCTGCCCGGTCCCCTGGGCGGAGCCGCTCGGCAGATCGGTCGTCGACGCGCTCGACATCGCCCGCGACGCCGGTAGTTACCCATGGAGCTTCAGCGGCGTCATGGGGCTGGCCGAGCGCTGCCTGAACCCGGCGGAGGCCGACCGCCTGGAGGTCCTCACGACCACCCCGGCCGAGCCGGAAGACGCGTCACCGGGCGCGGCCGGCTACTGGTCGGAGGCATTCCGGCGCCTCGTCTCCACGCTGCGGCTGCGCGCGGCGATGGATGCGGAGCTGGGGGTGGAGAGGGCGTAGGCAGCCCTGGTGGGCCGGTGCGGACGGGAGGGCGGCAGGTTTGCGCGGGGCGCGCGGGCCCCGAACTTCTCCCCAGGGACACAGGGCCGCCGGACCGCGTGCCGCGGGAGACGCGACAGGCGGGCCGGGGGGCGGGCGTCGACCCGGCCGGGACGGGCCTGGACCGCCCTCGGCCGGGGTCAGGCTTCTGCGGGCTGGCGGACGTTCGCATTCACCCAGTCGACGATCGATGCCGTCGTCGCTCCCGGGGTGAAGATCGCCGCGACGCCCTGTTCCTTCAGCGGCGCGATGTCCGCCTCCGGAATGATGCCGCCGCCGAACACCTTGATGTCCTCCGCGTCGCGCTCCTTGAGCAGCTGGATCACCTTGGCGAAGAGCGTGTTGTGCGCGCCGGAGAGGATCGAGAGGCCGATCGCGTCGGCGTCCTCCTGGATCGCGGTGTCCACGATCTGCTCGGGCGTCTGGTGGAGCCCGGTGTAGATGACCTCCATACCGGCGTCGCGCAGTGCCCGCGCGATCACCTTGGCGCCGCGGTCATGGCCGTCGAGGCCCGGCTTGGCCACCACCACACGGATCGGACCGGTCACACCCATCACTGCCTCCACATGCGTCTCCCGTGCCTGAAAGGGCCAGGGATGTGAACGAACGTTATCGACAGCATCCCGCAACCCGCCGTTTCGCGGTGGACCGGGAGGGGGAAATCACACCTGGGACATGTTCGCCAGGCTCCGTTCCCGCATCACGGCACACCCGCCGCGCGGGACGGACGCCAGGGGAGCCGCTACGAGGCCGCCGTACCACCGCGCCGCCAGCCGCACGGCACGGCGGTACGGCACCAGGGGCCCGACCAGCCCCCGCCCACACCTCTGCCACGGCGCCCATGAGGGCATACGGGGACCGGAGCCGCCTCCCCGTGCGCCGAGCAGGAGGTCGGCCATGAGGGTCATGAAGGTCCTGCCTTTCCTTCCATCGATGCTGCGCGAGCCGTGCCTGCGCCGCACCTGGCTGTCATCGGCGCTGCTGAGGGCCACCGCACTGGAGCTGATCGTGCTCGCCGGGCATGTCCTCCTCTACCCCGCGGGCATCACCAGCGAGCGACGGGACCCCGCACGCCCGTCCGAACCGCCCTTCGAGCCGTCCACCGCACCGGCCGGTACCCCGGTCCTTCCCGTCGAAAGCCCCGACCGGCCGCCCGTCGTCCTGCTCCACGGGTTCATCGACAACCGCTCCGTCTTCGTCCTGCTGCGCCGCTCCCTCACCCGGCACGGCTGGCACCATCTGGAGTCCCTCAACTACTCGCCGCTGACCTGCGACATCCGTACGGCCGCCGAGCTGCTCGGCCGGCACGTCGAGGAGATCTGCGGCCGCACCGGGCACCATGAGGTCGACATCGTCGGGCACAGCCTCGGTGGCCTGATAGCCCGTTATTACGTGCAGCGACTCGGCGGTGACCGACGGGTCCGCACCCTGGTCACTCTCGGCACCCCGCACGGCGGCACGGCCGTCGCCCCGATGGCCAGTGCGCACCCGATCGTGCGCCAGATGCGCAGCGGTTCCGCCCCGATCGAGGAGCTGCGCCGGCCTGCGCCCGGCTGCCGGACCCGGTTCGTGAGTTTCTGGAGCGAGCTGGACCAAGTGATCGTCCCGGCCGAGGCGGCCTGCATCGACCATCCGGATCTCGATGCCCAGAACGTACGCGTCAGCGGGATCGGCCATCTCGCACTGCCGGTCCACCCGGCGGTCGCCGCCGGGATCCGCCAGGCGCTCGAGTCCCCGGAAGCGGCCCCCGGACTTGTGGGTACCGCGTCAGTGGCCTGAGAAGGACCGGAATCCTCACCGCGCAAGGCCGCCACGCCGCGATGAGAGTCGCCCACGGGCACTCCGGGCCGCCGGGACGGGCCCATAAATAGAACGCGTTTCGAACATAGAGCCAAAGCTCTGTGCACAGTCCGTCGAAAGGCGGCCGATTGCCCGTTTCCTGAGCGGCCAAAACCTGACGAAGATTGTCGGCGTCGCATACCGACGGGTACAGTCGCGGCCACTGCTTTCCCCCTGGGATCCCCCACCGGACCCAGACCCCAGGTCCTGCTGCCGAGGCGAGAGAGAAGTTGGTGAACGACCAGCACCCCCACGCCGGGTATGTCGGTTACGACAGCCACTCCACGGGCAGCTTCGACAACGACCCGCTCTTCGGCTCCCTCCCGGGCAGCTACGACGGCACGTACGACACCACCGGCCACAACGGTGGTTACGACGGCGGTTACGACGCCGGACAGGCCGGATACAACGGCCAGTACGACGCAAGTCAGTGGGACGCCGGCGCGCATCAGACCGCCGCCTACGACCCCTATGCCGCATACGGGACCCAGCAGCCGCAGCAGTACGCCACCACCGCGACCTGGATGCCGGACGCCGGCGGCATTCCCGCACAGGGCGGCGCCCCGGATTCGTCGGGCCAGTGGAACACCAACGGCTGGTATCAGGACGGCCAGTGGGCGACAGCCGGGACAGCCACCTACGACACCGGCGCGTACGACGCCACCGCCTGGAACACCGGCGCCGCGCCCGAGCACGATCAGCAAACTGCGCATACCGCGCAGGAGTCGTACGAACCCGAACAGACCGCCCGCGGCGCCCAGGAGCCGTACGAGGCGCATGAGTCGTACGAGTCGTACGCGGACCAAGGCTCCTACGATCCGTACGAGCCCTACCGCACCGCCGAGTTCAGCCTGCCCGACACGGACCTGCCCGGCGCCACCGGCATCGTCGACGACAGCGACGCTGACCGCGAGGACAGCGACGGCCTCGACACGGACCGCGCGGCGGGCCGCAGCGACGGCGACGTCCCCCGTCCCGTAAGCCGCCCCAGCACCCGTGGCGGCAGCCGCAGTCGGCGCCGCTCCCCCGCGAAGCGTTCCGCACTCCTCACCGTCGCCGTTCCCTCCGCCTGCGTGATGAGCGTCGCCGGTATCGCCGCCGCCTCCGTCGGCGGGCTCGGCAGCGGCGAGGAGAAGGACGACACGACGTCGATGGCGGCCGCCGATCCCGGCACCGTCAAGCCGGTCGCCGCCAACAACAAGCTGGACACCCAGCTCGCCAACCTCAGCGCCGACGCGGAGAACTTCGCCGACCGCGCCAGCCGTACCCAGGAGCGCATCGACCTGAAGGAGCGGCAGGCGGCCGAGAAGAAGAAGCGGGAGGAGGAGGCCGCGCGCAAGGAGGCTCTGCGGCCCAAGTTCCTCCTGCCGGTCGCACAGCACGGCCTCAGCGCCTACTTCGGCCAGGCCGGCGTCAACTGGATGTCCGTGCACACAGGCATCGACTTCCCCGTCTCGTACGGCACTCCGGTGATGGCCGCGACGGACGGCACCGTACGCACCCAGTGGAACAGTGCGTACGGGAACATGGCCATCGTCACCATGGCCGACGGCACCGAGACCTGGTACTGCCACCTCAGCAGCACCAAGATCCGCTCGGGCCCGGTCAAGGCCGGTGAGGTCATCGCGTTCTCCGGAAACTCCGGGAACTCCACTGGCCCGCACCTGCACTTCGAGGTCCGGCCCGGTGGCGGCGCGGCCATAGACCCGCTGCCCTGGCTCCGCAGCCACGGCCTCGACCCGACCTGAGCAGCCGCAAGGATCCACGGCGAGAGGCGGCAGGCGCCCTCCCGGTGGCAGGCACCCCGCGCCCGCCACCACCGCCGCCAGTGCCCCAGGGGCGTCCTAGAGCTTCTCCACCGGCGCGTATCGCAGCAGCAGTTTCTTCGGCCGTTCGTCCCCGAAGTCGACCGTCGCCTTCGCCTGGTCGCCGATCCCCTCGACCGCCGTCACCGTGCCGAGCCCGAACTGGTCGTGCGTGACCCGGTCCCCGACCACCAGCGTGATCGTCGGCTTGTCCGAGGTGCGCCGGGTCGCGAAACCCGAGGGGCCCGAGCGCGAGCGCGAGGAGGACAGCGACGACGTGATCCCCGACGTCGGTCCGGCCGGGGCCGCCATCGGTCCGGTCCGCTTCCACTGCAGATGCCGGTCCGGAATCTCCTCGAGGAACCGCGACGGCGGGTTGTACGAGGGCTGCCCCCACGCACTGCGCATCGCCGCCCGGGTCAGATAGAGCCGCTCACGGGCCCGGGTGATCCCGACGTAGGCGAGGCGCCGCTCCTCCTCCAGCTCCTTGACCTGTCCCAGCGCGCGCATGTGCGGGAAGACGCCGTCCTCCATGCCGGTCAGGAACACCACCGGGAATTCGAGACCCTTCGCGGTGTGCAGTGTCATCAGCGTGATGACGCCGGAGCCGTCCGTGTCCTCGTCGGGGATCTGGTCGGAGTCGGCCACGAGCGCGACCTTCTCCAGGAATTCGGCGAGCGTGCCCGCACTCGCGCCTTCCCCTGCGTCGGACTCCCCCCGTTCCTGCTCGAACTCTAGCGCGACGGCGGCGAGTTCCTGCAGGTTCTCGATGCGGGTCTCGTCCTGCGGGTCGGTGGACGCCTGGAGTTCCGCGAGATAGCCGGTCCGCTCCAGGACCGCCTCCAGCACCACGGCGGGGCCCGCGCCCGACTCGACGATCGTGCGCAGCTCCTCCATCAGCGTGTTGAACCGCTTGACGGCGTTGGCCGAGCGGGCCGCCATGCCGTACGCCTCGTCGACGCGGCGCAGCGCCTGCGGGAACGTGATCTTCTCGCGCAGCGACAGGGCGTCGATCATCGCCTCGGCGCGGTCGCCGATGCCGCGCTTCGGCACGTTCAGAATGCGGCGCAGCGGGACGGTGTCCTCGGGGTTGGCGAGGACCCGGAGGTAGGCCAGGATGTCCCGGACCTCCTTGCGCTCGTAGAAGCGCACGCCGCCGACGACCTTGTAGGGCAGGCCGACGCGGATGAAGATCTCTTCGAAGACACGGGACTGTGCGTTCGTCCGGTAGAAGATGGCGACATCGCCCGCCTTGGCGTCGCCCGCGTCGGTCAGCCGGTCGATCTCGTCGGCGACGAACTGCGCCTCGTCGTGCTCGGTGTCGGCGACATAGCCGGTGATCCGGGCGCCCTCGCCCGCGTTCGTCCAGAGGTTCTTGGGGCGGCGGCTCTCGTTGCGTTCGATGACCGCGTTGGCCGCGGAGAGGATCGTCTGCGTGGAGCGGTAGTTCTGCTCCAGCAGGATCGTTGTCGCGTTCGGGTAGTCCTCCTCGAACTGGAGGATGTTGCGGATGGTCGCACCGCGGAAGGCGTAGATCGACTGGTCCGCGTCACCCACGACGCACAGCTCGGCGGGGGCGTCGGCCGGTCCGGCCGGGCCCACCAGTTCGCGTACGAGCGTGTACTGCGCGTGGTTGGTGTCCTGGTACTCGTCGACGAGGACGTGCCGGAAGCGGCGGCGGTAGTGCTCGGCGACATCGGGGAACGCCTGGAGCAGGTGGACCGTCGTCATGATGATGTCGTCGAAGTCCAGTGCGTTGGCCTCGCGCAGCCGGGACTGGTACATCGCGTAGGCCTGGGCGAGCGTCTTCTCGAAGCCGTCCGCGGCCTGCCCGGCGAAGGTCTCCTCGTCGATCAGCTCGTTCTTCAGGTTCGAGACCTTCGCCGTGAACGACTTCGGCGGGAAGCGCTTCGGATCGAGGTCCAGATCGCGGCAGACCAGGGCCATCAGCCGCTTGGAGTCGGCGGCGTCGTAGATCGAGAACGACGAGGTGAAGCCGAGCTTCTTCGACTCGCGGCGCAGGATCCGTACGCAGGCGCTGTGGAACGTCATGACCCACATGGCGTTGGCGCGCGGTCCGACGAGCTGCTCGACGCGCTCCTTCATCTCGCCCGCGGCCTTGTTGGTGAAGGTGATCGCCAGGATCTGGCCGGGGTGCACCCCGCGCTCGGCCAGCAGATGGGCGATGCGGTGGGTGAGCACCCGGGTCTTGCCGGAGCCGGCCCCGGCGACGATGAGCAGCGGCGACCCAGCGTGCACGACGGCGGCGCGCTGCTCGGTGTTCAACCCGTCGAGCAGGGCGGCAGCGTCGATGACGGGGCGGTGGGCGCCGTCCCGGTAGTACGCGTCCCTGGGCGGCGGGGGCACGTCGAACACGCCCGCGAAGAGGTTCTCCGGCACCGCTTCGGGTGCGGAGTCCTCGGGGGGCGGCGGGGGCTCTTCCTCCGAGTGCTGGAGGCCGGCCAGGAAGCTGTCGTCAAAGAGGCTGCTCATCGCTTGACGAGTCTAGGCCGCCGCACCGACACCGTGCGGCCGCATGGCGAACCGCACCCGGCGCACGGGCACATACGGAGAGCGCACAGCCACACCGCGTAAGGGAGGAGGGGTCGCCCGGCCCGCATCCCCATCCCCGTCGCCAAGGTCACGAAAATGTATCGGGCATATCGAACATCAACCTTCACAGCAGCACCACGGGTTGGCTAGCGTGCTCGGTCGGGCGGCCCGTACCCCCTGAGGCGAACCACGCCGAGCGGGCTCCCGCGCCGAATCCGGGCTGCCCTCGCGGAAGTTCGGAGCCGGGGACCCACACGCATCACCGGGGTGAATCGGTCCATATCTACACATCCGGACCGTAGGGCAGCCTTCCGTTCCGCCCGAACCCGACAGCTAACCCGGTAGGCGGTCCACGGAAGGAGATGCCGGCCTTGGCGTCGCATCGCAAACCGCGCACCCGGGTGCGCTCCACCACGCCCGCCGTCGGGCTCACGACGGCCGCCCTGGCGGGTGTGACCCTGCTCTCCACGCAGAGCGCCACGGCCGCCCCGGCCTCGCCGAAGCCCAGCATCGAGGACGTACAGAAGAAGGTCGACGACCTCTACCGGCAGGCGGGCACCGCGACCCAGCAGTACAACCAGGCGAAGGAGGCCTCCGCCGCACAGCGGGGCAAGGTCGACGCGCTGCTGGACGAAGTCGCAAAGCGTGCCGACAAGCTGAACGATGCGCGCAGGACGCTCGGAAACTACGCGGCGGCGCAGTACCGCACCGGCTCCATCGCACCGAGCGCCACCTTCTTCCTGGCCGACGACCCGCAGTCGTACTTCGACCAGAACCAGCTGATGGCACGGATGGCGGGCCGGCAGCAGAAGGCGGTCACGGACTTCCGTACGCAGCAGGCCGCGGCGTCGAAGAAGCGCGCCGAGGCGACGAAGAGCCTGGAGACGCTCACCGAGTCGCAGGCCACGCTGCGGACCAGCAAGGAGAACGTCCAGAAGAAGCTGGGCGAGGCCCGCGCGATGCTGTCGAAGCTGACGGCCGAGGAGAAGGCGCGGCTCGCGGCGCTGGAGCGCAAGAAGGAAGCGGAGGCCAAGCGCAAGGCCGAGGAGCTGGCCCGTCAGCAGGCAGCCGCCAAGGCCGAGGCGGACCGCAAGGCCGAGGAGGCCGCGAAGCAGGCCGGAACGGGCGGCGATACGGGAACGGCGACCGGATCGGACAGCAGCGCCACCACGAAGGCCGACAAGGTCCTCACCTTCGCCCGCGCCCAGTTGGGCAAGCCGTACGTCTGGGGCGCGACGGGTCCGTCGTCTTACGACTGCTCGGGGCTGACCCAGGCCGCCTGGAAGGCGGCAGGCGTCGACATCCCCCGTACCACCTGGGACCAGGTGGAGATCGGCACACGGATCGCGACGGCGGATCTGCAGCCGGGCGACCTCGTCTTCTTCTACGACGACATCAGCCACGTCGGCATCTACAAGGGCGACGGCATGATGATCCACGCTCCGAAGCCGGGCGCGAACGTCCGCGAGGAGTCGATCTACTACATGCCGATCTACGGCAGCGTGCGGCCCGCGTAGCCGCGGCCCCGGACAGCAACGAGCCCCCGCCGGAAGGATCCGGCGGGGGCTCGCGCCATGAAGGACAGGGACCGGCCCGGGCGGCAGCGGTCGGCTCAGGTCCAGAGTGTCGCGATGAAGATGTTGGCGACCGTCAGCCCGCCGACCGCCGCGAAGGCGCCCTTCTCGACCTTCTCCTCGTCCCGCTTGACGTACACCAGCGCGAGGATCACGACCAGGACCGCCAGCTTCACACCGATCTTGATGTTGTTGACCGGCTGGTCGTCCGCCTGGTTGAGCCCGACCAGTGCGATACCGGTGACCAGCATGGTCAGCGCACCGTGCAGCATCGCCGGGACGAAGCGGGCCGTGCCCGCCCCCATCGCCTTCATCTGGGTCAGGAAGCCGCCCAGGAGTGCGGCGATACCGATGATGTGCAGCGCGACGAAGACATTGATGAGTACGTCCATGGGGCCGCAGCCTAGCCGGGGCCATAGCACCGCTCTCCGGCGAGGTGGGGGCTCCTTGGTGTTTCACTTATATCTGCACCAATTGCCTGACTTTGGTGCGTTTTCTCCGATCACTTGATGACATCGCCGCGCCAAATTCGGGCAATAGCCGTCATTACGACTCTTCCTCGTGCCCCGGGTTTAGCGTCCCTATCCAGGTGACCGGCTTCACCGGCGCTCCGCACCCGGGCGGCGGCCCGGTCACCCCGCCGAAGAGTCCGGCGGCGCGCGGCTCCCCCTGCCGGCGTCGCCGCCGGACCTCCGCGGGCCCGCCGGTAGGCCCCGACGGGCAGTCGACAGCAAGGAGCCCCGCCCCCGTGGCAGCGCATCGGAAACCCAAGCAGCGCCCGTGTACCGGCTCTGCTGCCCGCACCGCAGCCACCCTCGCGTTCGCCGGGGCCGCAACCGCTGCCGCCCTGCCGGGCGCCGCACACGCCGATCCGCAGCTCACCCCCGCCCAGGTCAAGGCCAAGGTGGACCGGCTGTACCACGAGGCGGAGGTCGCCACCGAGCAGTACAACGGCGCGAAGGAGAAGGCGACCGCCACCGTCAAGTCCCTGGGCGCGCTGCGCGACGAGGCCGCCCGCAGGACCGAACGCCTCAACGCCTCCCGCAACGCACTCGGTTCGCTCGCCGCCGCGCAGTACCGCACCGGAGGCATCGACCCCGCCGTACAGCTGGCGCTCTCCTCCGACCCCGACGAGTACCTGCAACGGGCCTCGTACGTGGACCGGATCGCTGACCGACAGGCCACCGAGGTCTCCAAGGTGCAGCGGCAGGTCACCGAGATCGCCCAGCTGCGCGCCGAGGCGAAGGAGGAACTGGCGGCACTGGGCACCCGCCAGGCCGAACTGAAGAAGCACCGCACGACGGTCAGGGCCAAACTGGCCGACGCCCAGCGGCTCCTGGACACCCTGTCGCCCGCGCAGCGCGCCGCGTACCAGCAGTGGGACACTGCACGCTCCGCCGCCGGCCACGCCGATCGCAGCAACCGCCGCGCCGGTGCCGCGCAGGCCGCCCCCAACGCCCGCGCCGCGGAGGCCGTCGCGTTCGCCTACGGGGCGCTGGGCAAGCCGTACGTCTGGGGCGCGACCGGTCCGACCTCGTTCGACTGCTCCGGGCTGACCCAGGCCGCCTGGCGCTCCGCCGGCGTCTCGCTCCCGCGCACCACGTACACGCAGATCAACGCCGGACAGCGGATCTCCCGCTCCGAACTCGCCCCGGGCGACCTGGTGTTCTTCTACTCCGGCGTCAGCCATGTCGGCCTGTACATCGGCGGCGGCCTGATGATCCACGCGCCGCACCCCGGTGCACCGGTCCGCGTCGCGCCGATCGACGAAATGCCCTTCGCCGGGGCGACCCGGGTGGCATAGGCTCCCGGCTGCCGCAGCCCCCGAGTCCCACCGGACCGGTCGAAGGAGACTCGCACATGCCCATGGACGCAGACGTCCAGAGCCACACCCGTACGCTCGCCCTGCGCTCCCCCGACCATCTGCGGATCGGCCCGTTCACCGTCCGCCACAACCCCGACTGGCAGCTGAAGTACGCCAACTACGCGATCCCGGACCAGGGGGCCGAGCCGACGGCGGCTGATGTGCAGGCGCTGATCGCCGCGTTCCGCGAACGGGACCGGATGCCGCGTCTGGAATATCTGCCCGGTGGGGCACCCGCGGTCGAACCCGCGCTGCTGGCCGCCGGTTTCACCGTCGAGAACAGGGCCCCGATCCTGGCCTGCGCCCCCGGCGACCTCCTGCCGCCGAAGCCGGTGGACGCCCTCGTCATCGCCGAACCGGCCACCGACGCGGAGTTCGACGCCGCCGCCCGCGTGCAGCACCACGGCTACGGCGGCACGGGCGAACCCGAGGGCGGCGAGGCGGCCTGGCTGCGCAACGCGGCAGCGGGCGGCGGCGTGGCAGCCCTCGCCACCGTGGACGGCGTCCCGGCGGGCGCGGGCGGCTGCTCGGTCCCCGTCGACGGCCTCACCGAACTGGCCGGTCTCGCCGTCGCCGAGACGTTCCGCCGCCGCGGCATCGGCGCCGTGCTCTCCGCCCACCTGACCGCGACCGCGTTCGCGCGGGGCTGCCGGGTGGTGTGGCTGGAGCCCGGCGACGCCGACGTGGAACGGATCTATGCGGGCATCGGATACCGCAGGATCGGCGAGAAGCTGAACATCTCGCTCGACCCCGCCTGAACACCACCGGAGTCTCGGCCCGCCGGAACGCTTCCGGAGTTCAGACCAGCCGTCGGGCCGTCGCCCACCGCGTCAGCTCGTGCCGGTTCGACAGCTGGAGCTTCCGCAGCACCGCCGAGACATGCGACTCGACCGTCTTCACCGAGATGAACAGCTGCTTGGCGATCTCCTTGTACGCATAGCCGCGGGCGATCAGCCGCAGCACCTCGCGCTCGCGCTGCGTCAGCCGGTCCAGGTCCTCGTCGACCGGCGGCGCGTCCGTCGAGGCGAACGCGTCGAGGACGAAGCCGGCCAGCCTGGGCGAGAACACGGCGTCGCCCTCCTGGACCCGGAAGACGGAGTCGATCAGGTCGGTGCCGGTGATCGTCTTGGTGACATAGCCGCGGGCGCCGCCGCGGATGACGCCGATGACATCCTCGGCGGCGTCCGAGACGGACAGCGCCAGGAAGCGCACCGGGTTCTCGACCGCGCCCATCAGCGGGGCGCAGCGGCGCAGCACCTCGACGCCACCGCCGCCCGGCAGGTGGACGTCGAGGAGGACGACCTCGGGGCGGGTCGCCGTGATGACGGTGACCGCCTGGTCGACGTCGGCGGCCTCGCCGACGACCTCGACGCCGGTCTCCTCGGTGCGGCCGATCTCGGCCTGCACCCCGGTGCGGAACATCCGGTGATCGTCGACGAGCACGACCCGTACCCGGCGCTCCGGGCCCCCGGTTGCCTCAGTGGTGTCCGTCATCGCTCGTCCTCTCCATCTCCAGCTCGACTTCCGTGCCCCCGCCGGGCACCGAACGCAGCCGCGCCGTACCGCCGTTGCGCTGCATCCGGCCGATGATTGATTCTCTTACGCCCATTCTGTCCGCCGGTACGGAATCCGGATCGAACCCCGGCCCCCTGTCCCGTACCGAGACGAAGACCGTACGGCCCTCGACCTCCGCGTAGACCTGCACGGCGCCGCCCTCGCCACCGTACTTCGCGGCGTTGACCATCGCCTCGCGTGCGGCCTGCATCTGGGCGGCGAGCTTCTCGTCGAGCGGGCAGTCGCCGACGACGACGACCTCAAGCGGGACGCCGTGCTTGTCCTCGACCTCGGCGGCGGCGCGCTTGACCGCTTCGGCGAGGGTCTCCGGTTCGTCGCCCTCGTCCTTGCCGGTGCCCTGGGGGTTGTACAGCCAGTTGCGCAGTTCGCGTTCCTGGGCGCGGGCCAGCCTGCGTACCTCGCCCGGGTCCTCGGCGTTGCGCTGGATCAGAGTGAGGGTGTGCAGCACGGAGTCATGGACATGGGCGGCGACCTCGGCGCGCTCCTGGGCCCTGATACGCATCAGGCGTTCCTCGGAGAGGTCCTGGGTCATGCGTACGAGATAGGGGCCGGCCAGCAGCGCGATGCCGGTGAGGACGGCGATCGCCGCGGTGAGGACATTGCCGAGCTGAGCCGCGGAGCCGCGTACCACCATGAAGCCGGCGAGACCCAGGCCGACCAGGGCGACCCCGGCCAGCCCACGGGCCAGATGCAGCACCCGGCGGCGGCTGCCGACCTCCATCCAGCGGGCCCGCCGGGCGTTGTCGGCCTGCCGCCACACCAGGACGGAGCCCGCACCGATCAGCAGCGTCGGCCAGATGTAGCGGTCGGCCTTGCTGCCCATGTCGACGTTGCCCACGAAGACGGCAGCCCCGATCAGCAGCGCTATGAGGGCGAAGACCTGCCCCTTGTCGGGCTTGCGGAGCCGACGCCGGCCGTCGGCTCCGGTCTCGAACACGGAGCGCGGCGCCTCGACCCCGCCGACACCGAGCGGGACGACGATCCAGAACACGGCGTACAGCAGCGCACCGAGGCCGTCCGCGAAGAACAGGCCGAGGAAGACGAACCGCACCCAGGCGACGGGCAGCCCGAGATGCCCGGCGAGTCCGCGCGCGACGCCGCCCAGCATCCGCCCGTCGGCGCTGCGGTACAGCTTGCGCAGCGGTGGCTCCTCCGGGTCGGCGCTGCGGGAGCTTGCGGCTCGGGGCGTGGCGGCTGGCATGCTCCGATCGTCACATGTCGGGGTGGGCGGCGGCATCAGGGTCGGCCCCCACTCGACCCTGAGACGGCCGGTAGTGCGGAGACCCGAGGGCCTCCCTTCAGGGTCCGGCGCGGTCAATATCAGGGATCGGCCAGGGTCGGCGCGGGTGCCGCGGGCGCCCACTGCCCGTCACCATGGAGCCATGACCGTTCCCCAGGACGCCGCCCCCGGCGTCGCGCCGCCCGCCGCACCTGGTCCGCAGCTGCAGCGCAGCGCGCGGCAGAAAGTGGTGGCCGGGGTGTGCGGTGGGCTCGGCCGGTACTGCGACGTGGACCCGGTGATCTTCCGGATCGTGCTCGGTGTCCTGTCGGTGACCGGTGGCCTGGGCCTGATCTTCTACGGCTTCGCGTGGCTGCTGATCCCGCTGGAGGGCGAGGAGGAGAACGAGGCGCGCAGGCTGCTGTCCGGCCGGGTCGAAGGGGCGTCGCTGATCGCGGTGCTGTTCGCGCTGATCGGCTGCGGGCTCTTCCTCTCCATGCTGGGCAACGGCGGCACGCTGGCGTTCTCCGCGATGCTGACGCTCGCGGTCATCGGCTGCTGTGTCTGGACGCAGCGCCGCAGGACCACGGCCCCCGAGGACCCGCTGCACCCGGCGGCCGCACAGGCGGCGGCGGACGCGCCGCCGGAGGTGAAGGCGCCGCCGTCGCCGGCCGGCCCGTCCTGGTGGCGGGATCCGATCATCAAGGACGGCACCTCGGGGCCGGTGGGCGCCGGCTATCTGTGGGGTCCGGCGGACACGGTGCTCGACGAGGGCACGGTACGGCCTCCCCGCAGGGCCGCGGCGGACGCACCGTTCCGCGCGCCCGAACGGATGCGGGCGGACCAAGGGCCGCACTCGATCGGCGGCCTGGTCTTTCTGTTCGCGCTGATCGCGGGCGGTCTGTCCACGGGCCTCAGCTGGGAGACCCATCCGCTCGGTACGAGCCTGCAGTTCGGTCTGGCCGCGGCGCTCGCCGTGTTCGGTGCCGGCATGGTGGTCAGCACGCTCCTCGGCCGGACCGGGTTCGGCACGCTGCTGCTGTCGGTGATCACGGCGGTGCTGCTGGCGGGCGCGGCCGCGCTGCCGAAGGACATCAGCACCCGGTGGGTGCGCGAGGAGTGGCGCCCCGCCTCGGTCGCCGCGGTCCAGCCGCGGTACGAACTGGGCTCCGGGGTCGGCACGCTCGACCTCACAAAGGTGCCGGTGCCGAAGGGCGACACGGTCAGCACCCGGGTACGGGTCGGCGCCGGCCGGGCGGCCGTCGTGGTACCGAAGGCGGTGACGGTCCAGCTGCGGGCGGAGGCCGGACTCGGGGACATCCGGCTGCCGGCCGATCCACCGGGCGATGTGGACATCAGCCCGGCACGGAACGAGCACCGGACGATCGCTCCGCCGGCCGGCGTCACCCCGGCCGGCACGGTCGAGCTGGACCTGGAAGTCGGTATCGGACAGGTGGAGGTCACTCGTGCTGCGTCATGAGATCCGGCCGGGGCGCGCGGTGGCGGGCGTCGCGATGCTCGCCCTGGCGGCCGGCTACGCGGCGGACGCTGCGGGCAGCTGGGACGCCCCTTGGACCTTCTTCTTCCCGGTGTTCTTCGGCGGCCTCTGGCTGGCCGCCACCACGACGTGGGTGAGCTACCGGATGCGGCGGCGCCGCGACGCGAAGAAGGCGTCCACGGAGAAAGATGCGGCGCCGGCGAGCACGAGCGGCAACCAAGCCATGAGGTAGGCCAGGTCGTTGCCGAAGTAGTACGGATCGGCCTGCCAGCTCACGGTCAGCCACAGGCTCAGCGAGATCAGTGCCCCGCCGAGTGCGGCGAGCCGCGCCCACAGCCCGATCAGGGTGCCGATGCCGACGGCGAGTTCACCGAAGGCGATGGCGTACCCGAACGCTCCGGGGTTCTTCAGCGAGAGGTCGACGAGGGCCGGGATCGCGGACGAGTCGCGTACCGCGTGCATCATCTCGCCGACCGAGCCCGACCCGGAGGCGCGGAAGAAGGCGCTGTCCGTCAGTTTGTCGAGCGCGGCATAGATGAAGGTGACGCCGAGAAATATGCGCAGCGGCAGCAGCGCATGCTCCCGTGCCAGCTCCCGCAGGCTCCTCGTCTCGCCCAGACCACGTGTATTCGTGCCGTACCCATGCATAGCGACCCCGCCTTCCGTCGACCCGTTACCAGACCATACGTACGCGGTGAACGCGCTGCTCACCAGCCCTACGGTTCGATCAGGCGCAATCGGCGGGGATCCGGCCGGCCGTTCAGTCCGTGACGTCGATCTCGACCCGATTCGTCTCCACCCCGGCGGCCGTCACGACCTGTACGTCCACCAGTCCCGGTTCGACCTCCACCGGCACCGGCACGGTGAGCACGGTGTCCG
This sequence comes from Streptomyces sp. NPDC051664, assembly GCF_044453545.1. Taxonomy (NCBI): domain Bacteria; kingdom Bacillati; phylum Actinomycetota; class Actinomycetes; order Kitasatosporales; family Streptomycetaceae; genus Streptomyces; species Streptomyces sp. NPDC051664. The sequence continues at coordinate 226,553 of NZ_JBITCU010000007.1, read as the reverse complement.
CCGGGTTGGCGAAGCCGCCTGCCACCGGGACCAGCGGGACATGGACATGAACCCGGCCGATCCGGACGACCACGCGGGCCAGCCGGTCCGGGGCCCCGGCGCCGGGCGGCACGAAACCTGCACCGCGGATCTCGATGTCGTCGCCGGTACGGATCGGCGCGTCCAGATCCCCGGGCTCCCGGGCCCGTACGACGGACAGCACGACCGGGCGCCCGCCCTCCGTGTACTTGCCGGCGAAATACGTCGCCGCGGAGACGGCCACCAGCAGGGCCAGCCCCCAGGGCAGATCGGGCAGTTGCTCGGGCCGGCGGGCCAGCCGGACCACGGCGAAGAGTACGGAGACGGCGCTCACCAACACGTACTGCACGTCGGTGAAACTGCCCCGCCCGGAGTCGTCGGTGAGCAGATCGGCGGCGCGCGGCCGGTCGGCGCGCAGCTTCTGCAGACGCCCGGCGAGGGCGCGTACGGTCACCACCCGGCGCACGACCACGGCAATGGCGCACACCAGCGCCAGCGCGGTCAGCACCCCGGCGCCACGCGCCAGCTCCAGACCGTCGATCAGCGCGTCGCGCTCCGCATGGCCGGAGGCGCCCGCCAGCTGGAGGGCGAGGACGAGTACGGAGAAGACGGCGAGCAGCACCCAGGCCACGGCCACCGCACGGGAGGTGGAGAGCCGGTTGTCCTCGCCGATCAGCGGGGCGAGGACACCGCCGCGGGCCCGGTGGAAGCGGGCGGCGCCGGTCAGCAGCCCGGCGGTGACGAGCGCGGCGACCAGACCGGCGGTACGGGCCGTCGACCAGCCCGCACCGATGGCGGTGCCGGCCTCACCGATGGCGAGCAGGGCGACGCCTCCCCAGACGACGGTCAGGGTGCGCACCCACACCTGGTGAAGCCAGGCGTCGCCCGCCTCCCGGTTGCGCTCGGCGACCGTACGGGCCGACTCGGTCAGCTCGTCGGAGACCCACTGGCGGGTCGCGGACGCGGACTGGGCGACGCCGGTCGGCAGCCCCTGGCCCGCGGCGAGTTCGTCCCGCTTGGCCAGGAAGGCGGCCACCGCGCGCCGGTGTCCCTCGCGCGCTCCGTGCGGGCAGTCGCCGCACGTACAGCCACCGCCGTGAGTGCCTTGTCGTGCCTCGTCCAACGCCACGGAGAACGCCGCCCTTTCCCGCCCACGTACTGCCAACTGACCACCGATTGCTGCGAATTGTGCCGTACGGGACGGGCCTGCCCCGCATCGGGGCCGCCGGGGCGCGCGGATCGTCAGAATGTTCGGGAGATCCTGTTCCACAGGGGCTGGTAGTTGATCCAGGCCACCAGGTCGCTGCCGAGCTGTTCGCGGGTGGCCACCGCCTCACGGTGCTCGATCAGAACCGGCTTCCCGGCCGCCCGCGCGGTCAACTGCACCTGGCAGGAACGCTCCATCGTGACGAACCACCAGGCGGCCGCGTCCACCGAGTCGCCGACCGTCAGCAGCCCGTGGTTGCGCAGGATGATCGCCTTGCGGGTGCCGAGCGCGGCCGCGATCCGCCGCCCTTCCTCCTCGTCGACGACGACCCCGGTGTAGGCCTGGTAGACCGCGTGGTCCTCGTAGAAGGCGCAGGACTCCTGGGTGATCGGCTCGATGAACTCACCGAGCGCCGACAGCGCCCGCCCGTGCAGGGAGTGCGTGTGCGCGACGGCGACGACGTCCGGGCGGGCCCGGTGCACCTGGGCATGGACGGCGAACGCCGCCTGGTTGACGTGGTGGCGCCCCTCGACTACCTGCCCGTCACCGTTGACCAGGATCAGCTCGTTCGACAGGATTCCGTCGAAGGGGGCGCCGAACGGGTTGACCCAGAAGCAGCCGGTGTACTCCGGGTCCCGCGCGGTGATGTGACCGGAGACGCCGTCCTCGTACCCGTACGCCGCGAACAGCCGCAGCGCCCCGGCCAGCCGCTCCTTGCGGTACGCGCGTTCCTCGTAGACCGACTGATGGACGGGCGGCATCGCGAACTGCAGCTGTTCCACGGGTATCGGTGTGGGCTCGGGCATGGCGACTCCTCGGGGCTCCCAGGGCGTACGGGACCGGAAGTTACCGCCGGTCGCCGCAGGTGGCCAGAGCGATCACGCACCGATTCGGGAACGGTCAGGCGCTCAGCACGAGGTAGGCGAGGGTGAAGTCCCCGCGGTAGCCGCCGTAGTAGCCGGTGCGGCGGGCGTCGACCTCGGCGATCACCTCGTCGTACAGCGGATGCCCGGGGTTCTCCAGCGCCCAGCGCTCACCCCGTCCGATCGGCCCGTTCGACTCGAAGAGGTCCCATTCACGCTGGTCGGCGACGGTCACCTGGAGTGCGCGCAGCCCGACGGACTCGGCGAGCCTGATCAATTCGAGCAGCGATCCGAAGTCGCCGGGTTCGGCCCCGATGCCGGCGAGTGCGGCGGGGGACGGCTCCCTCAGCCAGATCCCGTCGCCGTACAGCACCCGCCCGCCGGGCCGGACGGCGGCGCTCAGGGCCTTCAGCGCCTCGGCCGTCGAGCCGGGCCAGGCATGGGCGGAACCGATGGACACGGCGAGGTCGTAGCCGCTCTCGGTCCACTCGGTGGCGGGCGTCGCGTGGAACCGTACGCGCTCCGCGAGCCCCCGCTCCTCGGCGAGTGCCCGCCCGCGCGCCACAGCGTCGGGGTCGGTCTCCACACCGTCGCCGGTGCTGCCGGGCGCCGATGCCACCAGTCGCATCAGCAGTTCACCCCAGCCGCTGCCGATGTCCACGATGCGCGCCCCGGGGGCGGGTGCACAGGCCGAGATCAACTGTGCGGCGTGCTCCTCGGAGAGCGGGGTGTTCCAGGTCAGTCGGGAGTTGTGAGGCGCGGAGATGATCGGGCGGATCTCATCGGCAGACATGGTCGCGGAGCCTCGCACAGACGTGCAGGCGGTGCAATCGGTTTTCTCAGCCGGTACGACGATGCCGCCGCTCAAACGAATGAGCGACGGCATCACGTTGACTCTGCGGGGGAGGGCTACTCCCACTCGATGGTGCCCGGCGGCTTGCTCGTCACGTCGAGGACGACGCGGTTGACGTCGGCGACCTCGTTCGTGATGCGGGTGGAGATCTTCGCCAGAACCTCGTACGGCAGACGCGACCAGTCGGCCGTCATGGCGTCCTCGGAGGAGACCGGGCGCAGGACGATCGGGTGGCCGTAGGTGCGGCCGTCGCCCTGGACGCCGACCGAGCGGACATCGGCCAGGAGGACAACGGGGCACTGCCAGATGTCACGGTCGAGTCCGGCCGCGGTCAGCTCCTCGCGGGCGATGGCGTCGGCCTCGCGCAGCAGGTCGAGCCGGTCCTTGGTGACCTCGCCGACGATCCGGATACCGAGTCCGGGGCCGGGGAACGGCTGGCGCTGGACGATCTCCTCCGGCAGGCCGAGCTCCTGGCCGACCATCCGGACCTCGTCCTTGAACAGCTGGCGCAGCGGCTCGACGAGCTGGAACTCGATGTCGTCGGGAAGACCGCCCACGTTGTGGTGGGACTTGATGTTGGCGGTACCGGTGCCGCCGCCGGACTCCACGACGTCCGGGTAGAGCGTGCCCTGCACGAGGAACGCGACGTCCTCGCCGGCCGCGCCCGCCTCGGCGACGAGCTCGGCCTGGGCCTGCTCGAAGACACGGATGAACTCGCGGCCGATGATCTTTCGCTTCTGCTCGGGGTCGGAGACCCCGGCAAGCGCCTTCAGGAACCGTTCCTCGGCGTCGACGACCTTCAGCTGGACGCCGGTGGCGGCCACGAAGTCCTTCTCGACCTGCTCGGTCTCGCCCTTGCGCATCAGACCGTGGTCCACGTACACGCAGGTCAGCTGGGAGCCGATGGCCTTCTGCACGAGGGCTGCGGCGACCGCGGAGTCCACGCCGCCGGAGAGCCCGCAGATGGCGCGCTTGGTGCCGACCTGCTCGCGGATCAGCGCGATCTGCTCCTCGACCACGTTGGTCGTGGTCCAGGTCGGCTCGATGCCGGCGCCGCGGTAGAGGAAGTGCTCCAGGACCTGCTGGCCGTGCGTGGAGTGCAGCACCTCCGGGTGGTACTGGACGCCGTACAGCTTCTTCTCGTCGTTCTCGAAGGCGGCGACCGGCACGACGTCCGTGGACGCGGTGACGGTGAAGCCCTCGGGGGCGGCGGAGCAGGCGTCGCCGTGCGACATCCACACCGACTGCTCGGCGGGCGTGCCCTCGAAGAGCGTGGAGCCGGTCTTGGAGACGGTCAGCGGGGTGCGGCCGTACTCACGGGCACCGTTGTCGTCGACGGTCCCGCCGAGCGTGGTGGCCATCAGCTGGAAGCCGTAGCACATGCCGAAGACCGGGACCCCGGCCTCGAACAGCGAGCGGTCGAGGCTGGGCGCGCCCTCCGCGTACACCGAGGAGGGGCCGCCGGACAGGATGATCGCCCGGGGATTCTTGGCCAGCATCTCGGCCACCGGCATCGTGGACGGGACGATCTCGCTGTAGACCCGGGCCTCACGGACGCGTCGGGCGATGAGCTGGGCGTACTGCGCGCCGAAGTCGACAACAAGGACCACGTCGGGTGCGGTGTCGGGGGCGGCGGGGGGTGCTGCTGGCACGGGCGGCCTTCCGGCGGTGAAGGGGGGTCGGTCCTCCCGATTCTACCGGGGATGCGAGGGAGACCCTGTTCGCGTCCGACGGGACGGGTCGTCGGCCGCCGTCACCACGGCGTCTCACCATCCGGGCGCCGCGTTGGACCACCGGCGGGGGCGGGTCCATACTGAGGGCATGCGTCAGCACACGACCTACGTCTTTACCTATGGCACCCGGCCCGCCGGCTGCCATGGTCGTGCTGCTTGAGCCACTGACAAGCAACGTTCCAGGCGCCCCGGGCCGACAGGCCCGGGGCGTTCTGGCATTCCGGGTCCGATCGCTCCGGGGGGCCGCACCCCACCAGGACATCAGGAGTCACGGAATGAACAGCACCGCCGTCGCCGCGAAGAAGCTCGCCGAGAAGACCCCCACCGAGAAGACCGGTGCGCACACCGACGAGGCCGCCGCGCTGATCGCCGGAGCCCGAGAGCGCATCGATTCACTGGACGACCGGATCATCGGGCTCGTCCAGGAACGGATGGCCGTCTCGGCCGTCATCCAGGAGGCCCGGGTCACCTCCGGTGGCCGCCGGGTCAACCTCTCCCGCGAGATGGAGATCCTCGGCCAGTACCGGGACGCGCTCGGCAAGCCCGGCACCTCGCTCGCCATGACGCTGCTGGAGCTGTGCCGCGGCCGCGTGTGAGACCTGCGCGGCTGCCGCACCGGCCGCGGGGCGTACGGGCGTATCTGCGTTCGGGCCGACTCTCACCCGTACGGCGCGTGACCGGGCGGACGGTGACTTCGTTGGTCCCGGTGTCCGTGCCAGCCAGGGGCGGCTTTCGAAGTAACCACGCGTGGCTCCGCTGGAGCGTGTGGCGTACTGCAGGTACGCCGTGGGACCGCGCCCCAGCGTGCGTGACCGGTCGGCAGGGGACAGCAGCCCGGTCACCCCAAGAACGGTCGGCTTCGGGGACGCCCGGAGCCGGCCGTATCCGGTCGAAACGGTTGCGCAAGGCGCAGCCCGTCCAGCACGACGCGTAGGGCACGCCTCCCCCCATTTCGCACCACCTCTGACTTGGGTGGACGCCACTCCTGCGCCCCCGTACGCCGGGGGCGCAGACCCGATGCACCTCACTCTGCGACGATCCCCGGCACCGCTTCTCGGTACCGGCGCCGTCCTGACACCGGTGCTGATCCACAAGGGCCCCATGGACCGGTTCACGGCCCACGGGGCCCTTGGTCATGTCGTGACCCTCTCGTGGCTGCCGGCCCCTGGAGGCGCAGCGGAGCCGTCGCGTCAGCAGGGCGACGACGGCGGCACCACAGGTACCGGAGGGGCCACAGGGGGAGGCGTGACGGGCATCACATAAGGATTCTGTGAGTATCCGGACAACCATTACCCCGGACCACGGGTCATGCATGCAGGACACCGGCCCCAGCCGTGACCCGGCCACGCGGAAGGCCTGGCACGCTCGCCGAGACCGGTTCGTCCTCCGCAGTGCCGATGTTCGCCCTCGCGGGCGGCGCGGCCGTAGTGCTCGGTGGCCGGTGCGATGTTCGTCGTGCGGCGCCGCAGGAACGGTGACGCCGCCGCGTAACGGGCGACATCACCGGTAGGCGTGAGGGGCTGCACTCGGAGGGGGGTGCAGCCCCTTTCCGCTGCCCTGTTTCTCTTCTACTTGTCTGCGTTCTTCTTCGGCGGGACCGCGGGAAGGCCCAGGAACGGCAGCTTGAGCGCGCCGAAGGCCTCCTTCGGCACCGCCGGCGCCTTCGGTTCGACCGCGGCCAGCCGCTCGTACGCCTCGCCCTGCGCCGGACGCGGGTCCGCCTCGCCCTTGTTGGGCCAGAACGACATGGCCCGCTCCGCCTGCGCGGTGATGGTCAGCGACGGGTTGACGCCGAGGTTCGCGGAGACCGCCGAGCCGTCGACGACCGAGATACCCGGGTGCCCGTACAGCCGGTGGTACGGGTCGATGACCCCCTCCTCGGCGTCGGCACCGATCGGGCAGCCACCGAGGAAGTGCGCGGTGAGCGGGGTACCCATGAGTTCCCCGACGTTCGAACCGGCGAACCCGTTGATCTCCTCGGCGAGCAGCGAGGCGCTGCGTGTGGCCTCCTCGATCTGGGTCGGGTTCGGCGCGCCGTGCCCCTGGCGGGCGGTGAGCAGGCCCTTTCCGATACCGCCCGGCTTGCGGTACGTCGTCAGGGAGTTGTCCAGCGACTGCATGACGAGGCCGATGATGGTCCGCTCCGACCAGCGCCGATTGGAGAGCGATCGCACGGCGAGGGCCGGGTGCCTGGCCATGTTGCCGAGCCAGCCCAGCACCCGGCGGCCGCCGTACGGCACCTGCAGGATCGACATCGCGCCCATGGCGTTGGAGCCCTTGCCGTAGCGGACCGGCTCGATGTGGGTGTTCTCGTCGGGGTGGATCGACGAGGTGATGGCGACGCCCTGGGTGAAGTCGGCCTTCGCGGTGCCGTGCTTCTTTCGGTAGCGGCGGTCGCTGGTCTGCGAGCCGACGAGCGCCTCGGAGTTGGTACGGGTCAGCTCGCCGAGCCGCGACGACAGCCGGGGCAGCAGCCCCTGGTCCCTCATCGTGTGGAGCAGGGTCTGGGTGCCGTACGTACCCGCCGCCACGACCACCTCGCGAGCGCGCAGCAGCGTCGGCCTGCCCTTCCTGCGGCGGTCCGTCGGGACGGTGGTGACGTGGTAACCGCCCTCCGGGTCATCCGTGATCGCGACCACGGAGGTCATCGGGTGGATGACCGCTCCGGCCTTCTCGGCGAGGTGGAGGTAGTTCTCGTTGAGGGTGTTCTTCGCGCCGTGACGGCAGCCCGTCATGCATTCCCCGCACTCGGTGCAGGCCTTGCGGGCGGGCCCCGCGCCGCCGAAGTACGGGTCGGCGACCGTTTCACCGGGCTTCGCCCTCGCCGTACCGTCGGCGTCCTTGCCGTCGCCGAAGAAGACGCCGACCGGGGCGAGATGGAAGGTCTCGCCGACCCCCATGGTCTGCGCGGTCGCCTTCAGATGGACGTCGGACGGGGTCATCGTCGGGTTGAGCCGGACTCCGAGCATCCGCGTGGCCTGGTCGTAGTACGGCGCCAGCTCGTCCTGCCAGTCGGTGATGGCGGCCCACTGCCGGTCCTCGAAGAACGGTGCCGGGGGTACGTACAGCGTGTTGGCGTAGTTGAGCGAGCCGCCGCCGACACCCGCGCCGGCGAGCACCATCACATTGCCGAGCAGATGCACACGCTGGATGCCGAAGAGCCCGAGTGCGGGGGCCCACAGGTAGTTCTTGATGTCCCAGGAGTTCTTGGGGAGGGTGCCGGGGGTGAAGCGGCGGCCCGCCTCCAGGACCCCGACCCGGTACCCCTTCTCGGTCAGCCGCAGGGCCGACACCGCACCGCCGAAGCCCGAGCCGACGACAAGGACGTCGTAGTCGTACGCCGCGTCGTCATCGGTCTCGTCGGCCGGTACGGCCTGATTCTGGGCAGGGCTGTCCTGGGACATGGCTCTCCTCGGTACGAAAAGGGCAGAAGGTGCCGCGGTGTTACGGGGGTCAGCGCAGGCGGAACGCCTTCATCGCCTTCAGGCTGCGGCTCATGAACGCCGCGTACTTCTCGTCGTCCATCCCGAAGGACGGGGCGAGCGGGATCAGCCTCTGCTGGGCGACGGTCTGGGCCTCCGTGTACTTGAGGATGCCCTCGGAGCCGTGCCGCCGGCCGAGGCCGGAGTCCTTCATGCCGCCCATCGGGGACTGCACGCTGCCGTACGCGGGGGCATACCCCTCGTTGATGTTGACCGTGCCGGTGCGCAGCCGGGCGGCGACCTCGTGACCGCGCCTGGAGTCCTTGGTCCAGACGCTGGAGTTCAGGCCGTACGGGGTGGCGTTGGCGAGGGCGATGACCTCGTCCTCGTCGGAGAAGCGGTAGACGGAGACGACCGGGCCGAAGGTCTCCTGGGTGCAGACGGCCATCGGCGCCTCGACGCCGTCGAGGATGGTCGGCTCGTAGAACAGCGGGCCGATGTCGGGGCGGGCGACACCGCCGGCGACGAGCGTGGCGCCCTTCTCCACGGCCTCCGCGACATGCTGGGTGACGGTCTCCAGCTGGCGCTCGCCGACGAGCGAACCCATGTCGGCGCCGTACGCGAGGGAGTTGCCGAGCCGCATGGCCTTCGTGCGGGTGGCGAACCGCTCCACGAAGTCGTCGGCGACCGACTCGTGGACGTACAGCCGCTCGATGGAGATGCAGAGCTGTCCGGCGGAGGAGAAGCAGGCGCGGACGGCACCGGCGGCGGCCTTCTCCACGTCGGCGTCCTTGAGGACCAGCATGGCGTTCTTGCCGCCGAGCTCCAGCGAGACGCCGACCAGGCGGGCGGCGGCACCCTGGGCGACCTCGCGGCCGGTGCGCGTGGAGCCGGTGAACGAGACGTAGTCGGCGTGCTTGACGACCTCGGGCCCGACGACCGGTCCGTCACCGAGGACGACCTGGAACACCTCGGCGGGCAGCCCGGCCTCGATCAGCAGGTCACGGGCCCAGAGCGCGGTCAGCGCGGTCTCCGTGTCAGGCTTCATCACGAGGGCGTTCCCGGAGACGAACGCGGGCAGCGCATCGCCGACGGAGAGCTCGAACGGGTAGTTCCACGGCGCGATCTGGCCGATGACACCGCGCGGCTGCCGCAGCTCGGTGACCTTGGTCAGCGTCGGCACGACACCGGTGTGGCGCTTCGGCTTCAGGTACGAGGCCGCCCTGCGCCCGTAGTGCCGGGCGGAGACGGCGACCGCCTGCACCTCCTCGTGGGCGTGCAGCCGGGCCTTGCCGGTCTCCAGCTGGATGAGGTCGAGGACCTCCGCCTGCCGCTCGAGCACGAGGTCGTGGAAGCGGAGGAGGACGGCGGCCCTGGTCCGGACCGGGGTGGCGGCCCAGGCGGGCTGGGCGGCGCGGGCAAGCTCGAAGGCTGTCGCGACGTCCTCGGGCGTGGACTCGGGCAGGTCGGCCAGCTTCTCCCCGGTGAACGGGGTGTGGTTCGCGGTACGGCCGGAGCCGACGACACCACGGGTGAGCTGGGCGATCACCTCGGGTGTCACCACATCGGCAGCCGTGCGCACACCCGCGGGGGCGGCGACCACGGGGTTGGTACCGAGGGGGGCGGCAGATGCCTGTGAATCCGTCGAGTCCGTCATGAGGGCGAGGGTATGTCCACCCCACCGCTTTGGGTACCCGTCGGTAATAGGTTTTCACACTCCCCACAAACGAGCCAGTGATCACTGGCAACAAAGCCCCTGATCAGGGAGCTACTGCGGTTTGTGGCCGATGGAATCCCGGCAGTCTCAGCCGGTGCCGGCCGGTGCACGCCAGCCGCGCAGCATCGTGTCGAACTGGTCCCGGGTGGTGTCCCAGTCGTCGGCCGGACCCGTCATGTACAGCGCGTACTCCGGGCCGCCCTCCTCCTCGTAGTACATCTGGTCGATCGCGTGGCGCGGGCCCGGGTGATCCTTGGACTCGGTCCAGGTGAACTCCCAGAGGGAACCCGGCCGATCGCGGTAGTACTTGGAGTGCAGGGTCTTGCGCTCGTACCCGGGCAGCCGCCCGGCGAGGTCCCTCTCCATGTTGAGCATGTGCATGTACGAGTTCTCGAAGTCGGGCTCCGGGTCGACGCTGATCCGGATGTAGTGGTTGCCGTCGTCCGGGGTGTAGTCGACGTTCTGCCTGTCCGCCCGGCGCTTCCAGCCGTCCGGTACGACCAGGCTGAACCCCTCGGGGTCGTCCTCCCGATGCCAGCCGTCGGGCACGACCGCGGTGGACGGTGGGCTCTTCGATGTCTCCGCCGAAGGCCGCGGCGAAGTGCTGCTGCCGTGCAGCGAACCGCTCCCGGCGGAGTCCGCCCCCGAGTTGTCGCCGTACTTCATCGCGGCCAGTCCGGCGCCGCCGCCGACCAGCGCCGCGAGGGCGACGACCAGGATCGTCGTACGCCAACGGCCGCGGCTGCGGCGGGTCACCGGCGTGGCGGTGAACTGCGGGACGGTGACGCGTGCTTCCGCTCCGGTGCCGACCGTGCCGTCCGGGCCCATCGAACGCAGGGCTTCCTCGGACACCCGCTGGGTCGGGACGTAGGCCTGCGCCGCCCGGGGCTCGCGGCCCTCCATCGCCTGCAGCAGCATCCGCTCCGTCTCGGCCGCCGACGGCCGGTCCGCCGGGTCCTTGCGGAGCAGTGCAGTGATCACCGGTGCCAGCACCCCGGCCCGGGCGGGCGGCGGTGGTTCCTCGGTTACGACGGCCTGCATGGTGGAGATCGGGGACGTACGACGGAACGGCGAACACCCCTCGACCGCGGTGTAGAGCGTGGCGCCGAGGGACCAGAGGTCGGACGCGGGGCCAGGGTCGCCGCCCCGTACCCGCTCGGGCGCCAGATAGTCGATGGAACCGACCAGTTCACCGGTCCTGGTGATCGTCGAGTCGCCCTCTATCGCGGCGATCCCGAAGTCGGTGAGCAGCACCTGCCCGTCACGGGCGAGGAGTACGTTGCCGGGCTTCACGTCCCGGTGCAGCACACCGGCGCTGTGCGCGGCGCGCAGGGCACTCAGGACATGGAGGCCGATCCTGGCCGCCTCGCGCGGCGCGATCTCGCCGCTCTCCTTGGCGGCGTCGGCGAGTGACGGCCCGTCGACGTACTGCATGACGATCCAGGGCCGGTTGTCGTACTCGACCACGTCATGGACGGTGACCACGCCGGGATGGGTGATGCGGGCCGCCGCCCGGGCCTCCTTCTGGGTACGGGCATGCAGCACCACCCGGTCGGCCTCCGCGACGTACAGCCCGGCGGTCAACTCCTTGACAGCCACCGTGCGGTGCAGCACCTCGTCGTGGGCACGCCAGACCTTGCCCATGCCTCCGCGCCCGAGGACTTCACCGAGCCGGTATCTTCCGGCCAGTACCAGCCCCGCGCCCGTTTCCTGTGATCGGTCCACTTGTCCCCGCCCCGTTTCCTTCGGCTGCCAGGTTACGGAGGGAAGGTACGGCCACGGAACCTCGCATCGCTCACGAGATCGCACTGTGATGCTTGTCGCGCGGCCGACCGCGTTCCTGCCGCCGATTCAGGAAGTCACGCGGTAGGAGGCGATGGCCTGTTCGTAGATGGCTGTCACCTTGTCACGCTCACTGTCCGGGCCGATCACCTGGAGCACGTGGTAGCGGCCGTCGACGATCATCGCGAGGTTGCGGACATAGACCTCGCGCCCCGTGTCGTCCTGCCAGGTGAACTGGCCCTCCGCCATGGCCTGTCGGCCGACGTCGATACGGCGCAGCCCCGTCGCAGAGGACCAGCTGGAGTCCCGGAAGGGCTGCAACTCCCGCTCCTTGTCGCGCTGGTAGACCAGCGGGTCAGCACCGTTGGCCCGCACGGTGTCACGCCCCGGCACGACCAGCAGACTGAACCCGTCACTGCCGTACCGTATCTGCCGGTCCGCGTCGGCGGGGCTGCGCTGCCAGCCCTTCAGCACGCCGACCTCGAAGCCCTCCTCGTCCTTGCGCAGGGTGTATCCGGGGGCGAGCGCGACGGCGGAGCGGCTGGTCTGCGGCTTCTGGGTGCCGGGCGACGACCGGGGCGACTGCGACGGCGCCTTCCCGTCGGACGTGCCGGGGGCGCCGGTGTCCGTGGCGGCCGGGCCCGATCCCTTCGAGTCGGATCCGGTGCCGGCCTTGGGCATGAACATCACGGCGTACGCGATGGCCGCGGCCAGGGCCAGCAGGATCAGCACGAGCAGCAGGCGCCCGAGCCACCGCGGCGCGCGCCCGTCGCCCTGCTGCGGACGGGGCGGGGTGCGCAACGCCTTGGGCCCCTTGGGCTCACGCGGGGCCCTGGGCGCCCTCTCGACCCGCGGCCGCTCGTACCGGCCGGGCCTCTCCCTCGTCTGGCGGTGGCGGCCGTGCGCCGAGGCGCTGCCCAGGCGGCCGCGACGCTTACGGACCAGCTCGCCCCGGCGGCGTACGACGGGCAGCCGGGTGTCGTCGCCGGACGGCACGGGCACGACATCGAGACCGGCCTCGGGCTCGGGCGCCGACCGAACGAGAGAGCGCAGCCAGCCGCGCAGCTCCTCGAAGTCCGGCCGCTCGGTGGGGTCCTGGCGCAGCAACGACTCGACGACGGGGCGCAGCGGACCGCACTCCTCGGCGAAGGCGGGCGGCTCGCCGCAGACCATCTGGACGAGCTCGGCCGCGTTCTCCTCGGGGTACGGGGCATGGCCCTGGACGGCTCGGTAGAGCAGGGCGCCGAGCGCCCAGAGGTCGGTGGCGGGGCCGATGGGCGGCGCCAACTGCCAGTTCTCGTGGACCGGTCCGGCCTGCTCGGGCGCCCAGCGCTCGGTGACGGCACCGACGACGGCGATCCGGGTCTGCCGGGCGCGCTCGGCGGCCAGGGTGGTGGCGGGGCCGCGGTAGGCGGAACTCCCCCGGTCACCGGCGACGATGTCGTCCCAGCGGCCGGAGGTGACCTGTTGCGGCTGCTGGTGTCGGTGTTCCGCTGCGGAGGTGGTGCCATGGCGCCGTGCGTCGGCGCGCAGGGCATCCTCGTTGGAGCCTCCGGCGGGAACGGGGCGCCCGAAGTCGGCGCCGTCGCCCCAGGTGCCGGTCAGGTGCATCCGCCGGCCGGGCGGCCCCTGCCCGCGGTGACCGCCGTCGCCGTCGTCGCCCCTGTCGCTGCCGTACGGGATGCCGTACCCGTTGTCGTCCTCTTCGCCGCCCTCGTCGTCGTACGGGTCGTCGGCGGTGGGGCCCCAGCCTCCCGTGGGCTGCACCCGGCCGGTGTCGGGCCGTCCGGGGCGCTGCACGGGAAGGACGCCGGTCTCCTCCGCTTCCGCCGGCTCACTCGTCCCGGCCTGTCGCCGCTCCTCGCTGACGCGTGCGGCGGCGCGGGTGCCCGCCCGGTAGGCGGCGATGGCTCCGGCGCGTGCGGCCCGCAACTCCGCGGCGCCGCCCGCGTCGTGAGTGTCGGGGTCCGGCGGCCGGCGTACGGCTTCCAGCTCACCGGCGGGGTGGCGCGAGGCCGGCAGCCCGACCGGATCGACGGACTCGACCGGATGATCGATGGCCTCGCCCGGACCGGCGATCCCGGCCGGACCGGAGGGCGACAGCGACGCGGTGGGCGGAACGTACGGACCGGTCGGGCCCGACTCGACCGCGGGCTGCCCGTACGCGTCCTCGTCGTCGGGCTGCGGCGTCGGCATGTACCCGCACAGCGCCTCCTCCGCCGCCCCGGCCGCCAGGCCGGTCAGCACGACGCGCCCGTCGTCGCAGATCAGCACCGTACGAACGGTGATGTTCCGGTGGGTCCAGCCGTGCGCGTGGAGCACCCGCAGGGCCGTCAGCACATCAGAGCCGATCTCGGCGGCCCGGTACGGATTCAGCGGCCGCTCGGCGAGCAGCGCGGCCAGCGGGCGGGCAGCGACCAGCTCACTCACGATCCAGAGCGACCCGTCCTCGGCGAACACATCGAAGACCTGGTCGAGCCTCGGATGGTCGGGCACCTGGGCGGCGGCCTGTGCGGCCTCTATCGCGCGCCGGACCGCGGGGTCCGTGGACCGCCGCACCGCGCGCCCGGTGGTCCGCCGGGCCGTCGAGGGCAGCCCGTCGGCGTCGAGCACCTCGGCGTCCACGACCTCCGGCAACGGCAGCTGACGCACCAGGACTTCCTGACCGCTGGCCGTGTCGAACGCCCGGGTCTCGACCAGTTCGTACTCGTCCGACGGAGGCAGCGGCAGGCGGTAGCGGTCGGCAAGCACCCGACCCGCATAGTCGTCCACGACGCCTCCCCAGAGCGCGCTGTCCCCCCGGCCACAAATCCCGTACCAACCCGTCAATTGCGGTCACTTACCGTGCAATTGACCTATGCATTCGGCTGCGTACGGTTCTCAAGCTCTCACAATACGTGGCAAGTGCCGACCGTGCGGCAGGTCGCCGCAACCCGGCGCTCAGTCCTTGGGCTTGAACGTGGCGAAGGCCGTCTCGCGCAGCGTCCGGCACTCCTTGCCGTTCCACTCGCTCGCCTTGCAGCTGATCATGATCGAGTAGCCGTGCGTGTCGTCGGCCCGGAAACCACGGTTCAGCACCCGGACCCGCTGGCCCTGCTGCGTACGCTCGAACTCCCAGTCGGCGACGGTCGGGTAGCCGTTGAACTCGACCTTCCTTATCCCGAGGTGCCGGTAGCCGTCACTGCTGGCCGCGACCGCGCTCCTCGCGGCGTTCCAGGCGGCAGCGGCATCCTTCCCGGGCGAGCTGTTGTAGTCGATCTGGACGCGCGGGAATCCACCGTCGACGGCGTAGATCTGACCCGAGTTACTGCCCGCGATCTTGTAGCGCGTGAAGTTCTTGGGCATCGCCATCGCGAAGTGGAACTGCTTGTTGGTGACCGTCCTGTACCCGGCGGGCAGCGCGTCGCCGGCCTTCGAACTCCCGGTCCCGGAGTCGTCCGACCCCTTGCCCGAGTCGTCGTCCTTGTCCTTGCCCTCGCCCTTGTCCTTGCCCTGACCGTTGCTCGGGTCCTGGCCCTGGTCCTTGCCGCTTGCGTCGCCCTTGTCCGTGTCGGCAGAGGCGCCGCCCGCCGAGGCGGAGGTGCCGCCCTTGGCGGAACCGCTGCTCCCGTTGTCCTTGTCACCCCCGCCGAGCGTGAGCGCAAGGACCGTGCCGAGCACGGCGAGCACGATGACGACCGCGATGATCGCCAGGGTGCGGCGGGGCACCACGTCCGTGATGGACGCCCGGACCGGCGCGTTCGACGACCCGCCCGGACGCTGCGGGGGTACGCCGCCGACGGCGGAGGCCGGCGAAGCCGTGGGCCGGGCCGGAGCCGAAGGAGCCGTCCGCGGCGCAGGCGAGGCGGCAGGAGCGGACGTCGAGGCGGCGACAGCCACACCCGCACCGGCGCCGGGCGCCGCCTTCGCGTTCCGCACAGAGCGCAGCGCGCCACGCAGGCGGTCACGCGCACCCTCCCCGGCCTCCCCGAGCTTCTTCGACGCCCCCTTGGTGCGGGGGCCCACGACGCGGCCGGGCAGCGCCATCACCTGGGTGGAGTCGGCCGGCGGGGGCACCACAGGGGCGGGCTTGTCGGCTGCGTGGATCACATCGTTGAGCAGGGCCCGCGCACCCGCGTCGTCGAGCCGCTGCTCCGGGTCCCTGGCGAGCAGGCCGTAGATGACCTCCTCCAGCGGCCCCGCGTTCTTCGGCGGGTCGAGCGGCTCGGTCATCACCGCGGTCAGGGTCGCGATCGCCGACCCCTTGTCGTACGGCGGGCAGCCCTCGACGCTCGCGTACAGCAGTCCGCCGAGCGACCACAGGTCGGCGGGCGGTCCGGGCTTGTGCCCGCGGGCGCGTTCCGGCGAGATGTACGAGGGGGCGCCGACGAGCATGCCCGTCGAGGTGACGGACGGGTCGCCCTCGACCTGTGCGATGCCGAAGTCGGTCAGGACGACCCGGCCGTCCTCGGAGATCAGCACGTTGGACGGCTTCACGTCGCGGTGCAGAATGCCCTCGCGGTGCGCCAGACGCAGCACGTCGAGGATGGCAAGGCCGACCTCGGCCGCGCGCTTCGGCGTCAGCACACCGTCCTCGCGCACCGCCTCGGCCAGCGACTTGCCCTCGATCAGTTCCATCACGATCCACGGCCGGTCGTCCTCGTCGACCACGTCGTAGACCGTCACCGCGCCGTTGTTGCGGATCCTGGCGATCGCCTTCGCCTCGCGCAGTGTGCGAGTGATCAGCCGGCGCTTCTCGTCGTCGTCGATGGCCGACGGGAACCGCAGCTCCTTGACCGCCACCGTGCGGCCCAGCGTCTCGTCGACGGCACGCCAGACCGTGCCCATACCGCCCCGGCCCAGCACCTCCCCGAGCCGGTACCTACCCGCAAGGAGACGTCCATCCGTGTCCCGTTGGGGCTCCCGTGCCTGCTCCGCCTCCGACATGCGTCCCCTCTGCGATCAACCCGCCCTGGCAGAGCGTTCATTGTCCCTCACCCCGGGACCGGTCATGGTGCCGGGTCCGTGGTCCGTCATGATGTGGCCGGAGGAAGGGACTCCCTGCCATGCCGATAATCAGGTCGCTGCTCATCACCCCGTTGGTGATAATGCTGCTCGGCCTCGGAACAGCGAGCCTGCCCAGCGAACCACATCTGACTCCCGCAGCCTCCTACCTCCCCCGGCTCGTCGCCCAGGGCGGCGCTCCGACTGCGGCCCTTCTGGCCCATCGAGCCTCCGCCACCCCGTACGACACCTACCGTTCGACAGGATCCGGCATCCGGCGGCAGGACCGGTTCCGGGCGGGCAGCATCACCAAGACCTTTGTCGCCACGGTCGTCCTCCAACTCGCCCGGGAGCACAGGCTGCAACTGTCGGACACCGTGGACCGGCATCTGGCAGGACTGGTCTCCGGACACGGCAACGACGGGCGCCGCATCACCCTGCGCGCCCTGCTCACCCACACCAGCGGCCTGTACGACTACACAGCCGACACGGATGCCCACCCCGTCACCGCCACCGCCGCCGTGCGAGCGGCCGTCGCGCACCACCCCACGAGCGCCACCGGCGGTTTCGCCTACTCCAACACCAATTACGTCCTGCTCGGCCTCGTCGTTCAGCACGTCACCGGACACAGCTACGCCACCGAGATCCGCCGCCGCATCATCAACCCCCTCCATCTCACCGGCACGTCGCTTCCCGGCGCCCGCACCGCGCTGCCCGCACCGCACGGCCGCGGCTACTCGCGTGACCCGGCCGACGGCAGCCTCCGCGATGTCACCGACCTCGACCCGCGCACCGCGGGCGCCGCGGGCGAACTCATCTCCACACTCGCCGATCTGAACCGCTTCTACGCTGCCCTGCTGAGCGGGCGCCTGCTCCCGCCCGCCCAGCTGAACGCCCTGCTGAGCACCGGTACGGCGGACGGGATCTACGGCATGGGCATCTACCCGCAGAAGCTCTCCTGCGGCACCACTGTCTGGGGCCATAACGGCCATATAGCGGGCAGTTACGTCCGCACGGCCGCCACCCGCGACGGCCGGCACACCCTGACGTTCCGCATCAACACGGACAGCCTGTCCGATGCCACGCTCGAACCGGCCCTTCTCGACGCCGAGTTCTGCCGGCCTCACCAGGGGCTGTCCGGCACGTCACGGCCGGGCCGCGGACCGGCTCAGACCGGCACTATGTCCGGTGCGCCGAGCCGCGCCGCGTCCGCCGTCTGGTCGTCCGGCTGACGCTGCGACTCCCTCTCCGCCTGTACCCGCTTCTCGTAGTGCTCCACCTCCCGCTCGATCTGGCTCTTGTTCCACCCCAGCACCGACCCCATCAGCTCCGCGCAGAGCCCTGCGCTGCGGGTGCCCCGGTCGAAGGTCTCGATGGAGATCCGGGTCCGCCGCGTCAGCACGTCGTCGAGATGGCGGGCCCCCTCGTGCGAGGCGGCGTAGACGATCTCGGCCTTCAGGTAGTCGTCCGCCGCGGGCAGCGGCTCGCCGAGCGAGGGGTCGGCGACGATCAGTTCGAGGATCTCCTCGGTCATGGATCCGAACCGGTTCAACAGATGCTCCACTCGGGCGACATGGAGCCCGGTGCGGGCCGCTATCCTCGCCCGCGCGTTCCACAGGGCCCGGTATCCCTCCGCGCCCAGCAGCGGGATGTCCTCCGTGACACAGTCCGCCACCCGCTGGTCGAGGCCGTGGACCGCCTCGTCGACGGCGTCCTTCGCCATCACCCGGTAGGTCGTGTATTTGCCGCCCGCGACGACCACGAGGCCCGGCAGCGGATGCGCCACCGTGTGCTCGCGCGAGAGCTTGCTGGTCGCGTCCGACTCACCGGCCAGCAGGGGACGCAGCCCGGCATAGACACCCTGAACGTCGTCCCTGGTCAGAGGGGTGGTCAGGACCGAGTTGACATGTTCGAGCAAGTAGTCGATATCGGCGCTGGACGCCGCCGGATGGGCCTTGTCCAGGTCCCAGTCGGTGTCCGTCGTCCCGACGATCCAGTGGCGCCCCCACGGGATCACGAACAGCACGGACTTCTCGGTCCGCAGGATCAGACCGGTCGAGGAGTGGATGCGGTCCTTCGGGACGACCAGATGGATGCCCTTGGACGCCCGGACATGGAACTGTCCGCGCTCGCCGATCAGCGCCTGGGTGTCGTCCGTCCACACCCCGGTGGCGTTGACCACCTGTTTGGCCCTGACCTCGTACTCCCCGCCTGCCTCGACGTCCTCCACCCGCGCGCCGACGACCCGCTCGCCCTCCCGCAGGAAGCCGATCACCCGTGCCCGGTTCGCCACGTGCGCGCCGTAGCCGGCGGCCGTGCGCACCAGCGTCGCCACGTAGCGGGCGTCGTCCATCTGGGCGTCGTAGTACTGCAACGCTCCGACCAGCGCGTCCTTCTTGAGCGCGGGCGCGACCTGCAGGGCGCGGCGGCGGGAGAGATGCCGGTGCACGGGCAGCCCGCGACCGTGTCCCGACGACACCGACATCGCGTCGTACAGCGCGACACCCGAACCGGCGTAAAGCCGCTCCCAGCCCTTGTGCTGCAGCGGATAGAGGAACGGCACGGGCTTCACCAGGTGCGGGGCCAGCCGCTCCAGCAGCAGCCCACGCTCCTTCAGCGCCTCCCGTACGAGCGCGAAGTCGAGCATCTCCAGATAGCGCAGCCCGCCATGGATCAGCTTGCTCGACCTGCTCGACGTGCCGGAAGCCCAGTCGCGCGCCTCGACCAGCCCGGTCGAGAGTCCTCTTGTGGCCGCATCCAGCGCCGTCCCGGCGCCGACCACGCCCGCTCCCACGACCAGCACGTCCAGTTCGCGCTCGGCCAGCGCGGCGAGCGCCTCGGCACGCTCCGCGGGTCCCAGTGTCGCTGTCCTCACTGCTGCCTCCCGGTAGATCGGGGTGGTCCGGCACAGGGATGCGGTCCGACCGCGGGGTCGGGTGCCCGTGCCCACCACTCGATTCTGTCCGCGGTCCGCGACTTCAGCCACTGCCTGTGGACAACACCCGGTCGACGAGAGCCGCACAATGCGACATATAGGTCATATTTACGCCTAGTGTGACATTGCACTGTCCCCAGCGGTTGCGCTTTCTGCCTTCATGGTCTTAGGGAAGGACGGCCACCCACATGCCCGCAGACCTCGCCATCATCGGACTCGGTCACCTCGGCCTGCCCCTCGCCCAAGCCGCCGTAGCCGCCGGTATCCAAACCGTCGGCTACGACACCGACCCCCGCCCGTTCGCCGAGCTCTCCGCCGGCCGCACACCCGTCGAAGGCTCCCTCACCGCTTCGGAGATCCGCCGGATGCTCTCGGGGGGCTTCCGGCCCACCGCCGACCCGGCCGAGCTCGGCCGGGTCCGTACCGCCGTGATCTGCGCGCCCACCCCCCTCGGCGCCGACCGCACCCTCGACCTCACCGCCGTCGGCGACGCCGCCCGCGCCCTCGCCGCCCGGCTGCGCCCGCACACCACCGTCCTGCTCGAATCGGCCGTGCCCCCCGGCACCACCGAGAACTTCGTGCGCCCCCTCCTCGAAGAGGGATCGGGGCTGTGCGCCGGCCGCGACTTCCACCTCGCGTGCTCCCCCAGCCGCCTCGACCCCGGCAACCGCACCCACGTCTACAGCAACACCCCCAAAGTCATCGGTGGCCTCACCCCGGCCTGCACCGAATCGGCCGCCACCTTCTACGGCCGGCTCACCGACAAGGTCGTACGGGCCCGGGGGCCGCGCGAGGCCGAGATGACGAAGGTTCTGGAGACCAACTTCCGGCACGTCAACATCGCGCTGGTCAACGAGATGGCGGTGCTCTGCCACGACCTCGGCGTCGACCTCTGGGACGTCATCCGGTGCGCCGAGACCAAGCCGTTCGGCTTCCAGCCGTTCCGCCCGGGCCCCGGCGTCGGCGGCCACTGCCCCCCGGTCGACCCGGGCTTCCTCCCGTACAGCAGCCGCACCCCCGGCCACCCGCTGCGGATGGTCTCGCTCGCCCAGGAGATCAACGACCGGATGCCGAGCTACGTGATCCAGCGCTGCGCCACCCTGCTGAACGAACACGGCAAGTCCGTCCGCGGCGCCCGGGTCCTGCTCCTCGGCGTCACCTACAAGCCGGACCTGGCCGACCAGGAGGCCTCCCCTGCGCGGGAGATCGCCAACCGGCTGATGGACATGGGTGCGCAGATCGGCTACCACGACCCGCACGTCCTGGACTGGCGCGTTCGCGAACTGCCGGTGCCGCGCGCGGACTCACTGTACGAAGCGGCGTCGAGCGCGGACCTGACGGTGCTGCTCCAGCACCACCGTACGTACGACCTGCAGGGCCTCGCAGTGAAGGCCCAACTCCTCCTGGACACCCGGGGCGCGACCCCGGCGGGAGCCGCGCACCGGCTCTGATCAGCGCTCCACGCTACGGCGCTGTCGGAGCGTGCTGCTGATGTCCGAGAACTCGTCGCACGCTCGTGCGACGAGTTTCGTACCTTCGGTGAACCCCATCTGGGTCAGCCCGGTCCGCCACCATCCGGCATTCCGCAAGCCCTCGCCTCCCGGCTGAGCGGCCTGGTCCAGGCGTGGAGTGAGCAAGCAGGCTTCATAGCCGTCGCCTTTCTCGGTATCGCCGGCTACGAGGGATTCGCCATCGCGAGGGAGGCAGCGGGTTGGTCAGCGGGGGCCCGGCACAATAGGTGCCGGGCCCCCACCCTGTACCTACTTCGCGGAATGCGTGTAGTGGTAGCCAATGGCCTTTCGGGCCACTCCCTTGCCGACAAGCTTGCCGTCAAACTTGCCATAGGCCTCGAAGGAGTAGGCCTTGTAGACCGGATACGCCTTCAGAGTCCCGAACTTCCTCTTCGGAACAACCCAGCTACCGGACATGCTCTTCGCCCGCGACTTGGTGACGTCGAAGCCGACCGCCGCCGAGACCGCTCCGGCAGTGACATCGAACTTGGAGCTCTTGGTGTTGCTCACGGTCTCGATGTTCGTGAGCGTCAGCGTCATGGGGCCGCGCCCCCGGACGATCGCGATGTAGTTCTTGCCTGTCTGCAGACCGATGTACTTGACCTTCTTGATGTTGCACAAGTTATAGGCCTTGGGGTGGCCGAATGTGTCCTTGTAACGCGCAGCGCAGCTCTTCTGGGCTGCGGAGCTGGGTCCCGCTGCCATGCCCAGACTTCCAGCCACCAGAGCCAGAACCACGACGGAGCTACGGCCCGCACGAGCCCACGAAAAAGAACTCCTGGTCAAAATTCCCCCTCGTCTCCCATCGCTCCGCCGACAGAAGCGGCAGAAACGACAGAGACATCAGTCGAAAACGACTGACGGCCTCGTGTTCCCCTAAGCCCGTTAGTCGTCCTGTACAGATCAAAACTAACAGTGACCGAATGGGAGCCGCTGCCGAAGCGGGCGAGTTTGATCAAGATCTGAGCCTTCGCAATCCCAGGGCACCGTCCACCCGCACAACAGCCGGCACATGACAGGCAGCCGGACATGGAACGGGGCCTGAAGCACCTGATCGGTGCTTCAGGCCCCGGAGGCCGGACCGTGTCAGCGGCGGTGCTGCGAGTCCGCCACCGTCACCTCGACGCGCTGGAACTCCTTGAGGTCGCTGTACCCCGTCGTCGCCATCGCCCGGCGCAGTGCACCGAAGATGTTCATCGAGCCGTCAGGGGTGTGCGAGGGGCCGGTGAGGACCTCCTCCGTCGTGCCGACGGAGCCCAGGTCCACCAGCTTGCCGCGCGGCACGTCCTCGTGGACCGCCTCCATGCCCCAGTGCCGGCCGCGGCCGGGCGCGTCCGTCGCACGGGCCAGCGGGGAGCCCATCATCACGGCGTCGGCGCCGCAGGCGATGGCCTTCGGCAGGTCGCCGGACCAGCCGACGCCGCCGTCCGCGATCACGTGCACATACCGGCCACCGGACTCGTCCATGTAGTCGCGGCGGGCCCCGGCCACATCGGCGACCGCGGTCGCCATCGGGACCTGGATACCGAAGACGTTGCGCGTGGTGTGCGCGGCGCCGCCGCCGAAGCCGACGAGGACACCGGCCGCGCCGGTGCGCATCAGGTGCAGGGCCGCGGTGTAGGTGGCGCAGCCGCCGACGATCACCGGGACGTCCAGTTCGTAGATGAACTGCTTGAGGTTGAGCGGCTCGGCCGCACCCGAGACGTGCTCGGCGGAGACCGTCGTACCGCGGATGACGAAGATGTCGACGCCGGCGTCGACGACGGCCTTGGAGAACTGGGCGGTGCGCTGCGGCGAGAGCGCGGCGGCGGTGACGACACCGGAGTCGCGCACCTCCTTGATGCGCTGCCCGATCAGCTCCTCCTGGATCGGCGCGGCGTAGATCTCCTGGAGGCGGCGGGTCGCCGACTCCACAGGCATCTCGGCGATCTCGTCGAGGAGCGGCTGCGGGTCGGCGTGCCGGGTCCACAGGCCTTCGAGGTTGAGGACGCCGAGACCACCCAGCTCACCGATCCGGATCGCGGTCTGCGGGGAGACCACGGAGTCCATCGGAGCGGCCAGGAACGGCAGCTCGAACCGATAGGCGTCGATCTGCCAGGCGATCGAGACCTCCTTCGGGTCGCGGGTGCGACGGCTCGGCACGACGGCGATGTCGTCGAAGGCGTACGCCCGGCGGCCGCGCTTGCCGCGCCCGATCTCGATCTCAGTCACGATGGTGTGGCCTTTCAGTTCCCTAGGCG
Source organism: Streptomyces sp. NPDC051664 (assembly GCF_044453545.1). Taxonomy (NCBI): domain Bacteria; kingdom Bacillati; phylum Actinomycetota; class Actinomycetes; order Kitasatosporales; family Streptomycetaceae; genus Streptomyces; species Streptomyces sp. NPDC051664. The sequence continues at coordinate 203,289 of NZ_JBITCU010000007.1, read as the reverse complement.
TACTGTCTGCGTTTTCCAGTATCCCCGACACACAGGTGAGGGGCGGTCCCAGTACGCCCGGGCCGCCCCTCACCTGTTCTGTTGCGTTACTTCCTGCTGTAGTTCGGCGCTTCGACCGTCATCTGGATGTCGTGCGGGTGGCTCTCCTTGAGCCCCGCCGAGGTGATCCGGACGAACCGGCCGTTGGCCTGGAGCTCCGGGACGGTGCGGCCGCCGACGTAGAACATCGACTGGCGCAGACCGCCGGTGAGCTGGTGGACGACCGCCGAGAGCGGGCCGCGGTACGGGACCTGGCCCTCGATGCCCTCGGGGACCAGCTTTTCGTCGGAGGCGACGCCCTCCTGGAAGTAGCGGTCCTTGGAGAACGACTTGCGGTCGCCACGCGTCTGCATCGCGGCGAGCGAACCCATGCCGCGGTACGACTTGAACTGCTTGCCGTTGATGAAGAGCAGCTCACCCGGGGACTCCTCGCAGCCCGCCAGCAGCGAGCCGAGCATCACGGTGTCCGCACCGGCCACCAGGGCCTTGGCGATGTCTCCGGAGTACTGCAGACCGCCGTCGCCGATGACCGGGACACCGGCCGCCTTGGCGGCGAGCGATGCCTCATAGATCGCGGTGACCTGCGGAACGCCGATTCCGGCGACCACGCGGGTGGTGCAGATGGAGCCGGGGCCGACGCCCACCTTGATGCCGTCGACGCCGGCGTCGATCAGCGCCTGGGCGCCGTCACGGGTGGCGATGTTGCCGCCGATGACGTCGACACCCGACGCGTTCGACTTGATCTTGGCGACCATGTCGGAGACGAGACGGGAGTGGCCGTGCGCGGTGTCGACGACGATGAAGTCGACGCCCGCCTCGACGAGTGCCTGGGCCCGCTCGAAGGCGTCGCCCGCGACACCGACGGCGGCTCCGACCAGCAGCCGGCCTTCCTTGTCCTTCGCGGCGTTCGGGTACTTCTCCGCCTTGACGAAGTCCTTGACGGTGATGAGGCCCTTGAGAACCCCGGCGTCGTCGACCAGCGGAAGCTTCTCGATCTTGTGGCGCCGCAGCAGCTCCATGGCGTCCACGCCGGAGATGCCGACCTTGCCGGTGACGAGCGGCATGGGCGTCATGACCTCGCGCACCTGGCGCGAACGGTCCGCCTCGAAGGCCATGTCACGGTTGGTGACGATGCCGAGGAGCTTGCCCGCCCCGTCGGTCACCGGCACGCCACTGATGCGGAACTTGGCGCACAGGTCGTCGGCGTCGCGCAGGGTCGCGTCCGGGTGCACCGTGATCGGGTCGGTGACCATGCCGGACTCGGAACGCTTCACCAGGTCGACCTGGTTGGCCTGGTCCGCGATGGAGAGATTGCGGTGCAGCACACCGGCGCCACCCTGGCGGGCCATGGCGATCGCCATGCGGGCCTCGGTGACCTTGTCCATCGCGGCGGACAGCAGCGGGATGTTCACCCGCACGTTCTTCGAGATGTACGAGGAAGTGTCGATCTGATCGGGCGCCATGTCGGACGCGCCGGGCAGCAGCAGCACGTCGTCGTATGTCAGCCCGAGCGACGCGAACTTCTCGGGCACTCCGTCGACGTTTGCAGTCATGACACCTTCCCCAAATGGCCTTGATCGGTGCGGATGTCCATGCTAACGGCCTCCGGAGGTGTCTCATTCCACGAGCAAGATCACCTAGAGGTTCTGTAGCTTCGTACGGAACTCCGTTCCGGGGTGAAGCCGGTGCCGCTCACTGCCCGGCGAGGGCCCGCAATCTGCTCAGCGCGCGGTGCTGGGCGACCCGGACGGCGCCCGGCGACATGCCGAGCATCTGCCCGGTCTCCTCGGCGGTCAGACCGACCGCGACCCGCAGAACCAGCAGCTCACGCTGGTTCTCCGGGAGGTTGGCGAGGAGCTTCTTTGCCCAGGCGGCATCGCTGCTGAGCAGCGCACGCTCCTCGGGCCCGAGCGAATCGTCCGGCCGCTCCGGCATCTCGTCGGACGGCACGGCGGTCGATCCCGGGTGCCGCATGGCGGCGCGCTGGAGATCGGCGACCTTGTGGCCGGCGATGGCGAAGACAAAGGCTTCGAAGGGTCTGCCGGTGTCCTTGTAGCGCGGCAACGCCATCAGCACCGCGACACAGACCTCCTGCGCCAGGTCCTCCACGAAGTGGCGGGCATCACCGGGCAGCCGGTTCAGCCGGGACCTGCAGTAGCGCAGCGCGAGGGGATGGACATGGGCGAGCAGATCATGGGTGGCCTGCGCGTCGCCGTCGACGGCACGGTGCACCAGAGCACCGATCACCGTCGTCTCGTCGTCGCGCATCGGACCATGGTGCCTCGGTGCCGCTTCATCCGTGGCACCGCGTCCGTAGTTGTGCACCGAAGCGTTATGAGCGGGTGCGCCGGAAGTCATGTCCTGCGCCCTCCCCTTCCGCTCGACCGAATCGTTCCCGAGGAACTCCACATCTCAAGGATGCGGCATCGGCCGGGAAGCGTCACATACCGCGGGGGCCCGGCTCCCGATCTGCGGCCCGGCACCCCCGTCGCCCCGTCCGCCCGAGGGCGGACGGGGACACCCCCTACCGGCCATCGCCGGTCATCAGCGCACCAGGCCCCAGCGGAAGCCGAGCGCCACGGCGTGCGCCCGGTCCGAGGCGCCGAGCTTCTTGAAAAGCCGCCGGGCGTGCGTCTTCACCGTGTCCTCGGAGAGGAAGAGCTCGCGCCCGATCTCCGCGTTGGAACGGCCGTGGCTCATCCCTTCGAGCACCTGGATCTCACGCGCCGTGAGCGTCGGCGCCGCACCCATCTCGGCCGACCGCAGCCGACGCGGGGCGAGCCGCCACGTCGGATCGGCCAGCGCCTGGGTGACGGTCGCCCGCAGCTCCGCGCGGGAGGCGTCCTTGTGCAGATAGCCGCGGGCACCGGCGGCGACCGCTAGCGCGACACCGTCCAGGTCCTCGGCGACGGTCAGCATGATGATCCGCGCCCCGGGGTCGGCGGAGAGCAGCCGCCGGACCGTCTCCACACCTCCCAGACCGGGCATGCGTACGTCCATCAGAATGAGATCCGAACGGTCGGCACCCCAGCGGCGGAGAACTTCCTCACCGTTGGCCGCCGTCGTCACACGCTCGACGCCGGGCACGGTCGCGACCGCGCGACGGAGCGCCTCTCGGGCAAGCGGGGAGTCGTCGCAGACGAGGACGGATGTCATGACCGTCCTCCGCAGCTGATGCGCGTCACCTTGAGCCTCCAGGCTGAATACAAGTCGTCACCTGTGCGGTTGACACTCTCGGACATCTGCCCGATCGCTTTTTCCGTCAACCGCCTCCGCACTCTCAACGACGGTCACTCGAAAGAGTTACGGGTCCGACGACCAGGTTCGGCACTCTACGTGAGGAGTCGTACACGGAGGAGAGCGGCGCGGATTGTCCAGTCGTCAATCGAAGCTTCACCTGAAGGTATGCCCCATTTAGCGGGTTTTCTTCCCTTTTGCTGGTGTCTGTGGATAGATTCGCAATCAGTCATATTTACATCTACTTACACCGTAGATGTACGGTCATGAGCACGGTCACCGACGAACGACTACCGCGTAGCCGACTCAGCATGGTTTCGAGGGGACAAGCAATGGCAGATTTCTCCCGCCTTCCCGGACCCAACGCCGATCTGTGGGACTGGCAGCTGCTGGCGGCCTGCCGTGGGGTCGACAGCTCGCTGTTCTTCCACCCGGAGGGTGAGCGCGGAGCGGCCCGGAGCGCCCGCGAGAACTCGGCGAAAGAGGTCTGTATGCGATGCCCGGTACGCGCCGAGTGCGCAGCGCACGCCCTGGCCGTGCGTGAGCCCTACGGAGTGTGGGGCGGGCTGACCGAGGACGAGCGCGAAGAGCTCATGGGACGGGCCCGCAACCGACTGATCGCGACAGCAGGGGCGCCATCGGGGTTGAGCGCCTCCTCGGGGCACGGCTGACCCTCGAACCGCGCGGAACAATCGAAGAAACGTTCCTGCACTCCCTAGCGGGCGGCCGCCAGGGAAAGCTGGTCCAGCGTGGCCGCGACGGCCGGGACCTGCGCCAGGTCCGGGAGCGTGAGCGCGACGATCTCACGCTCGACCGCCGGCTCCACCGTCACGGTGCGGGCCCCTTTGGGACGTACCGATTCGATCGCCAGCTCCGGCAGCACCGCCACCCCCAGGCCGGCGCCGACCAGGCCGATCACCGCCGGATAGTCGTCGGTGGCGAAGTCGATCCGGGGGGTGAAGCCGGACTCCTCACAGACCTCCACCAGTTGACGGCGGCAGCGCGGGCAGCCCGCGATCCAGGACTCGTCGGCCAGTTCACCGATCCCCACCGCATCCGCGCCGGCCAGCCGGTGCCCCTCGGGGACGAGGCCGATCAGCCGGTCGGTGAGCAGCGGACGTACGACCAGGTCGTCCCATTCGGCACCCGAGGTGCCGTAGCGGAACGCCAGCGCGATGTCGCAGTCCCCCTCCCGGAGCATCTCGACCGAGCGCGGCGGCTCGGCCTCGACCAGGGAGACCCTCGTACCGGGGTGGGCGGCGCGGAGGGCGGCGAGGGCGCCGGGGACCAGGGTGGAGCTGCCGCTGGGGAACGAGACGAGCCGGACCCGGCCGGCCCGCAGCCCGGCGATCGCGGCGATCTCCTCCTCGGCGGCGGTCAGCCCGGCGAGGATGCCGGAGGCGTGACGTACGAGCGCCTCACCCGCCTGCGTGAGCCGCATCTCGCGACCTGTGCGGATCAGCAGCGGGGTGCCCGCGGAGGACTCCAGGGCCTTCATCTGCTGGCTGACCGCCGGCTGGGTGCAACCCAGTTCACGCGCGGCGGCGGAGAACGAACCGGTTGCGGCCACGGCGCGCAGGACACGGAGATGACGGGCTTCGATCACCTTTCAACCATAAGGCCCTCTTGGGGAGGAAGCCAGTAGCCGGCCTGCGGCTTTGAGACGGGGTGGTTACCGTTGCTCCCCATGAAGCCGATGAAATTGCTGACCGTGAACGTGGGACGGCCCAAGGCGGTCGACTGCACCGACGCCCCCGGCGGCGTCACCGGGATCGACAAGCGGCCGGCCGACGGCCCGGTACGGGTCACCGATCCCGGCCCCAAGGGGACCGGCGGCAGCGGAGTCGCCGGCGACGCGGTCTGCGATCTGCGCCATCACGGCGGCACCGACCAGGCCGTGTACGCGTTCGCCCGCGAGGACCTCGACGCCTGGGAGAGCTCGCTCGGCCGCACGCTGGCCAATGGCGCGTTCGGCGAGAACCTGACGGTCTCCGGACTGGACGTGAGCGGCGCGAAGATCGGCGAGCGCTGGCGGATCGGCCCCGACCTGGTGCTGGAGGTGACGTCCGGCCGCATTCCGTGCCGTACGTTCGCCGGTCACCTCGACGAGAGCCGCTGGGTCAAGCGGTTCACGGAGGCGGCCGCTCCGGGTGCCTACCTGCGAGTGGTCGAGCCGGGCGAGATCCGGGCCGGGGACCCGGTCGAGATCGTGCACCGGCCGGACCACGACGTCACCGTACAGCTGGAGTTCCTGGCCGCGACGACGCGCCGGGAGCTGCTGCCGGAGCTGCTTCCGGCCCGGGACGCACTCCATCCCCGGACGCTGCGCTCCGCCCTGAAGTACGTGGCGTCGGAGGCCACGGGCGAGTGACCCCCGCGGTGGGCGTGGCACTAACGTGCCGCGTATGACGACTGCACTGATTACGGGCGCGACCGCGGGGATCGGGGCCGCCTTCGCGCGGCGGCTCGCGGCCGAAGGGCACAACCTGGTGCTGGTGGCGCGCAACACCGAGCGGCTCCGGGAGCAGGCCACCGAACTGCACGACCTGCATGGCATCGAGGCCGAGGTGCTGACCGCCGACCTGTCCGAGGACGACGGGATCGCCTCGGTCGAGGCGCGACTGGCGGACCGTCAGCACTCCGTCGATCTGCTGGTCAACAACGCCGGGTTCGGCAACAAGGGCCGCTATCTGGAGGTGTCGACGGCCGATGAGCTGAAGATGCTGAAGGTGCACTGCGAGGCGGTGCTGCGGCTGACCTCGGCGGCCGCGGCCGGAATGAAGGAGCGCGGGCGGGGCGGGGTCGTCAATGTGGCCTCGGTGGCGGCGTTCGTACCGCGCGGGACGTACGGCGCGTCCAAGGCGTGGGTCGTGCAGTTCACCCAGGGTGCGGCGAAGGATCTGGCCGGGTCGGGGGTGCGGCTGATGGCCCTCTGCCCCGGCTTCGTACGGACCGAGTTCCATGAGCGGGCCGGGATGGGGACCGGCAACATCCCGGGCTGGATGTGGCTCGACGCGGACAAGCTGGTGGCGACGGCGCTGGCGGATCTGGCGCGCGGCAAGTCGGTCTCGATCCCGGACGCGCGGTACAAGACGCTGATGGGTCTGGTGAAGGTGGCGCCGCGCGGCCTGCTCGGCGGGGTCACCTCCAAGACGGGCCGCAAGTACGGACCGCAGTGAGCGGGTTATTGCCGGATACCGCGGCCCGCACAGGCGCCCATGTCGGGAGCGACGGGCTTCGCCCTGTTGCCGAACCGGTCCTCGCCGCCGTTGTTCTCGATGACGGCACGGGCGGCGGGGGCGGGCCGGGCCGGAGGTCGCGGCACAGCCCGGGCCCCGGTGATACGCCGGGGCGCGCAGCACACCACCCGCTGTGACGGATATTCACTTTCCGTCCGGAACGGCGCCGTTGCACGGCCTGCCGAATGTTCTGCCGACTCCGTATGTCGCACCGTCGCTCAGCCGAGCGACACCGGTCGACAGGCCGGACGCTGGACAGGACGGCGCGGTTCGCGGCCGGCCCGCCCTCCGCGAAGCCGGTGCCCGCCGAGAAGCCTGAATCACTCGGTCCGACCGCTCCACCCGAACCGTCACGAACCCCGTATCCCAATAAAATGGAACCATCCCATCCAGGCTCGTGAGACCGGGAGACACCATGAGATTCGTACAGGTGATCGACTGCAAGACGGAGCGGTTCGATGACATGGACCGCCTCATGGACGAGTGGGTCGAACAGACCAAGGGCTCCCGGACCGCCACTCACAGCCTGATCGGCAAGGACCGCTCGGACGGGTCCCACTACGTGGAGATCGTCGAATTCCCGTCGTACGAGGACGCGGTGGCGAACTCCAGGCTGCCGGAGACCGACCGGATCTTCCAGGAAATGGTGGCGCTCTGCGACGGGACGCCCACCTTCACCGATCTCGACGTGGTCCGCGACGAACAGTTGAACCAGACACTGTCCCGCCGGTTTTTCCACGAGATCGCCGTCGGCGGCAACCTGGACGCCATCGACGAGGTGTTCGCGGTCGACTACGCCGACCACGACATCGCGAAGGAGGAGGACACCGTGATCGGATCCGGCAACCTCCGGGACGATCTCATCGGATGGCGGGCCGCCTTCGACTTCTCCTTCGACCTGGACCGGCAGATCTGCGAGGGCGACGACGTCGTGACGCTGTGGACCTGGACCGGCACCCACAAGGGCGACTTCATGGGCATACCGCCGACGGGCAGGCAGTGCATCATGACCGGCACCACGATCTTCCGGTTCAGGGACGGCAGGATCCAGGAGGGCTGGTGGCACGAAGACATCAGGGGCCTGATGCGCCAGCTCGGCGTGCTCGACTGAACCGGGCTCGACCGGGCGCCGAGGGACGAAGAAGACCGAAGGCCCCCTGTTCCCACCGCTGAGCAGCGGGGACAGGGGGCCTTCTACGGCTGTGCGCCGGTGCGGCTACACGTCAGTGCGAGTGACCGTGACCGCCGTGACCGGCCTCGGCCTCTTCCTCGGCCGGCTTCTCGACGACCAGGGTCTCGGTCGTGAGCAGCAGCGACGCGATGGACGCGGCGTTCTCCAGCGCGGAGCGGGTGACCTTGACCGGGTCGATGACGCCGGCCTTCACCAGGTCGCCGTACTCGCCGGTCGCGGCGTTGAAGCCCTGGCCCTTGTCGAGCTCGGCGACCTTCGAGGTGATGACATAACCCTCGAGGCCGGCGTTCTCGGCGATCCAGCGCAGCGGCTCGACGGCGGCGCGGCGCACGACCGCGACACCGGTGGCCTCGTCGCCGGTCTTGTCGAGGTTGCCCTCGAGGACCTTGACGGCGTGGACCAGAGCGGAGCCACCACCGGAGACGATGCCCTCCTCGACCGCGGCGCGGGTCGCGGAGATGGCGTCCTCCAGACGGTGCTTCTTCTCCTTGAGCTCCACCTCGGTGGCGGCACCGACGCGGATCACGCACACGCCGCCGGCCAGCTTCGCAAGGCGCTCCTGGAGCTTCTCGCGGTCCCAGTCGGAGTCCGTGGAGTCGATCTCGGCCTTGATCTGGTTGACCCGGCCCTTGACGTCGCCGGGCTCGCCGCCGCCGTCCACGATGGTCGTGTCGTCCTTGGAGACGGTCACGCGGCGCGCCGTGCCCAGCACGTCCAGACCGGCCTGGTCGAGCTTGAGGCCGACCTCCTCGGCGATGACGGTCGCACCGGTGAGTGCGGCGATGTCGCCGAGCATGGCCTTGCGGCGGTCACCGAAGCCCGGGGCCTTCACCGCGACGGCGTTGAAGGTGCCACGGATCTTGTTGACGACCAGGGTCGACAGGGCCTCGCCCTCGACGTCCTCGGCGATGATCAGCAGCGGCTTGGAGCCACCGGCCTGGATGACCTTCTCCAGCAGCGGGAGCAGCTCCTGGATCGAGCCGATCTTGCCCTGGTGGATCAGGATGTACGGGTCGTCGAGGACGGCCTCCATACGCTCCTGGTCGGTCACCATGTACGGGGACAGGTAACCCTTGTCGAAGGCCATGCCCTCGGTGAACTCGAGGTCCAGACCGAAGGTGTTGGACTCCTCGACGGTGATGACACCGTCCTTGCCGACCTTGTCCATCGCGTCCGCGATGAGCTCGCCGACCTGCGAGTCCTGCGCGGAGAGCGCGGCCACGGCGGCGATGTCGGACTTGTCGTCGATCGGTCGGGCGGTCGCGAGGAGCTCCTCGGACACGGCCTTGACCGCGGCGTCGATGCCCTTCTTCAGGGCGGCCGGGGACGCACCCGCGGCAACGTTGCGCAGGCCCTCGCGGACGAGCGCCTGGGCGAGCACGGTGGCGGTGGTGGTGCCGTCACCCGCTACGTCGTTGGTCTTGGTCGCCACCTCCTTCACCAGCTGGGCACCGAGGTTCTCGTACGGGTCGTCGAGCTCGACCTCGCGCGCGATGGTGACACCGTCGTTGGTGATGGTGGGAGCGCCGAACTTCTTGTCGATGACGACGTTGCGGCCCTTGGGGCCGATCGTCACCTTCACCGTGTCGGCAAGCTTGTTGACGCCACGCTCAAGGGCGCGACGGGCGTCCTCGTCGAACTTCAGAATCTTCGCCATGGGAGCTGAGCTGTCCTCTCAAACGAACTGCGCCCCCGACCACCGGCTAGTTATTTCGCAGGGGGCCAGGGGCGCAGAACAGAAGCAAACGTGGGTGAATTACTTCTCGACGATCGCGAGCACGTCGCGAGCCGAGAGGACGAGGTACTCCTCGCCGTTGTACTTCACCTCGGTGCCGCCGTACTTGCTGTAGAGCACGATGTCACCGGTGTTGACGTCGAGCGGAAGACGCTCGCCGTTCTCGAAGCGACCCGGGCCCACGGCCAGGACGACGCCCTCCTGGGGCTTCTCCTTGGCGGTGTCCGGGATGACCAGGCCAGAGGCCGTGGTCTGCTCGGCGTCGAGCGGCTGGACCACAATGCGGTCCTCAAGCGGCTTGATGGCAACCTTGGAGCTGGTGGTCGTCACGATCCGGCCTCCCCCTTCGGAGATCTCGGGGTTAACTGCGGGGTTAACTGTCTGGGGTGGCGACCAGGTGGATCCGTCGTCGCGGGTGCCGGACCTGCCAGTCGCGCAGTACTGCTGGCACTCTCCAGTGGGGAGTGCCAGAGCCGAGACTATGACCGCGATTAGCACTCGGTCAAGCGGAGTGCCAATTCCGTGCGGTCGTGGCGTGGCAGCCCAGGCAAAGCCCCCCCCGGGCGCGGTCCAGGAGCATGCGCCCTGGGCGAGGCCCGCAGGGTGAAGTTCGCGGGCGCGCGAAGTCCACGGGCACGCGTTACCGCCGCTCGCACCCGGCGCCGGGATCCACGGCGCCGTACGACTCCGGCCGGTCCGGCCACCGGTGCCGCTGCCTCTGCGGTGGCGACGGCCGGGAGTCCGCGGGCTCCTGCGACTGCTCCCGCCGCCCGCAGGCGGTGACGGCCCATGACCCGGGTGCCCCGCGATCACCCCGCGCGCCCGCCTTCGGCCCCGACTCCGACGTCCCCCCTGGCCCCGCCGCCGGTACCCGGTGCGGGCCCTGCACCTTCTGGGCGGCCTTCCGGCCCAGTCGTTCGATCGGGTCGACCGACTGCGCGCACCCGGCGGTGGCGGTCAGGAGAGCACCGGCCGCCAGCAGTCCGGCGAGCAGCCGGCGCGCCCGGCTCATGCGCGGCCCTCCGGCCGTGCCACGGCGTACCCCCTTGTCCGCCCCGCCCGGCCGGCCCGCGGTGGGCCCGGCGGCCCGGCGCTCGGCGCGGTCGCCGGACCCGGAGGCGCTACCGGAGCCGACAGCGGCGACGGGGGGCACGACCGGAACCGCGCATCCCGGCCTCCGCCGCAGGTCGACCTGGCTGCGACGGATCGAGCCCGACCTCCGCCCCGTCATGGCAAATTCTTCCTTTTGTCGTAAGACCGCATGATCTTGGATACTGGCAGCAGTCGAACGATCACTCGGCCCGACGCCGCCGCCGGACCCCGAACGGTCCCCCGGCTGGCTCACAATGGGCCGGTGAACGCCTTCGCCCCGACCGGCCCGACAGACCCGCGCGACCCGAGCAGCCCGAGCGCCCCGTCCGGTGCCGCCGACCCGCTCACCGACCCGCTCGCCGCCTTCACGGCGCTGCGCGCCCCGGAGGGCACGGCGCTGCTGACCGAACTGCGGTCCTACGACCCCGCCCAGGAGCTCGCCACCGCGACCCGGCTGCGCCGCAGCCACCCGGCCGCACTGGTTTCCGCGGCGCTGGGGCAGGCGCGGCTGCGGCAGCGGGCGGTGGCGAAGTTCGGTGCCGAGGACGCGTACCGGATGTTCTTCACGCCGAACGGTGTCGAGCAGGCGACCCGTACGTCGGTCGCCACGTACCGGGCCGGCCGGTTCGCCGCGGCCGGCGTCCGCAGCGTCGCCGATCTCTGCTGCGGGATCGGCGGTGACGCCATCGCGCTCGCCCGCGCGGGCATCTCCGTCCTCGCGGTGGACCGCGACCTGCTGACCGCCGAGGTGGCCCGCGCCAACGCCGCCGCGCTCGGGCTGGACGCCCTGATCGAGGTCCGGTGCGCCGATGTCACCGAGATCGACACCGCCGCGTACGACGCCGTCTTCGTCGACCCGGCCCGGCGCGGCGGACGCGGCAGGATCTTCGACCCGGAGGCGTACTCCCCGCCGCTCTCCTGGGCGACCGGCGCCGCCCTGAAGGCCCCCCGCGCCGCGCTGAAGATCGCCCCCGGCATCCCGCACGAGGCGGTCCCGGCGCAGGCGGAGGCCGAGTGGATCTCGGACGGCGGCGATGTGAAGGAGGCGGTGCTCTGGTTCGGCGCGGGATTCACAGCCGGCTCGTGCCGCGCCACGCTGCTCCCGTCCGGCGCGACCCTGTCGGCTCCGGCCACGCTGCCCGCTCCGCCCGTCGGCCCGGTCGGCCGCTATCTGTACGAGCCGGACGGTGCCGTCATCCGTGCGCATCTGGTCGCCGACATCGTGGAGCGGTCGGGCGGCCGGCTGATCGACGAGACGATCGCGTACGTCACGAGCGACGAGCCGTACGACTCCCCGTACACCTCCGCGTACGAGATCACCGACCGGCTGCCGTTCAACATGAAGAAGCTGAAGGCGCTGCTGAGGGAGCGGAAGGTCGGCGTCCTGACCGTCAAGAAGCGGGGCTCGGCCGTCGAACCGGAGGAGTTGCGCCGCAAGATGAAGCTCCAGGGTCCGAACGCCGCGACCGTGTTCCTGACCCGGGTCGCCGGGGCGCCGACCATGCTGATCGGCCACCCCGTGCGGCCGGAGATGCCCTAAGCCAGGTCGGTCAGGTCGTCGGCATACACCTGGGAGAGCGGCTGCGGGCCCACGTACTGCTGGCAGTTGCACTGCCCGGCTTCGAAGCGGACCGGCTTCTTGCTCTCGTCCCAGGCCGTCGGCACCTCGACCCGCTCATGGCACTTGCCCTGCTTGTCATGCTTCGCAAGATGGTGCGTGCAGCCGCAGACCGGCTCAGGCGGCCGGTTCACCGCCTCGACGGCGAGGCGTTCCTGCTTGCTCGCCTCCAGCAGTTCCAGCTTGCGGGTGTGCCGGTTGCGCAGCGCCGTACGGACGTTGTCGACCGCCCATCCGAAGCCGCCGGTCCAGAAGACGATGAGCACCCACCAGTACCACTCCATGTGACACCCTCCCCCTGCGCAGATCCTGCTGCCAGGATAGGGGCGGGGGCGGCGGTGGGCGCCGCCGACGACGGAGAACAGCGGCTCGGGCCCGCGAGCCCCGACGAACACCCGACCGCGGTGCACGAACGCCTTGGTGACGCCGGTCGGACCGAGCGGCCGGCCGATCGTCCGGAGGCCCATGAACGACAAGTGGGACGGGCGGGGCCGGTCGGCAGCGGGGAGCCTCGCCCGTCCCGGTCCGGTTCAGTCGTACTGCTCACTGTCCAGGTAGTCGTCGTACGCGTCGGGCTCGTCGGCCGAGCCGATGTACTCGGAGTCGTGGACGGCATCCGCCACGTCGGGATCGTGCTCCGGTTCGCCGCTGTAGTCGTACGGATCGGACATGGCGCCTCCTCTCTCGACGGGCACCCGATGCGCCCGGTCACGCGGTCAACGAGGCCGCCGAGCCGCTCGGTGCGCCCGCGCGATCGGACTGACTCCATGCGGATGACCGGGGCCACCTCAGTGGCGTACAGCTCGAGCGGACGGTTGACCGGGTGCGACGGCAGACCGGCCGAGTCGGCCACGACCCGGAACGTCAGGCGTTGAGCAGCGCCTCGATGTCGAGCTTCTTCATGCCGAGCATGGCCTTCATGGCCCGGTCCGCCTTGGCCCGGTCCGGGTCGGAGAGCGCCTCGGACAGCCCGCGCGGGACGATCTGCCACGACAGCCCGTACTTGTCCTTGAGCCAGCCGCACTGACTCTCCTCGCCGCCGTCGGTGAGCTTGGCCCACAGCTCGTCGACCTCCGCCTGCGACTCGCAGTCGACGGAGAGCGAGATCGCTTCGGTGAAGGGGAACTGCGGGCCGCCGTTGAGTGCGACGTACTCCTGGCCGGCCAGCCGGAATTCGACGGTCATGACCGCGCCCGGCTCGCCCGGCGACGCCTCGGTGTAGTACGTGACACCCAGCACCTTCGAGTCCCCTCCGAAGATTGAGACGTAGTGGTTCGCGGCCTCCTCGGCCTGGTTGTCGAACCACAGGAAGGTCTTGATCTTCTGCATGGCCTGCTCCTCGGCGACTCGTACGGGAGGTGGTTGTGCAAGGTAGACCGTGCCACCGCCCGGAACTCATCGCGGCGCGCCGCCCTCCACCGCCTCCTTCTCCGCCCGCGCCAGCAGCAGCGCCCGCTCGCGTGCGTTACGGGTCAGCGCCGCCGCCCGTACGAATTCCGCCCGCGCCTCGTCCGCGCGCCCGAGCCGTGCCAGCAGATCGCCGCGCACGCTCGGCAGCAGGTGGTACGCCGCCAGCGCCGGGTCACCGGCCACGGCATCGACCAGTACGAGCCCGGCCTCCGGCCCCTCGGCCATCGACACCGCGACGGCGCGGTTCAGTTCCACCACCGGTGACGGGGCCGCCTTGGCCAGCAGGCCGTAGAGCGTGGCGATGACCGCCCAGTCCGTCTCCTCGTACGTCACCGCGTGGGCGTGGCACGCTGCGATGGCGGCCTGCAGGGCGTACGGGCCGGGGGCCCCGCCCAGCGCGTTCGCCCGCTCCAGGGCCGCGTACCCGCGCCGGATCAGCAACCGGTCCCAGCGGGACCGGTTCTGGTCGGCGAGCAGGACGGGCTCGCCGTCCGGGCCGGTCCTGGCCGCGGTGCGGGACGCCTGGAGCTCCAGCAGGGCGACCAGGCCGTGCACTTCGGGTTCCTGCCCCATCAGCCCGGCCAGCACCCGGGCCAGCCGCAGCGCGTCCTCGCAGAGCCCCGGGCGCAGCCAGTCGTCGCCCGCGGTGGCCGCGTATCCCTCGTTGAAGATCAGGTAGATCACTTCGAGCACGGAGCCGAGCCGGGCCGCGCGGTCGGCGCCGTACGGCACTTCGAAGGGGACGCCGGCCCGGCCCAGGGTGCGTTTCGCGCGGACGATGCGCTGGGCGACGGTCGGCTCGGACACCAGGAACGCCCGGGCGATCTCGTCGGTGGTGAGGCCGCCGAGCAGCCGCAGGGTGAGCGCGATCCGGGCCTCGGTCGACAGCACGGGATGACACGCGGTGAAGATCAGCCGCAGCAGGTCGTCGTCGATGTCGTCGGCGCCGGCGATGTCGTCCGGCCCGGGCGACTGCACGTCCTCCAGGGTCCGCCCGACCTCGGCGAGCTTGCGGGCGTACGTCTCCTTGCGGCGGACCAGATCGATTGCGCGATGCTTGGCGGTGGCCATGAGCCAGGCGCCCGGCCGGTCCGGGACACCCGACTCCGGCCACTGCTCCAGCGCCGCGACCAGGGCGTCCTGCGCGAGTTCCTCGGCAATGCCCACGTCCCGCACGATGCGGGCGACACCGGCGATGATCCGCGCGGACTCGATCCTGAATACGGCCTCGACCGCCGCGGTCGCGCTTGCTTCCGTCACGGCCACCCATCAGAGCAGCCGACCGGAGGCGGAGCAAGCGCGACCGGACCGGAGTCGGGAGCGCGTACTCGCTCAGCCCTCGGCGATCTCGCGGACCTCGGCGGTGACCGTCCAGTTGTTCGGGTGGATCTCCAGGAACCGCTTGGTCCACTCCAGCGCCTCGGCCTTGTCCTTGCACTGCATGAGGGCGTAACCGCCGACGACTTCCTTGGTCTCGGTGAAGGGTCCGTCGGTGTAGCTCAGCTTGCCGTCCTCCCAGCCGACCCTGGTGCCCTGGGAGGTCGGGGCGAGCCCGGCCGTGTCCAGCATGACCCCGGCCTTGGTGATCTCCTCGAACAGCGCCCCCATGCGCGCCTCGAACTCGGGGTCGGGGGTCTGGGCGGGCAGGTTCTGCTCATCGATGCGGATCATCGACAGGAAGCGCGGCATGGTGACTCCTCGGTACGGGAGGGCGGGGGCTTTCCCTGCCTCTCACCCTTGCGTCGAACGGGAGACCCCGCAATCGACACACCTCCGGAAGATTTTTTCGGCCTTTATCGCAGGGACGCCCAGAGCCTGCTCGCGGCGGGCTCCTGCGCCACCACCCGGTTGGGGTCGGACGGGGCCGTGACGACGGGCATGGTGACCGTGGTCAGCCCGGTCACGGGGATGGCGCCCAGGCCCTGCGCCAGGCCCCTCAGCTCGCCGAGCGAGTCGAGGCCGGTGTCCGTGGTCAGACTGCCGGTGATCGCGTCCGCCATCTGGTAAAGGCCGGCCGGGTCGGTCAGCAGATCGGTCTTCCCGGCCTCTTTCAGCAGCGCCTCGACCAACTGCTGCTGGAGCTTTATCCGGCCCAGGTCGCTGCCGTCGCCGATCCCGTGGCGGGTGCGGGCGAAGGCCAGGGCCTGGGTGCCGTCGAGCCGGTGCGTGCCCGCGTCGAGGTGGAGGTGGCTCCTGTCGTCGTCGATGTCCTGCGTCGTGGTGACGGTCACTCCGCCCAGCGCGTCGACGAGACCGGCGAAGCCGGCGAAATCGATCTCGATGTAGTGGTCCATCCGGACGCCGGTGAGCTGCTCCACCGTCTTGACCGCGCAGACGGGGCCGCCGACCGCGTACGCGCTGTTGAACATCGCCCCGTACGCCGCCGCGGTGGTGCCGCCCGAAGACGTCGGACACGAGGGGCGCGTCACCAGGGTGTCGCGCGGGATGCTGACGACCGTGGCCTTCGTACGGTCGGCATCGAGATGGACGACCATCGCCGTGTCGGAGCGGGCGCCCGTGCTGTCACCGCCGCCGAGCGCGGAGTTCTCGCTGCCGCTGCGCGAGTCCGACCCGAGAACCAAGATGTTCAGCGCCCCCGTCGGCAGTGGGGACGCGGAGGCCGATGGCGACGCCGACGCCGAGGGGGCCGCGGTCGGGACGGTGACGGGCGCCCTGGCGGGGCGGTCGTCGCCCAGCGCGCTGTCGATGTCCACGCTGCGGATGTTCTGGTTCAGATGCCAGTACGCCCACGCCGCCCCGGCCGCGGCGAGCACCAGGATGCAGCCCATCACCGCCGCAGCAGCCTTGAGCCGACGGGAACGGCGTCTCTTGTCTCCGGTCACGTCGAGGAACGTAAGTCCGAATTATTACGCCCGGAACCCTTGTTCGGTTTTCTTTCGGGAAATCTCAGGATCCGTTGAGTTTTCTCATGTCCGGCCGACGTCCCGGCCGATGCCCGGACCGGCGACCTCGAACCGCCAGCGGTGCACCGCCCGGGTGATCAACTCCGGCTGGGGCTCGGGAAGTTCGGGGAGCACGTCGCCGTACGCCGCCTCCCACCAGGTGATGACCAGCACCCGGTCCTGCGGCGCGCGCAGCAGCTCGTACCGCAGCGGCTCGTACGCCAGCTCGCCCGTGCGCGCCCGCGCCCACTCCAGCAGCTCGGTGCCCCGGCCGGCCACGGCCCGGGCCTCCCACATGAGGGCGACGGTCATGAGTAGAGGTTGTCCTTGCTGACCTCGTGCACATGATCGTGGTCGTGGTGGTGCGCGCTGCCCGGCACATGCGTGTCCGTCACCGGCAGCGACGAGTCCGCCGACAGCTCCAGGTCCGACGCCGACCGGTTGCGGGCCACCATCTCGGCGCCCAGCGCCGCGACCATCGCGCCGTTGTCCGTGCACAGCCCCGGCCGCGGCACCCGCAGCCGGATACCGGCCCGCTCGCACCGCTCCTGGGCCAGTGCCCGCAGCCGCGAGTTGGCCGCGACCCCGCCGCCGATCATCAGGTGGTCGACGCCCTCGTCCTTGCAGGCCCGGACGGCCTTGCGGGTGAGCACATCCACCACGGCCTCCTGGAAGGACGCCGCCACATCCCGTACCGGCACCTCCTCGCCCGCGGCCCGCCTCGCCTCGACCCAGCGGGCGACGGATGTCTTCAGGCCGGAGAAGGAGAAGTCGTACGCGGGGTCGCGCGAGCCGCTCAGTCCGCGCGGGAACGCGATGGCCTTCGGGTCGCCCTCCTTCGCCAGCCGGTCGATGACCGGCCCGCCGGGGAAGCCGAGGTTCAGCACCCGGGCGATCTTGTCGAAGGCCTCGCCCGCCGCGTCGTCGATGGTCGCACCCATCGGCCGTACGTCATTGGTGATGTCCGGCGCGAGCAGCAGCGACGAGTGGCCGCCACTGACCAGCAGCGCCATCGTCGGCTCGGGCAGCGGGCCGTGCTCCAGCTGGTCGACGCAGATGTGCGAGGCGAGGTGGTTCACGCCGTACAGCGGCTTGTTCAGCGCGTACGCGTACGCCTTCGCCGCCGAGACGCCGACGAGCAGCGCGCCCGCGAGCCCGGGACCGGCCGTGACGGCGATGCCGTCGAGGTCGCGGGCGCTGATGCCGGCTTCCTTCAGGGCGCGTTCGATGGTGGGGACCATCGACTCCAGGTGGGCGCGGGAGGCGATCTCCGGGACGACACCGCCGAAGCGGGCATGGGCGTCGACGCTGGACGCGATGGCGTCGGCGAGCAGCGTCGTACCGCGGACGATACCGACGCCGGTCTCGTCGCAGGAGGTCTCGATGCCGAGTACGAGCGGTTCGTCAGCCATCAGTCAGTCTCTGTCTCTTGTACGGGCTCTTGTGCGGGCTCTTGCACCGTCAGGCGCATGACGAGCGCGTCGATGTTGCCCGGCTGGTAGTAGCCGCGGCGGAAGCCGATCGGTTCGAAGCCGAAGCGTTCGTACAGCTTCTGCGCGCGGGTGTTGTCGACCCGGACCTCGAGCAGCACCTCGGCGCACTCGAAGGCCGTGGCGTGCTTCAGCAGGTCGGTGAGGAGTTCGGAGCCGAGGCCGCCGCCCCAGTGGTCGCGGGTGACGCCGATCGTCTGGACGTCGGCGAGGTCACCGGCCGCGGCGAGCCCCGCGTATCCGACGATCCGGCCGGTGACCGGGGACTCGGCGACGACGTAGCGCCGGGTCGCCCGCGGTCCGCGCGCGTGCGCCAGCTCGGACCAGAACATACCGGCCGACCAGGCGTCCTCCGGGAACAGCTCGTGTTCGAGCTCCAGCACCGGATCGATGTCCCACCAGCGCATTTCGCGCAGTACGGCAGTCGGGGGCGTCACTTCGGGGTGACCACCTTGTAGTTCTTCGGGACCTGGGCGTCGGGCCTGCGCAGATACAGCGGCTGCGGCGGCAGCAACTGCGCTCCCGCGGCGAGTCGCTCGGCGGCCAGGGCTGCGAGCGCACCCGCGGAGACGTGCTCGGGACCGCGGGCGTCCGGGAACGCGTCGGGGTAGAGCGCCGCGCCCGCCCCGACCACCGGAAGACCGGCGAGCTGTTCGGCGATGTCGGCGGGCCGGTCGACGGCGGGCTCGCCGGTGCGGGTACGCGGATCCTCGTACCGCGCCCAGTAGACCTCCTTGCGGCGGGCGTCCGTCGCGACGGCGAACGGCCCCTCCAGGCCGCTGCGTCCGGCGGCGTACGCGAGGCCGTCCAGCGTGCACAGCCCGTACACCGGCACGGAGAGCACCGAGCCGAACGTCGCGGCCGTCACCAGCCCGACCCTCAGGCCCGTGTACGGTCCCGGGCCGACGCCCACGACCACCCCGGTCACGGCGTCGAGTCCCGTCCCGGCCTCGCCGAGGACCCGGTCGACAGCGGGCAGCAGCAGCTCCCCGTGCCGTCGGGCGTCGACCTGACTCGACTCGGCGACGACGGCGGTCCCGTCGTGCAGGGCAACGGTGACGGCGGGGGTGGCGGTATCCACAGCGAGCAAGAGCACGCAAACAGCCTACGGCTCCGGCGACGGCACCACGGCTCCCCGTACGGAGTCCCGTTCCCACCGGTCGCTGCTGCTACCGTCACCCGGTGTACGCGGGTACGACGTAAACGCTTGTACGACATGCGACATACGAAGCGCTTGCGTGACAGACGAAAGCGAAAGGGGCGCGCACGGTGGCAAGGGGCAGCTCGGGAATCGTGGCCGGGCTCACTGCGGCGGCACTCGCCGCGGTCGGTTTCCTGGCCTACCAGGCATCGGCGAACGTCCCCGAGACACTCGCCGCCCCCAGTCCGAAGGCGACCAGCACCGCCCCGCCCGCCGGACATGCCGCCCGGCACAAGGACAAGAAGGACCCGCTCGCGGTCCCCGCCGACTCCGGCACCGGGGCGCGGGTCGTGTACGCGCTGGACGACCAGCGGGTGTGGCTGGTCAATGCGAAGGGGAAGACGATCCGGTCCTTCGCGGTCATGCCGAGTTCCGTGGACCCGCGGCCCGGGTCCTACAAGGTGCGTTCGCGCACGGGCGTCATCAAGGGCTCGGACGGCGTGCCGATCGAGCACGTGGTGCTGTTCGCGGTGGCCGACGGGGGTGTACCCGTCGGGTTCAGTGCGGCGCAGGACGGCTCCATGAAGAGCCCCGACCCGAAGCGGAAGACCGGCGGGGTGCGGATGAAGCGGGCGGACGGCAACGCCATGTGGGCGTTCGCGACGGTCGGCGCCAAGGTGGTCGTCGTCCCGTAACGCCCGTGCGGAAGCCGGCTGCGCGCCGTCTCGCGCGGATACCCGCTACGCGGCGTCGCGCTCCTCGGACGCCGGCGGCTCCGCCGACTCCTGCCGTTCCTCGGACGGCGGGGTGGAGACCGCGGTGGCCGCGGCGCAGGCCGCCAGCAGATCCTTCATCGACACCGCGGACGGCACTGGCGGCTGCGGCTGCGCTTCACGCTCGGGCGTCGGCATGGATGCCTCCTGGGGCTCCGGTGGAAGGCGCGGTTAGGTAGACCTAACCCGCTCTCGGCATCCATGTGACCACGCCCGGCCCGCCCCGCGCAACAATATGCCGACACCCTGTCGGAAAACTGTCCGCGCGGGCTCAGTGCGCCGCTTCCAGCTCCGCCCGCAGCCCGGACCAGCGCGCGCCGATCCCGACCAGCGTCACCGAGCGCCGTTCGTCGTCCGTATCGCCGACCGCACGGTGGATCACCACGTGCAGCCGGTCGTCCGACAGCTCCTCGACCTTGCCGTCGCCCCACTCCACGACCACCACCGACTCCGGCAGCGACACGTCGAGGTCCAGGTCCTCCATCTCGTCCAGCCCGCCGCCCAGCCGGTACGCGTCGACATGGACGAGCGCCGGGCCGGTGCCCAGCGACGGGTGGACACGGGCGATCACGAAGGTGGGAGAGGTCACGGCGCCACGCACCCCGAGCCCCGCACCGAGGCCCCGGGTCAGCGTCGTCTTCCCGGCGCCGAGCTCACCGCTGAGCATCACGAGGTCGCCGGGGCGCAGCAGGCCGGCGATCCGGCGGCCCAGGGCCTGCATCTGTTCGGGGGAAGTGACGTCGAGGCGGGCGGTGACCGGGGGTTCCCCGGCCGGGGCTGCTCCGGCCTGCGTCTCCCCGGGCGCGGCATGCGCGGCCGGGGCGTTCGCGGCGTCAGCCGCCAGGCTGTTGTGCGGTGCTTCCATGCCCGCCAACGTTAGCCGCTGCCGGTACGGCTCCGATCCGGACCAGCAGGTCCGCCATCCGGTCCGTCACCGTCTCCGGGTGCTCCAGCATCACCAGATGCCCGGCGTCCGGCACGATGACCAGCTCCGCGTCCGGCAGCTCGTCGGCGATGGCCTCGCTGTGCGAGCTGGGCGTCACCAGGTCCTTGTCGCCCGCCAGGATCAGCACCGGGATGTCGCGGAACGCGGGCAGCGCCGCACTCTTGTCGTGCTCGGTGAAGGCCGGGTAGAACTCCGCGACCACATCGATCGGGGTGGACTCGATCAGCCGCTCGGCGAACCGCTCGACCGCCGGATCCACGTCCCGCGAACCGAACGAGTACCGCTTGATGAGCCCGGCGAAGAGATCGGCGGTCGCCCGCCTGCCCCGCTCCACCAGCTCCGCCTGCGAGCCGAGCGCCTTCAGCACCCCGGGCAGCACCCGTCGTACGGCGTTCACGCCCGCGACCGGCAGCCCGAAGTTGACCTCGCCGAGCTTCCCGCTCGACGTGCCGACGAACGCGACAGCGGCGACCCGGTCCCGGATCAGCTGCGGGTACTGATCGGCGAGCGCCATGATCGTCATGCCACCCATCGAGTGCCCGACCAGCAGCAGCCGGCCCTCGGGGGCGGCCGCGTCGATGACCGCCTTCAGGTCACGGCCGAGCTGGTCGATGCCGACCGTCACACCCTCGGCCTGCGCCCGGCCGCGCTCGGAGCGGCCGTGGCTGCGCTGGTCCCAGTGCACGGTGCGCACCAGCCCACGCAGTGCCGCCCGCTGGAAGTGCCAGGAGTCCTGGCTGAGGCAGTAGCCGTGGCTGAAGACGACGGTGACGGGACCGGGGGCCTTGCGGCCGAAGAGCCGGCGCCGCCGCGGTCCGGTACCGGTGGCCCCGGCACCCGCCCCCGGTCGGGTGCCCGCGCCCGTACCACCGTCCGGTTCGACCTCGTCGGTCTCGTAGTACAGCTCGGTGCCGTCGTCGGCGGTGGCCCGGCCGGGCATGCCGCGCAGCGACCCGTACGGCCCCGAGGCGTCCAGCGCCAGCCTGGCCCTCCTGCGCATACCCCGGCCGACAGTCATCCGCTCGACCGCGACACCGGCCGCCGCACCGGCCGCGATCACGCCTATGGCGGCTCCGGCAATGCCTGCCCGGCGCCAGCCGACCGCCACAGCGGCCGCAGTCGCCATCGCGTCCCCCGCACTGCTCTCGCTCACCGTGCCGCGCTCCTCGTCGATCGTTGTCCGTCAGGTCTGGTCGGGAGATGCAGGACGTGCCGGATCGGGCTGGATCAGGTCGGATCGGGCGGGGTCTCGTTCTCGTCGGCCCGGATCCCGACCGGGCCGGCCTGGGCGTCGATCTCGTCGGCCGGGGTCTCGTTCACATAGACGCGCGGTACCCGCCCGCCGATGCGGGTGACGATCTCGTACGCGATCGTGCCGGCCGCCTCCGCCCAGTCCTCGGCGCTCGGCTCGCCCCGGTCCCCCGGGCCGAACAGCACCGCGTCGCTGCCCACCTCGACGACGTCCCCACCGAGGTCGACGACGAACTGGTCCATCGCCACCCGGCCCGCGACCCGCCGCAGGGCGCCGCCGACGAGGACCGGGCCGCGCCCGGAGGCGTGGCGCGGGATGCCGTCCGCGTAACCGAGCGGGATCAGGCCGAGCGTCGTCTCGGCGGACGTCGTGTAGTGGTGCCCGTAGCTGACACCGTGACCCGCCGGCACCTGCTTGACCAGAGCGATCGACGCGGCGAGCGTCATCACCGGGCGCAGCCCGAAGTCCGCCGGGGTGCCCAGCTCGGGGCTGGGCGAGATGCCGTACATGGCGATCCCGGTCCGTACGAGGTCGAAGTGCGACTCGGGGATCGTCAGCGTCGCCGGAGAGTTCGCCATGTGCCGTACCTCGGGTTCGACGCCCGCCTTCTCCGCGTACGCCACCATGTCCCGGTACACACCCAGCTGGGCGGCGATCGACGGGTGGCCCGGCTCGTCGGCGCAGGCGAAGTGGGACCAGAGACCGGTGATCCGGACCGTGCCCGCCTGCTCGGCGGTGCGGGCGGCGGAGACCAGCTCCGGCCAGTCGGAGGGCTGGCAGCCGTTGCGCCCGAGGCCCGTGTCTGCCTTGAGCTGGATGCGGGCCGTGCGGCCGGCCTCCTCGGCCGCGGCGACGACCTCGCGCAGTGCCCACATACCGCTCACCGACACATCGATGTCGGCCTCGATCGCCTCGCGCCAGGGGCCGCCCGGCGTCCACAGCCAGCACATCACCCGGCCGCCGAGCCCGGCGGCGCGCAGGGCCAGTGCCTCATGCGGTGTCGCGGTGCCGAGCCAGGTCGCCCCGGCTTCGAGCGCGGCCCTGGCGCAGGGCACCGCCCCGTGCCCGTACGCGTCGGACTTGACGACGGCCATGAGTTCCGCGCCGGCCGCCCTGGCACGCAGCGCACGCACGTTGGCGCGCAGTGCGGCGAGGTCGATCTCGGCTCGGGCTCTCAAGGACGCTGTCTCGTTCATCGCGCCCAGTCTCTCAGAGGCGTACGACAGGGCCCTCAGGTACCGGGCCCGAGGCGCGTCAAGGGCGTCCGGACCGCGCACGACGCCGCCGACGTCACCGGTGGCGCAGCTCATGTTCCACATGGTCGACGAGGACCGGGACATGACTGTGCGGGACGTCCTTCACCGCCGTGACCAGGGTCACCGGCCTGCCCGCGCGGACCAGTTCCACCAGCTCGTCCACCGCCGCGGTGTGCACGGGGTCGGCGAGCTCGGCGCGGTAGCGGTCGACGAAGTCGTCGTAGCGGGTGCCGGTGCGGTCCTCGTGGTACCAGGAGCGGAGTTCGTTCGACGGGGTGAGGTCCTTGAGCCACCGGTCGATCCTTGCCCGCTCCTTGGCGACGCCTCGGGGCCAGAGCCGGTCGACGAGGACGCGGGTCCCGTCACCGTCCTCCTGCGGGTCGTACACCCGGCGTACCCGTACGGAACTGCTGCCCACCGTCGACCACTCCTCACCGGCTCTCATCTGCGGTTCCCTGCCTGCTGGTGCTCAGGATCGCTCAGGCCCGTACGTCCCGCCACGCCGCCGGGATCGCGTCCGCGACGTCCTGCGCGGCGACCGGGCCGCCGTCCGAGGCGTGCCGGGCCGCCAGACCGTGCAGATGGGCACCGACGGAGGCGGCGTCGCGCGGGCCGAGGCCCGCGGCCAGCAGGGATCCCGTCAGCCCGGAGAGGACGTCGCCGCTGCCCGCCGTGGCCAGCCAGGAGGTGCCGGTCGGATTGACCCGTACGGGAGTGCGCTCGGTGTCGGTGGCGACCAGCGTCGTCGACCCCTTGAGCAGCACGGTGGCGCGGTAACGCGCGGCGAGTTCCCGTACGGCGGCGAGCCGCCCCGCCTCGACCTCCTCGCGCGGGACGCCGAGCAGCGCGGCAGCCTCCCCGGCGTGCGGGGTGAGCAGCGTCGGAGCGGTGCGCGACCGCACGACGGAGGCGTCGAGCAGCCGCAGCCCGTCCGCGTCCACCAGCACCGGCACATCGGCGGCCAGCACGTCGACGACCGCCGAGACGGCCGCCGTACCGTCACCGAGCCCGGGGCCGACGACCCATGCCTGCACCCGCCCCGCCTTCGACGGCGGCCCCGAGTGGACCAGTGTCTCGGGATGCCTGGCGATCACGGCGTCGGCTCCCGGGCCGACGTACCGCACCGCCCCCGCGCCGCCCCGCAGCGCCCCGCCGACGGCGAGCACCGCCGCCCCCGGATACCGGGCGGACCCGGCGACGATGCCGACGACCCCGCGCCGGTACTTGTCGCTCTCACTGGCGGGAACGGGCAGCAGCGCGGCGACGTCCGCGTACTGCAGCGCCTCCAGATCGGGTACGCCGGGCAGCTCGTCGTCGAGCCCGATGTCGACGAGGTGCAGGGCGCCCGCCCGGTCGGCAGCCGGATCGATGAGCAGCCCCGGTTTGTACGTGCCGAAGGTGACCGTCGCATCGGCCCGCACGGCGTCGCCGAGCACCTCACCGGTGTCCGCCTCGACACCGCTGGGCAGATCGACGGCGACGATCGGCGCCCCGGTCGCCTCGAGGACCCGCACCAGCGCGGCCGCACCCTCACGCAGCCCGCCGCGGCCGCCGATGCCGGTGATGCCGTCGATGACGAGATCGACACGGCCGATCAGGTCCGTGCTCACCCGGTCGGCGCCGTCCACACGCCCGCCCGCCGCGCGGAGCGCCGCGACGCCGCCCTCGTGGGCCCGGTCCGGCGCGAGCAGCAGGGCGCGGACGCCCGCGCCGCGCCGGGCCAGCCGGGCCCCCGCGTACAGCGCGTCGCCGCCGTTGTCGCCGCTGCCGACGAGCAGGACGACCCGGGACCCGTACACCCGGCCGCTCCGCCGCAGCAGATCGGCGCAGGCCGCCGCGAGACCTGCGGCGGCCCGCTGCATCAGGGCGCCGTCGGGCAGCCGTGCCATCAGGGCGCGCTCGGCGGCCCGTACGGTCTCCACGCTGTACGCAGTTCGCATACGGTCAACCCTCCGCGATCACCACGGCCGACGCCACCCCCGCGTCATGGCTCAACGAGACGTGCCAGTGCCGTACGCCCAGCTCGGCGGCGCGCGCGGCGACCGTGCCGACGACTCGCAGCCGGGGCTGCCCGCTGTCCTCGACGAACACCTCGGCATCCGTCCACAGCAGCCCACCGGGCGCCCCCAGCGCCTTCGCGATGGCCTCCTTGGCGGCGAACCTGGCGGCCAGCGAGGCGATCCCACGCCGCTCGCCGCTGGGCAGCAGCAACTCGCTGTCCAGAAACAGCCGCTGAGCCAGATGCGGCGTACGCTCCAGCGCCGCGTCGAACCGCTCGATCTCCGCCACATCGATCCCGACCCCGATGATCACGCGCTCACTCACTCATTCATTGGTTCACTCGACCGTCACGGACTTCGCCAGATTGCGCGGCTGGTCCACCTCGTTGCCGCGGGCGGTGGCCAGTTCGCAGGCGAAGACCTGCAACGGCACGGTTGCCACCAGTGGCTGAAGCAGCGTAGGCGTAGCGGGGATCCAGATCATATGGTCGGCGTACGGGACGACCGCCTCGTCGCCCTCCTCCGCGATGACGATGGTGCGCGCCCCACGGGCCCGGATCTCCTGGATGTTGGACACGATCTTCTCGTGGAGCACCGACCGGCTGCGCGGCGACGGCACGACCACCACGACCGGCAGATCGTTCTCGATGAGCGCGATCGGCCCGTGCTTGAGCTCACCGGCCGCGAAGCCCTCGGCGTGCATGTACGCGAGTTCCTTGAGCTTCAACGCGCCTTCGAGGGCCACCGGGTAACCCACATGGCGCCCCAGGAAGAGGACGGTGTCCTGGTGCGCCAGCGAGCGGGCCAGCTCACGCACCGGCTCCATCGTCTCCAGGACCCGTTCGACCTGCCCCGGGACCTCGGAGAGCTGCCGGACGACGGTCCGGATCTCGTCGCCCCACTTCGTTCCGCGGGTCTGGCCGAGATACAGGGCGACGAGATAGCAGGCGACGAGCTGCGTCAGGAACGCCTTGGTCGAGGCGACGGCGACCTCCGGTCCGGCGTGCGTGTACAGCACAGCGTCGGACTCACGCGGAATGGTCGACCCGTTCGTATTGCAGATGGCGAGGACCTTCGCCCCCTGCTCGCGGGCGTGCCGCAGAGCCATCAGCGTGTCCATCGTCTCCCCGGACTGGGAGATCGCGATGACGAGGGTGCGCTGGTCGAGGATCGGGTCGCGGTAGCGGAACTCGCTGGCGAGCTCCGTCTCGCAGGGCAGCCGGGTCCAGTGCTCGATGGCGTACTTGGCGATCATCCCGGCGTGGAAGGCGGTCCCGCAGGCGACGATGACGACCTTGTCGACCTCCCGGAGCACGTGCGGCGGGATGCGCACCTCGTCGAGGTGGAGCGAGCCCGCGCGGTCGATCCGGCCCAGCAGGGTGTCGGCGACCGCCTTGGGCTGCTCGGAGATCTCCTTGAGCATGAAGTAGTCGTAGCCGCCCTTCTCGGCCGCGGAAGCGTCCCAGTCCACGTGGTACTTGCGGACATCGGCGGGCTGTCCGTCGAAGTCGGTGACCGTGACGGACTCCCGCCGCAGCTCGACGACCTGATCCTGCCCCAGCTCGATCGCGGACCGGGTGTGCGCGATGAACGCGGCCACATCGGAGGCCAGAAACGCCTCCCCCTCCCCGACCCCGACCACCAGCGGCGAGTTCCGCCGGGCCCCCACCACCACATCCGGCTCATCGGCATGCACGGCCACCAGGGTGAACGCCCCTTCGAGCTGTCGGCAGACCTGCCGCATCGCCTCCGCCGGATCGCCACTCGACGAGTACGCCTCGGCGAGCAGATGGGCGACGACCTCGGTGTCGGTCTCGGACACCAGATCGTGGCCGCGCTCGGCAAGTTCGGCGCGCAGCGCGGCAAAGTTCTCGATGATGCCGTTGTGCACGACGGCGACGCGCCCCGCGTTGTCGAGATGCGGGTGGGCATTGGCATCGGTGGGAGCGCCATGGGTGGCCCAACGGGTGTGCCCGATCCCGGTGGTCCCGGCCGGAAGGGGCTGCTCCACCAGTGCCTTCTCCAGATTGACGAGCTTCCCGGCCTTCTTCACGGAGGCCAGCCCGCCGTCCGCGAGAACGGCGATGCCCGCGGAGTCGTATCCCCGGTATTCGAGGCGCTTGAGCCCGGCGACAACAACATCAAGCGCGGACTGCCCACCGACGTACCCGACGATTCCACACATAACGATCCTTTCGTGGTCGCCCTCCCCTCGCTTGGCATCGTCGCAGAAGGGGCGCGGGGTGGCCGGGATCATTCGTCGGCGCAGTCGCCCTAATCCTCTGCCGGCCGCAGCCCAGGTCCGCTTCCCACTCCTGCGCCCACCGCTGAAGCACTACGATCCGGTGGCCGCTCAGGCGCGGGCCTCGAACTCGGCACCGTCGGTCCGGTACGCCCCGGCCGGCCGCGCCGACGGTCCACGAGGGAGAAGCGGGCACCCGCATTCATCTGGCCGCAGGTGTCGGAGACGCCGGGCGTCGGTGTGGCCTTGACGTGAGGTGAAGTCCCCGACGCTGTACGACCGGCTCGGCCCGGACCGGTTCGCGGTGATCGACGCAGGGGTGCCGGCCGCCGCGGTGGTACGGATGCCGGAACGTTACGCCGACTCCATCCCCCGGCCCGCGTCCTCGCCCGGCGGCGGGCTGAAGAGCCGGACCCGGGCCGTGCTGAGGTCGCTGCGGATCGGCCGCAGAAGCTGATGCCCCCGCGGCTGCGGGCGGGGGCCCGGCGTCCGCCACAGAGGTACGGACAGCGGGCCCCTGCCATCGACGGCGGACACCCACGGGTGCAACATGTCGCTGCCGGATGTCAGCCCACCGGCCGAGCACTCGGGGGTGAGGGCGCATGTCCGGCGCCGAGAGACCGGACGCACCGACACACCCGCCATGGGACCTCCGGCCTTCTCAGCCGCACCCGGGGCCTCCTTCGCCCCATCGGCCGAAGCGCCCGATGACGAACGGGACCGCCGTCGTGCTGGGGCTGTGCATCGGTGCGGGCCTCGTGGTGCTCGTTCCCTTCGGTCTGGTCATCCTGCTGTTCAGCCTGCGCGCCGTGAACGTTCCCCCGGAGCCGGACGGCCCCCCGCTCGTCCTCACAAGGAGCCGGCTGCGGGGAACCTGGCAGGACGACCAGGGCGGACAGCTCGTATTCGCCGAGAACGGCACGTTCAGCGCCACGGATGCCTGTGGCGACTACCGGGACGCCCGCACCGACGCCAGTTCCGGATTCGATTTCCCCTCCACCATGACCGGGACCGGAACCTGGGACTCGCGAGTGTCCGAGTACGACGACAACGCTACGGAGGTGTCCGTCGAGTTCGCCCCCGGCGATGTCAGTGGCGAACTCGTGGCCAGGGGCGAACCCGATACCGCCCTCCTGTGGACCTTCATCGGTGACCCCGACAGCGGAGAGCTCTGTGTGCTCAGGAAAGTGAGCACACAACCGTAGTCGGCACGCCCGGAACGAACCCATTCGTCTCTCCACGTGACCGACCCCACCCCCCACTCCGTTCAAACTCCCGCAACAATGAACCTGTGATCACTTCGCCGCCACGGAGCACCCAGCGACGCGCCGAGCACGCTTCGACGCCGTACGTCGACCTGTCGCGTGCCGAATGGAGTGCCCTGCGCGACAAGACCCCGCTGCCGCTGACCGCCGCCGAGGTCGAGCAGCTGCGCGGGCTCGGGGACGTCATCGACCTCGACGAGGTGCGGGACGTCTACCTGCCGCTCTCCCGGCTCCTGAACCTCTACGTCCAGGCCACCTCCGGCCTGCGCGGCGCCCTCAACACCTTCCTCGGGGACGCGGGCAACGGCCACGGCGCGCAGCGCGGCACTCCCTTCGTCATAGGGGTCGCGGGCAGTGTCGCCGTCGGCAAGTCCACCAGTGCCCGTATCCTCCAGGCGCTGCTGGCCCGCTGGCCCGAGCACCCCCGGGTCGAGCTGGTGACCACGGACGGGTTCCTGCTGCCCATGAAGGAGCTGCAGGCGCGCGGGCTGATGTCGCGCAAGGGGTTCCCGGAGTCCTACGACCGGCGCGCCCTGACCCGTTTCGTCGCCGACATCAAGGCCGGCAAGGACGAGGTGACGGCGCCCGTCTACTCGCACCTGATCTACGACATCGTGCCGGGCGAGCGGCTCACCGTACGCCGCCCCGACATCCTGATCGTCGAGGGCCTCAACGTGCTTCAGCCCGCGCTGCCCGGCAAGGACGGCCGCACCAGGGTCGGGCTCGCCGACTACTTCGACTTCAGTGTGTACGTGGACGCGCGGGCCGAGGACATCGAGACCTGGTATCTCAACCGCTTCCGCAAGCTGCGCGAGACCGCGTTCCAGAACCCGTTCTCGTACTTCCGCAAGTACACACAGGTCTCCGAGGAGGAGGCCATGGAGTACGCCCGCACGATGTGGCGGACCATCAACAAGCCCAACCTGCTGGAAAATGTGGCGCCCACCCGGGGCCGTGCCACTCTGGTGCTGCGCAAGGGCCCGGACCACAAGGTCCAGCGTCTGTCGCTGCGCAAACTCTGAGTCGCCGAGCCTCCCGGGGGTACCCGCGTGCTGCACCTGCGCCTGATCGTCCCCGCCGACCGTACGGACGAGGTGCTGCATCTCGTCGAGCAATCGGTCGGCACCACGCATCTGGTGGTGCTCCCCGCGGCCGCCCGTGACCCGGCGGGCGACGTGGTGCTGTGCGACGTGGCACGCGAGGCGGGTGACGAGCTGATCGGCGCCCTGCGCGCGCTCGGTATCGACGAGTCCGGTTCCATCACCGTCGAGCACTCGGACCTGACGCTCTCCGCCCGCGCCGACCTGGCCAAGGAGGAGGCACCGGGCGAGGGTGTGGATGCCGTGCTGTGGGAGAAGCTGACGGACGCGACCCACGAGGAGTCGACTTTCAGCGTCACCTATGCGGCGTTTCTCGCGGTCGCGACGATGCTCGCCGCCTGCGGTGTGATGCTCGACAACGCGATCCTGATCGTCGGCGCGATGGCGGTGGGCCCGGAGTTCGGGCCGCTGGCCGGTATCTCCACGGCACTGGTGCAGCGTGCCCCGCGTCTGGCGTGGCGGTCACTGTGGACGCTGATCGCCGGGTTCGCCGTCGCGATAGTGGTGACGGTCGGGTTCGCGTGGATGATGAACGCCTTCGGGCTGTTCACGGAGGCGATGATCGAGGCGGCCCGGCCCAACACGGCGTTCATCTGGAAGCCGGACTGGATGTCGTTCGTGGTGGCCTTCCTGGCGGGCATCGCCGGGACGCTCTCCCTCACCTCGACGAAGTCCGGGGCGCTGATCGGCGTCGCGATCTCGGTGACGACCGTGCCGGCCGCGGCCAATGCGGCGGTGGCGTTCAGTTACCGGGACTACGGGCAGATGTGGGGCTCGGTGGGCCAGCTGATGGCGAACCTCGGCGGGATCGTGCTCGCGGGGACGCTGACGCTGCTGCTCCAGAAGGCTCTGTGGGCAGCCCACCGCCACTGGACCGCCGCCGCTGCCCCGGGCGCCGGACGGGCCTGAGAGGAGCGCCGGAGGGGCCCGATGCACGCATCGGGCCCCTCCGGCGTTCTGTGACAGCGGAACGACGCGCTATCCGAGCGCGGACTTCACCACATCGGCCAGCCGCCCGGCCACAGACCGCGCCTGCTCGATGTCGGCCGCCTCGACCATGACCCGCACCAGCGGCTCGGTGCCCGACTGGCGCAGCAGTACGCGGCCGGTGTCACCCAGCTCGCGCTCCGCGTCGTCGATCGCGGCCGCCAGCTCCGCCGACGTCTCCACCCGGGACTTGTCGACGTCCGGGACGTTGATCAGGATCTGCGGGAGCCGCTGCATGACGCCGGCGAGTTCGGCGAGCGTACGGCCGGTGGCGACGACCCGGGCCGCCAGCAGCAGGCCGGTCAGCGTGCCGTCACCGGTCGTGGCGTGGTCGAGGACGATGACATGGCCGGACTGCTCGCCGCCCAGCGCGAAGCCCTCGGCCTTCATCGACTCCAGTACGTACCGGTCGCCGACGGCGGTCTGGACGACGTGTATGCCCTCGCGCTCCATGGCGATCTTGAAGCCGAGGTTGGACATGACCGTGCCGACCACGGTGTCCTTGCGCAGCTGTCCGGCCTCGCGCATGGCGAGGGCGAGCACGGCCAGGATCTGGTCACCGTCGACCTCCTCGCCCGAGGCGTCCACGGCGAGGCAGCGGTCGGCGTCGCCGTCGTGCGCGATACCGAAGTCGGCGCCGTGCTCGACGACGGCGGCCTTCAGCAGGTCCAGATGGGTGGAACCGCAGCCGGCGTTGATGTTCAGACCGTCCGGGGCCGCACCGATCGTGATCACCTCGGCGCCGGCCCGTGCGAAGGCCTCGGGCGAGACCCGGGCGGCCGCGCCGTGCGCCTCGTCGAGGACGATCTTCAGCCCGTCCAGCCGGTTCGGCAGGACCGCGACGAGGTGCGCCACATACCGGTCGAAGCCTTCCGCGTACTCCGTGACACGACCCACACCGGCACCGGTCGGACGCTCCCACGGCGCACCGGTGCGGTGCTGCTCGTACAGGGTCTCGATCCGGTCCTCGAGCTCGTCGGAGAGCTTGTGACCACCGCGGGCGATGAACTTGACCCCGTTGTCCGGCATGGCGTTGTGGCTGGCGGAGAGCATCACGCCGAGGTCGGCGCCCAGCGCGCCGGTGAGGTACGCCACCGCGGGGGTGGGCAGCACACCGACGCGCAGGACGTCCACGCCGGCACTCGCCAGACCGGCCACGACAGCGGCCTCCAGGAACTCTCCCGACGCGCGTGGGTCACGGCCCACCACGGCTGTCGGCCGCCGTCCG
Source organism: Streptomyces sp. NPDC051664 (assembly GCF_044453545.1). Taxonomy (NCBI): domain Bacteria; kingdom Bacillati; phylum Actinomycetota; class Actinomycetes; order Kitasatosporales; family Streptomycetaceae; genus Streptomyces; species Streptomyces sp. NPDC051664. Next base: position 171,144 of record NZ_JBITCU010000007.1, on the reverse strand, counting down.
CCGTCGAGGGTGCCCGTCTCAGCAAGCACATGCGCCGCCGCGACCGACAGACCGAGCGCGAGCTCGGCCGTCAGATCCGCATTGGCGACACCGCGTACACCGTCCGTACCGAAGAGTCGTCCCACTGATGTCCTCCGAAGATGCTCCGAAACCGAACCGCAAAGACAAAACAAGCCATCACAAGTCAAAACGACTCAGGGCAAGACGCAAGGCGAGACGCGTGGCAACGCGAAGAATGATGCCGACCAGGGCGGGCCTATGAACGTCTCATGCCCTTATGCGCCCGAGGGCGTCTATAGACGAACGCCCCGGAGGCACAAGAAGTGCCGCCGGGGCGAACGTGTAAAGCAGCTGAGCAGGCGGTTTAGCGCTTGCTGTACTGCGGGGCCTTACGGGCCTTCTTGAGACCGGCCTTCTTGCGCTCGACCGCACGGTCGTCGCGGGAGAGGAAGCCGGCCTTCTTCAGCGGGGCGCGGTTGTTGTCCACGTCCGCCTCGTTCAGCGCACGGGCGACACCGAGGCGCAGGGCACCGGCCTGACCCGAGACGCCGCCACCCGAGATGCGGGCGATGACGTCGTAGCGGTTGTCGAGCTCGAGCACCTTGAAGGGCTCGTTGACTTCCTGCTGGTGCACCTTGTTGGGGAAGTAGTCCTCAAGGGTGCGACCGTTGATCTTCCACTTGCCGGTGCCCGGAACGATCCGGACGCGGGCGATGGCGTTCTTCCGACGGCCAAGGCCGGCGGCGGGCTGCGGGTCGCCGAAGCGGGACGCCAGCGACTCGCTGGTGTACTCGCCCTCGACGGGAACCTCGGACTCGAAGGTGGTCACCTCGGCGAAGACCTCTTCGCCCTCGGTGCCCTCGATGGGGTTCTCAACAGTGGTCTCGGCCACGATTCTCCTCAGATCTTTCTTTATGTCTTAGGGGGAGGCCGGAACTACTGCGCGACCTGGGTGATCTCGAACGGGACCGGCTGCTGAGCAGCGTGCGGGTGCTGGTCGCCCGCGTAGACCTTGAGCTTCGAGAGCATCTGACGGCCCAGGGTGTTCTTGGGGATCATGCCCTTGATGGCCTTCTCGATGGCCTTCTCCGGGTTCTTGGAGAGCAGCTCGTCGTAACGCACGGAGCGCAGACCACCCGGGAACCCGGAGTGGCGGTACGCCATCTTCTGGGTCTTCTTGTTGCCGGAGAGGTGAACCTTCTCGGCGTTGATGATGATGACGAAGTCACCCATGTCCATGTGGGGGGCGTAAATCGCCTTGTGCTTGCCTCGGAGGAGGTTCGCGGCCGTGGTGGCCAGACGACCCAGGACGATGTCCTCGGCGTCGATGATGTGCCACTGGCGAGTGACATCGCCGGGCTTGGGGCTGTACGTACGCACTTCGTAGCCTTCGCTTCTTCAGTGGATGAGGTCCAGACACATGGCACCCCTGAAGCGATCATGCAGCTGGGGCCCACAATGCCGGGAACGCTGTCCGTATGCGAGCCACTGGTAACTGCTCCAGAGAACCTACGTAAGGGCTCTTCGCGTGAGAACGACGAAGCCGATACGTATAACAACCCCCGACAGTACCCGCCCCGCCCGGGACGGGTCAAAACGCGCCGGCCCTACCGCTCCCGCTCGACCCTGCGCTCGTCCCACACCGGCTCCACGGTCTCCCGCACCACCCCGTCCGACCCGAACACCAGATAGCGGTCGAACGACTTTGCGAACCACCGGTCGTGCGTGACAGCCATCACAGTTCCGTCGTACGCCTCGAGACCGTCCTGCAGCGCCTCCGCCGACTCCAGGTCCAGGTTGTCCGTCGGCTCGTCCAGCAGCAGCGCAGTGGTCCCCGCCAGCTCCAGCAGCAGGATCTGGAACCGCGCCTGCTGCCCGCCGGACAGCTTCTCGAAGGGCTGGTCCCCCTGCCGCTCCAGCTCGTACCGGCGCAGTACGGACATGGCCCCGCCCCGGTCCTTCGCGTGCCCGGTCCACAGAATCTCGACGAGTGTGTGTCCCATCAGCTCCGGATGGGCGTGCGTCTGCGCGAAGTGCCCGGGCACGACCCGCGCGCCCAGCTTCCACTCGCCCGCGTGCGCCACCGGCTCCCCGGCCAGCAGCCGCAGGAAGTGAGACTTGCCCGACCCGTTCGAGCCGAGGACGGCGACCCGTTCCCCGTAGAAGATCTCCAGGTCGAACGGTTTCATCAGCCCGGTCAGTTCGAGCCCCTTGCAGGTCACGGCCCGCACACCGGTCCGGCCACCGCGCAGCCGCATCTTGATGTCCTGCTCGCGCGGCGGCTCCGGCGGCGGCCCCGCGTCCTCGAACTTCTTGAAGCGGGTCTGCATGGCCCGGTAGCGCGACGCCATGTCGGGGCTGATCGCCGCCTGCTGCCGCAGCCGGTGGACCAGCGCCTTCAGCCGGGCGTGTTCCTCCTCCCAGCGCCGCAGCAGCTCCTCGAACCGCGCGAACCGGTCCTTGCGGGCCTGGTGGTACGTATCGAAGCCGGCGCCGTGCACCCACACATCGCTGCCCGCCGGGCTGGGCTCCACGCTGACGATCTTCTCGGCCGCCCGGGACAGCAGCTCCCGGTCGTGGGAGACGAAGAGCACCGTCTTCCGCGTCTCCTTGAGCTTCGACTCCAGCCACCGCTTGCCGGGGACGTCGAGGTAGTTGTCCGGCTCGTCGAGCAGCAGCACCTCGTCGGGACCGCGCAGCAGCGCCTCCAGCACGAGCCGCTTCTGCTCACCTCCGCTGAGCGTCCGCACCTCACGCCACTGCGCCTTCTCGTACGGAACACCGAGCGCGGCCATGGTGCACATGTCCCAGACGGTCTCGGCCTCGTATCCGCGGACCTCCGCCCAGTCGCTGAGGGCCTGCGCGTACTTCATCTGCGCGGCCTCGTCGTCGACGGTGAGGATCAGCTCCTCGGCCCTGTCGACCGCCTGCGCGGCCTCACGGATGCGCGGCTGGGCGACGGAGACGAGCAGATCCCTGACCGTACGGTCGTCCCGGACCGAGCCCACGAACTGCGGCATCACCCCGAGTCCGCCGCTCACCGACACGGTGCCGCCGTGCGGCTGGAGCTCCCCGGACAAGAGTCGCAGCAGCGTCGTCTTCCCGGCGCCGTTCGCCCCGACGAGGGCGACGACGGCCCCATCCGCGACCCGGAACGAAGCATCGCCGAGCAGCACCCGCCCGTCCGGTAGGTAGTACTCCAGATGGCCCGCTTCAAGATGTCCCATGCACAGCATTGTCACGGCCCGCGAAGCCCTGGCCCAACCGGTTTACGTTCCGTCTAGGATTCGCCGCATGAGCTTTGGGCAAGGGGGGCCCTCCTGGGGGCCCGGGGGCAATCAGACTCCGGACTGGGCGGCGCTGGCCGAGGCATCCGCCGCGCGGAGCCATCGTAAGAAGTGGCTGCTGATCGGCGGCGGCGCGCTCGCCACCGCCGCGGTCGCGGCAATCGTCGCCACAGCCGTCATCTCGACCAACGGCAACGGCGGCTCCACCGGCTCGGACACGAACGCGAGCCAACTGCCGGGACCCGCCGATCTGCCGACCGACTCGACCGCGCCCGAGCCGTCCTTCTCCACGGTGGCGCCGCCGCCCCCGCCGGACCCGAAGGACTACGTCTCCGACGTGAAGAAGGACAAGGCGCCGCTCACCATCGACTCCTTCTACCCGGGCAAGAAGCTGACGATGGGCGACCGCGTGTACGCCAAGGGCGCCACGCACCGCACCACGAACTGCGCGGCGACCACGCAGGGCGCACTCGGCTCGATCCTCACGACCAACGGTTGCGACCAGGTCATCCGTGCCACGTACAGCAGGGCAGGGGTCGCCGTCACCGTCGGTGTCGCGGTCTTCGAGACGGAGGCGCAGGCGAAGAAGTCGGCGCAGCAGGCGTCCGGCGGCCTGGCCTCGCTGAGCGGCGCGGGCGTGCCGACGTTCTGCCGCGGTGGTTCGATCTGCCGTCGTACCACCAACTGGTACGGCCGCTACGCCTACTTCACCATCGGCGGTTTCACGAACGGCAAGAACGTCTCCAAGGCCGACAAGAACGTATTCACCGTCGGCGACGACCTACGGAACTTCACGTTCCGTCAGATACGCCACCGCGGCGAGGTCCAGGCCTCCGCCGCGGCCACCGCATCGACCGGCTGATCCGGTCCCGAGACGTCGTGCGCCTCCCCTTCCTGCTCACGCTGCCCCGGGTACTGCGGCACAGCGCCACGATCGGGGCGGACCTGCCGCCGGACGAGGCCGTGGTCGTCGACCCGCCGGACGCGTCGCTGCGTGCGGCACTGGCGGCGGCCACCGCGGGCGACCACGGCCCCGCCCGTGACCTCCTCGCCGCGACCCGCGCGCACGCCCAGTGGGAGCTGAGGGACGGGTACGTCACGCGTCTCGCCGAGGCCGCGCTGCACAACCCCGGCTGGCTGGACGCATGGCTGGACGGGGCGCCCGATGATCCGGACGCGGCCCTGGTCAAGGCCGAGCTCTGTGTCGACCAGGCCTGGGAGATACGTACGGCGGCCCGCGCCCGGCATGTGTCGCGCGACCAGTTCCAGGCCTTCTTCGCGCTCCTGGAGGACGCGGCCCCGGTGATCGGCGCGGCGGCCGAGCTCAACCCGGCCGACCCGGTCCCCTGGCGCATCGCCCTCACCCACGCACTCGGCAGTCAGGCTCCACGTGCCGTCTTCGACGACTACTGGGCCGAGGCCATCGCCCGCGATCCGCACCACTACGGCTGCCACGCCGCGGCCCTGCAGTACCTGTGCGCGAAGTGGCACGGCTCGCACGAGGAGATGTTCGCCTTCGCCGAGAGCGCGGCCGACACGGCCCCGCCCGGCTCGAAGTTGCACGCGCTGCCCCTGTCGGCGGCGCTGGAGTACGAGGTCCTCACCACCGGCCCGACGACCGCCTCCGCCGGCCCCGACCCGTTCGCGCCCCGCGTGGCGGCCGCCGTCACCCGCGCCCTGGCCCTCTCCGCCGAATACGCCCCGGGCAGCCGCGAGGCCGCCGGCTTCCGCAACCAGCTGGCCCTGATGATGCTGCGCCAGGACCGCTGGCACGACGCCCTCGACACGTTCCGCGCCATCGGCACCGCCGCCACCAAGTACCCCTGGGCGTACTTCGGCGACGACCCGCGCCAGGAGTTCCTCGAGACCCGCTCGGGCGTCCGTATCCATGTCGCGACCAGGACCCCGTTCTTCGCCCGCCCCTCGCACCCCCACTCCGTACCCGCCACCGGCTGGACGGCCGACGCCCCCTGCGCGCTCGCGATAGCGGCCGCCCGCCCGGAGGACGTGGCGCAGGCCGCGCTGATGTGCGGCATCTCCCTGCGTACGGCCCCGGCATCGGCGACGCACACGTACATCGAGGCCGTCCCCGATCTCAAGCCGGCCAAACGCTCGGTCCTGTCCACGGAGGACCGGCTGACGACGGCGGCCGACAACTTCACCACCGGTGAGAAGTGGCCGACGCTGGTCCTGCGCCGCGCCCCCGAGCGCTGCGGCTTCACCGTGTTCCACAAGGGCAGACCGCTGGCAGCGCACGAGTGGAACACCACGTCCCCGGCTCCGGACCACACCACGGTCACCGCCACGGCCGCCACCCTGTCCCGGCTCTTCGCCGTCGCGGACCCGCGCCCCCTGACCCACATCCTCCGCTCCACCGGCAATCCGCCCCGGCACCAGTCCGACCTGCTGGCAGCCCTCGCCCTCCCGCCGCTCCCCACGGCCTTCGGCACCCGCCCGGAGATCCTGGACACCCTCCCCGGCGCCCGGGTCCTCACCCGCCGCGGACTGCTCGCCGGGATGCGCGACACGATGACGACGGAGGACGGCAGCCACCCACCGGCCCCGGGCACCTACGAACCCCGCCCGGCCCGCTGGTGGCTGCTGCGCGCCCTGGGCCTGCCGCTGTTCACGGCGGCCGCGGCCTACGCCTGGTGGAGCCCGGGCATCGGCCCGGTCCGGTCGACGCTGTCGACGCTCGCCGCACTGTTCCTGGCGGGACAGCTGACAGCAGCATGGCGCCGACGGCGAGCACACGCGGGGAAGATGTCCAGCTGAGCCCGGTCCGCCTCAGCAGCACCCGCGTCCCGGCAGCGACCGCACATTGCGCGCCTCCTTGTTGCGTGCGGCAAGCAACTCATCGGCCGGGTAGGCGACTTCCTCCAGCGTCAGGCCGTGCGGCCGCACCACGTGCACTCCCGGATCCCGCACCCCGGCAGCCAGCACCTGGGCGGGCCACGGGTCGGGGCGGCGCCCGTCGCCCACGAACAGCATCGCCCCCACCAGCGCACGCACCATGTTGTGACAGAAGGCATCGGCCTGCACGGTCCCCGTGACGACCCCGGACTCCGCGTCCCGTACCCAACTCAGCTTCTGCAGCGTACGGATGGTCGTCGCGCCCTCGCGCTTCTTGCAGTACGCGGCGAAGTCGTGCTCCCCGAGCATCCGGGCCGACGCCGCATTCATCGCGTCCACGTCCAACGGCCGGTCGTGCCAAAGCACATGACCACGCGTCAGTGGATCGGCCCCACCGGGCCGGTCGGAGATCCGGTACGCGTAACGCCGCCACAACGCGGAGAATCGCGCGTTGAACCCCACCGGGGCCTCGGCCACCCGCCAGATCCGTACGTCGGGTGCCATCCGCCCGGCCATTCGCCGCAGGAGCAGCTCGCCGTGCTCGGCCCACACCTCGGCCGGCAGGTCGACATGCGCGACCTGGCCACGGGCGTGCACCCCGGCATCGGTGCGCCCGGCGACCGTCAGGTCGTACGTCCGCGACGACCTCGTCACGGTCCGCAGTGCGTCCTCGATCTCCCCCTGCACCGTGCGCCGGGCGGTCTGCTTCGCCCAGCCGGAAAAATCCTTGCCGTCGTACGCAAGGTCCAGCCGTACCCGCACGGACCCGGGCTCTACTTCGTCACTCACCCAACGATCCTCTCAAGCCTGAACATACGGAACGGGCCCGCACCGCCCCGAAGGGTGGTGCGGGCCCGTCCAGTGGTCTCAGAACGCTCAGGCGTCCTTGGACTCCTCCGCCGGAGCGGCGTCCTCGACGACCTCAGCGGACTCGGCCGGAGCCGCGTCCTTCTTGAGGGAGTCTTCCTTGACCGCACGCTTCGTCGCGGCCTCGGCCTCACCGGTGGCCTGCTGCGCCACGGTCAGCGCCTCGACCAGCTCGATGACGGCCATCGGGGCGTTGTCGCCGCGACGGTTGCCGATCTTGGTGATGCGCGTGTAACCACCGGGGCGGTTCTCGTAGCGCGGAGCGATCTCGGTGAAGAGCGTGTGCACGATGCCCTTGTCCGTGATCGACTGCAGAACCAGGCGACGGTTGTGGATGTCGCCCTTCTTCGCCTTGGTGATCAGACGCTCGGCGACCGGACGCAGGCGGCGGGCCTTGGCCTCGGTCGTCGTGATGCGGCCGTGCTCGAACAGCGACTTCGCGAGGTTCGCGAGAAGCAGACGCTCGTGCGCGGCGCTGCCGCCCAGACGGGCACCCTTTGCGGGACGCGGCATGGTGTTTCTCCTTGTGTGCTGCACCGGCCGTATCAGGTACCGGTGTCAGTTCCCGTGAAGCGGCCGCCTCACGGAAGATCATGGGCCGTCGGGGCTCGTGGAACCCGTCCGGCGATCGAGGCCGGAGCCTCACCCCGGTCCGGGGTGCCCGGAAATCCGGACACCCCGGCCGGAGGCGTACTAGTACTGCTCGGTCTCGACGAAGCCCGCGTCCGCGTCGTCGTCGGCGCCGAAGGCGTCGGCAGCGGCGGTCGGGTCGAATCCGGGCGGGCTGTCCTTGAGCGCCAGGCCCATACCGGCCAGCTTCGCCTTGACCTCGTCGATCGACTTCGCACCGAAGTTGCGGATGTCGAGCAGGTCGGCCTCGGAACGAGCGACGAGCTCACCCACGGAGTGGATGCCCTCACGCTTGAGGCAGTTGTACGAACGGACTGTGAGCTCGAGCTCCTCGATCGGCAGCGCCAGATCGGCAGCGAGCGCGGCGTCCGTCGGGGACGGGCCCATGTCGATGCCCTCGGCATCGATGTTGAGCTCGCGCGCCAGACCGAACAGCTCGACCAGGGTCTTACCGGCCGACGCCATGGCGTCACGGGGACGCATGGCCTGCTTGGTCTCGACGTCGACGATCAGCTTGTCGAAGTCGGTGCGCTGCTCGACACGGGTCGCCTCGACCTTGTACGTGACCTTGAGCACCGGCGAGTAGATGGAGTCGACCGGGATACGGCCGATCTCCTGGCCCGCCTGCTTGTTCTGGACGGCGGAGACGTAGCCGCGACCGCGCTCGACGGTCAGCTCCATCTCCAGCTTGCCCTTGCTGTTCAGCGTGGCCAGGACCAGGTCCGGGTTGTGGACCTCGACACCGGCCGGCGGGGCGATGTCAGCAGCGGTGACCAGGCCGGGACCCTGCTTGCGCAGGTACATCACGACCGGCTCGTCATGCTCCGAGGAGACGACCAGCTGCTTGATGTTGAGAATGAGGTCGGTGACGTCCTCCTTGACGCCCGGCACGGTGGTGAACTCGTGCAGGACACCGTCGACCCGGATGCTGGTGACAGCAGCGCCGGGGATCGAGGAGAGGAGCGTACGGCGGAGAGAGTTGCCGAGGGTGTAGCCGAAGCCCGGCTCCAGCGGCTCGATCACGAACCGGGAGCGGAACTCGTCAACGACCTCTTCGGTCAGCGAGGGACGCTGAGCGATAAGCATGCTTGGATCCTTCAGTCGTGGGCGCCCACTATTTGACGCCCCCAGATACTGACAAGGGTACGGGCGGCACGACCCGAAAGAGCCGTACCGCCCGGACCCACGAGCTCTCCTACTTGGAGTAGAGCTCGACGATCAGCTGCTCCTGCACCTGGGTGTCGATCACCTGGCGCTCGGGCAGGGAGTGCACGAGGATCCGCATCGTCGACGGCACGGCTTCGAGCCATGCCGGAACGGTGCGCTCGCCGGCCTCGGCCTGGGCCACCTGGAAGGGGGTCAGGGCCTTGGACTTCTGGCGGACCTCGACGACGTCGTTCGCGGCGACGCGGGCCGACGGAATGTCGGTCTTCGTGCCGTTCACGGCAATGTGTCCGTGACGCACCAGCTGACGGGCGTGGTCGCGGGACTTGGCGAAGCCGGCCCGGTAGACCACGTTGTCGAGGCGGGTCTCAAGGATGCGCAGAAGGTTCTCACCGGTCTTGCCGGACTTCTGGTTCGCTTCCTTGTAGTAGTTCACGAACTGCTTTTCAAGGACACCGTAGATCCGCGAGCACTTCTGCTTCTCACGAAGCTGAAGAAGGTACTCGCTGTCCTTGGTGCGCCCGCGTCCGTGCTCACCCGGGGGGTAAGGACGGATCTCGATCGGGCACTTCGCGCTCTCGCACTTGCTGCCCTTAAGGAACAGCTTCTGCTTCTCCCGACGGCAACGCTTGCAGTCGGCCCCGGTGTATCGCGCCATTTTCCAGTTGTCTCCGTTGCTTCAGTGCGTCAGACGCGACGGCGCTTGGGCGGCCGGCATCCGTTGTGCGGAGTGGGGGTGACGTCCTGGATCGAACCGACCTCGAGGCCCGTGGCCTGGAGGGAGCGGATCGCGGTCTCGCGGCCGGAGCCCGGACCCTTCACGAAGACGTCCACCTTGCGCATGCCGTGCTCCTGCGCGCGGCGGGCGGCCGACTCGGCGGCCATCTGCGCGGCGAAGGGGGTGGACTTGCGCGAGCCCTTGAAGCCGACGTGGCCGGCGGAGGCCCAGGAGATCACGTTGCCCGCGGGGTCCGTGATCGAGACGATCGTGTTGTTGAACGTGCTCTTGATGTGCGCGTGGCCGTGAGCGACGTTCTTCTTTTCCTTGCGACGCACCTTCTTGGCTGCGCCCTGACGACCCTTGGGGGGCATGTCTTGACTCCAGATGGAGAGGGGAGGTGATCGGTCCTACAGCGAAGACCGCTGGATGCTGCGACGATCCGGGGATCCGGACTGCCGCAGTGCGTCCGCTGAGGACTACTTCTTGCCCGGCTTCTTCTTACCGGCGATCGCGCGACGCGGGCCCTTGCGGGTACGGGCGTTCGTGCTGGTGCGCTGGCCGTGGACCGGCAGACCACGACGGTGGCGGATGCCCTGGTAGCAGCCGATCTCGATCTTGCGGCGGATGTCGCCCTGGATCTCGCGGCGAAGGTCACCCTCGGTGCGGAGGTTGGCGTCCACGTACTCGCGGATCTTGACCAGGTCCTCTTCGGCCAGGTCACGAACGCGGGTGTTCGGGTTCACGCCGGTGGTGGCGAGGATCTCCTTGGACCGGGTGCGCCCGATACCGAAGACGTAGGTGAGGGCAACCTCCACGCGCTTTTCGCGCGGGATGTCAACACCTGAAACGCGTGCCATTCAATGGCTCCAGTTGTTATTTCGGGGGTCTTCCGCAGTGCCACTCCCGGCCGCCGACCGCTCCGTGGAAGGAGAGGTGGTACGTCCGGGTCCCCGGCCCCCGCCGGAGGTGTCGTCAGCCGTGGCTTGGACGGGCTCTGCGTATGTACGTATTACGTGCGTCGCGCGAAGTGCTGCGAGATGCAGGGGGTCGTGCGTCAGCCCTGGCGCTGCTTGTGGCGCAGGTTGTCGCAGATGACCATGACCCGACCGTGACGGCGGATCACCTTGCACTTGTCGCAGATCTTCTTGACGCTCGGCTTGACCTTCATGGGATGTCAGGTTCTCCGGGTCAGTGCCACCACCCTGCCGAAGCAGGGCGTGGGCAAGATCTACTTGTATCGGTAGACGATCCGGCCACGCGTCAGGTCGTACGGAGAGAGCTCCACCACGACCCGGTCGTCCGGGAGGATTCGGATGTAGTGCATCCGCATCTTGCCGGAGATGTGCGCGAGGACCTTGTGACCGTTCTGGAGTTCCACCTTGAACATGGCGTTCGGGAGGGACTCGATCACGGTGCCCTCAATTTCGATGGCACCTTGCTTCTTGGCCACGCTTCGCCTTTCGAATCGGCTACCTTGATCGACCCTCTACCCCGTATGTGGACACACGGATGCACGAGAGCCGACGAGTCAGTCTACGTCAGCGGACCGCAAAAGACGAATCCGTCAAGTTTGCCCACCAGAGTAGATCCTTAGACCTGCTCGGGGGCGCGTTCTCGGCCCAGCGGGTCGGGGCCACCTCGATGCCGGCCCCTCCCTCACGCAGCCCTCGCGGGCTCGGCGCCGGAGCGCCTCACAGGGTTCGGCCCGCTGAGCCGGACTCCGTCCGCCGGATGGGCGATCAGCCCAGCGGGTCCGGCGCCGCCTCGATGCCGTACTGCGCGAGCTTCGCGCGGCCGCAGTCGGGGGCCGTCAGGACCAGGGGGCCCTGCTCGGTGAGGGCGATCGAGTGCTCCCAGTGGGAGGACCAGGTGCCGTCCGTCGTGATGACCGTCCAGTCGTCCTGGAGCACCTCGGTCTGCGCCGTACCGAGCGAGACCATCGGCTCGATCGCCAGGCAGACCCCGGGCACGAGCTTGATGCCCTTGCCGCGCTTGCGCGCGACATAGTTCAGCAGGTGCGGGTCCATGTGCATCTCGGTGCCGATGCCGTGGCCGCCGTAGTCCTCGATGATTCCGTACTTGCCGGTGGCCGGGCGGGGCTGGCGGCGGATGTAGGACTCGATCGCCTTCGAGATGTCCACGAGGCGGTTGTTCACCTTCATCGCGGCGATCCCGGCCCACATGGACTCCTCAGTCACCCGGGACAGCTCGATGAGCTCCGGAGCGTGACCGGTGCCGACGAACGCGGTGTACGCGGCGTCGCCGTGCCAGCCGTCGACGATCGCGCCGGCGTCGATGGAGATGATGTCGCCGTCCTTGAGGACGGTCTTGTCGTCCGGGATGCCGTGGACGACGACCTCGTTGACCGAGGTGCAGATGGTCGCGGGGAACCCGCCGTACCCCAGGAAGTTCGACTTCGCACCGTGGGCGGCGATCACCTTGCGCGCGACCTGGTCCAGGTCCTGGGTGGTGGCACCCGGCACCGCCGCTTCCCGCGTGGCCGCGTGAATGGCAGCGACCACCAGCCCTGCCTCACGCATCTTCGCGATCTGCTCGGGGGTCTTGATCTGCACCATTACGCGGCGCCTCTCTGCATCGGACGGGTATCGAAGGGTGACGGGTGCTGCGGCGTACTCCACGATACGGCGCAAACAGAGCCGGCCGCGGCGCCCAAGGACGCCGCGGCCGGCTGTACAGCTACTACGAGTGCTTCCTCAGTCCTCGCCGGACTTCTTGAGGGCCTCCATCGCCCGCTCGGTCACGTCCGTGACCTTGCCGAGCGCGGAGATCGTGACCACCAGGCCCTGCGACCTGTAGTAGTCGATGATCGGCTCGGTCTGCGTGTGGTAGACCTCGAGCCGGGTGCGGACCGTGTCTTCCGTGTCGTCGTCGCGCTGGTACAGCTCGCCGCCGCAGATGTCGCAGACACCCTCGGTCTTCGGCTGGTTGTACGTGACGTGGAAGACGTGCGAACCGTCGTTCCGGCAGATGCGGCGGCCGGCAATGCGCTTGACCACCTCGTCCTCGGGGACCTCCAGGTCCAGGACCGCGTCCAGCTTGGTGCTCTCGTCCTTGAGCATCGCGTCAAGGGCCTCGGCCTGTCCCACGTTGCGGGGAAAGCCGTCGAGCAGGAAGCCGTTCGCGGCGTCCGGCTGGGCCATGCGGTCCTTGGCCATCCCGATGGTGACCTCGTCCGGCACCAGCTGACCTGCATCCATGTAGGCGCGGGCCTGCTTGCCAAGGTCAGTGCCCTGGCTGATGTTGGCGCGGAAGAGGTCGCCCGTGGAGATCTGCGGAATCGACAGGTTCTTGGCAAGGTACGCAGCCTGCGTTCCCTTGCCGGCACCGGGCGGCCCGACGAGGACGATTCGCATCAGCGGAGGAACCCTTCGTAATTGCGCTGCTGGAGCTGACTCTCAATCTGCTTCACGGTCTCCAGACCCACACCCACGATGATGAGGATGCTCGTCCCGCCGAACGGGAAGTTCTGGTTAGCGCCACCGAAGCCTGCCAACGCCATCGTCGGCACCAGAGCGATCAGACCCAGGTACAGCGAGCCCGGCCAAGTAATCCTGTTGAGCACGTAGCTCAGGTACTCGGCAGTAGGTCGACCAGCCCGGATACCCGGGATGAAGCCACCATACTTCTTCATGTTGTCGGCGACTTCCTCGGGGTTGAACGAAATCGCCACATAGAAGAAGGCGAAGAAGACGATCAACAGGAAGTACGCCGTGATGTAGTACGGGTGGTCGCCCTTGACGAAGTGGTCCTTGATCCATGTGGCCCAGCCCGCCGTGGAGTTGGAGAACTGGACGATCAGGGCCGGGATGTAGAGCAGCGAAGAAGCGAAGATGACGGGAATCACACCCGCCTGATTCACCTTCAGCGGGATGTACGTGGACGTACCCCCGTAGGACCTGCGGCCGATCATGCGCTTCGCGTACTGCACCGGAATCCGGCGCTGGGCCTGCTCGACGAAGACCACGAGGCCCACCATCACGAAGCCGACCAGGATGACGGTGCCGAACTCGATCCAGCCGTCGGCCAGCTTGCCGCTCTGCTTGATGGCCCACAGGGCGCCGGGGAAGCTGGCGGCGATCGAGATGAACATCAGGATCGACATGCCGTTGCCGATGCCGCGGTCGGTGATGAGCTCACCGAGCCACATGACGGCAGCGGTGCCCGCGGTCATCGTGACCACCATGACGATGGTCGTGAAGATGGAGTGGTTCGGGACGATCTGGTCGGCGACCGGGCAGCCGCTGAACAGCGCGCCGCTGGTGGCGGTGGCCACCAGGCCGGTGCCCTGGAGGATGGCGAGCGCGACGGTCAGATAACGCGTGTACTGCGTGATCTTGGTCTGGCCGGACTGCCCCTCCTTCTTGAGCGCCTCGAGTCGGGGAATGACCACGGTCAGCAGCTGAAGAATGATGCTGGCCGTGATGTACGGCATGATGCCGAGCGCGAAGATCGTGATCTGCAGCAGTGCACCACCGCTGAACATGTTCACCAGGCCGAAGAGGCTGTTGTTGCCCTTACTTGCCTGGTCAACACAGGTCTGGACGTTCTCGTAGCTCACTCCCGGTACCGGGATGTGTGCCCCGAGCCGGTAGAGCACGATGATGCCGAGCGTGAAGAGCAGCTTCTTGCGCAGGTCGGGCGTCTTGAACGCCCGGGCGAACGCGGTGAGCACGGTGCCTCCTGCGACCCCTGCGCAGAGCGAGAGGTGACGGTCTTGAGGATCGACGAATACGTAACAGTCAAAGATTCCCGGGCGTGTGCCCAGGGGTTACCACAGCAACAGTGCTGGCCACCTTACCGGCGACCATGCCCCCCTAGGAACGACCAACCGGGGATGCCCCAAATAAGAGGCATCCCCGGTCGGATGTTCAGGCCATCGAGTTGTCCGAGTTGTCTCAGACGAGCTCAGTGACGGTGCCGCCGGCGGCGGCAATCTTCTCCTTGGCGGAGCCGGAGACGGCGTCAACCGAAACCTGCAGCGCCACGGAGATCTCGCCCTGTCCGAGGACCTTGACGAGGTGGTTGTTGCGCACCGCACCCTTGGCGACCAGGTCGGCCACGGTGACCTCTCCACCCTCGGGGTAGAGCGTCGCGAGCTTGTCCAGGTTCACGACCTGGTACTCGGTGCGGAACGGGTTCTTGAAGCCCTTGAGCTTCGGGAGACGCATGTGGAGGGGCATCTGCCCACCCTCGAAGCGCTCCGGAACCTGGTAACGGGCCTTGGTGCCCTTGGTGCCACGACCGGCGGTCTTACCCTTGGACGCCTCACCACGACCCACACGGGTCTTGGCGGTCTTGGCGCCCGGGGCGGGCCGGAGGTCATGGGCCTTCAGCGGCTTGTTCTCCGCCATGTCAGTCGACCTCCTCAACCGTCACGAGGTGGCGGACGGTGTGCACCATTCCGCGGAACTCGGGGCGGTCCTCCTTGACAACCACGTCGTGCAGGCGCTTGAGCCCGAGCGAACGAAGGGTGTCGCGGTGGTTCTGCTTGCTGCCGATGTACGACTTCGTCTGCGTGATCTTGAGGCGAGCCATTACGCACCCGCTCCCGCACGTGCACGAAGCAGAGCCGCGGGGGCGACGTCCTCGAGGGGCAGACCACGGCGAGCCGCGATCTCCTCGGGACGCTGCAGGCCCTTGAGGGCTGCCACGGTCGCGTGCACGATGTTGATCGCGTTGGACGAGCCAAGCGACTTCGACAGGATGTCGTGAACGCCGGCGCACTCCAGAACGGCGCGCACCGGGCCACCGGCGATAACACCGGTACCGGGGGAAGCCGGCTTCAGCAGCACGACACCCGCGGCCCGCTCGCCCGTGATCGGGTGAGGGATGGTGCCCTGGATGCGCGGAACCTTGAAGAAGTTCTTCTTGGCTTCTTCCACGCCCTTGGCAATGGCCGCGGGAACTTCCTTGGCCTTGCCGTAACCGACACCGACGGTGCCGTCACCATCGCCCACCACGACCAGCGCGGTGAAGCTGAAGCGACGACCACCCTTCACAACCTTGGCGACGCGGTTGATCGCGACAACGCGCTCAACGTACGCGGTCTTCTCGGCGGCAGCTGCGCCGCCGTCACGGCCCTTCCGGTCCCGCCGCTCGCCGCCACCGGCACCGCTTCCGCGGCGCTGGGGTCCAGCCATTGGATTTACCTCTCTCTGTTACGTCCGCTGTGCGTAGGAACCGGGGCTTAGAACTTCAGCCCGGCTTCACGGGCGGCGTCAGCCAGAGCGGCAATCCGCCCGGCGTACTGGTTACCACCGCGGTCAAACACGACGGCCTCGACGCCTGCGGCCTTGGCACGCTCGGCGACCAGGGCCCCGACCTGCTTGGCCTGGGCGCTCTTGTCACCCTCGCCACCACGGATGGACACGTCCAGGCTCGACGCCGACGCGAGCGTGTGGCCCGCGATGTCGTCGATCACCTGAGCGACCATGTGGCGGTTGGATCGCGTCACGACCAAGCGGGGACGCTCCGGCGAACCGGAGATGTGCTTGCGGACGCGGATGTGGCGACGCTTGAGGGCGGCACGCTTGTATGCGTCGCCCTTGGCGATCTTTACGCCGTATGCCATCGCTACTTACCAGCCTTTCCGACCTTGCGGCGGATGACCTCGCCGGCGTACTTGACGCCCTTGGCCTTGTACGGGTCAGGCTTCCGCAGCTTGCGGATCTTGGCCGCGGTCTCGCCGACCTTCTGCTTGTCGATGCCCTCGACGGAGAACTTCGTGGGGGACTCCACCTTGAAGGTGATGCCCTCCGGGGCCTCGATCAGGATCGGGTGGCTGTAGCCCAGGGCGAACTCCAGGTTGGAGCCCTTCGCCTGGACGCGGTAACCGACACCACTGATCTCGAGCGCCTTGATGTATCCCTGGGTCACACCGGTGATCATGTTCGCCACCAGCGTGCGGGACAGGCCGTGAAGGGCCTTGTTCTGACGCTCGTCGTTCGGGCGGACGACGTTCAGAACGCCGTCCTCACCCTTGGTGACCTCGATCGGCGACGCAACGGTGTGCGAGAGGGAACCCTTGGGGCCCTTCACCGCGACCGTACGGCCATCGATGGTGACGTCCACACCGGCGGGAACCTGGATGGGGAGCTTGCCGATTCGCGACATGAGCTATTCCTCCGTTCCCGACTACCAGACGTAGGCGAGGACTTCCCCACCTACGCCCTTCTTCTGAGCCTGCTGGCCGGTCAGGAGACCGTGGGACGTGGAGATGATCGCCACGCCCAGGCCGCCGAGGACCTTCGGCAGGTTGGTGGACTTTGCGTATACACGCAGACCCGGCTTCGAGATTCGCTTGATGCCGGCGATCGAGCGCTCGCGGTTCGGGCCGAACTTCAGCTCGAGGACGAGGTTCTTGCCGACCTCGGCATCCTCGACCTTCCAGCCGGTGATGAAGCCCTCCTGCTGGAGGATCTCCGCGATGTGCGACTTGATCTTGCTGTGCGGCATCACGACGTCGTCGTGGTACGCCGAGTTCGCGTTACGCAGACGCGTGAGCATGTCTGCGATGGGATCAGTCATGGTCATGAATTGGCCTTCGGCCTCTCTCGCCGGGGTTTCCTGTATGCGCCATCCCTCTCCCCACTCAGTGGCGGGACGGGTGCGGTGCGGGGACCTACGGCGTAGTAAGTCGGTCTTGGGCGGCAGGCGCCCAACCCCACAAGCCTACGGCATGTGAGGCCGGGATCCTGCCGACCAGATGCTTACCGAGAGCTTCCGTCAATTCCCAACGCCCAGAGGGCGAAGAAGAATTACCAGGAACTCTTGGTCACGCCCGGCAGCTCGCCACGGTGAGCCATCTCACGAAGGCACACGCGGCACAGGCCGAACTTGCGGTAGACGGAGTGGGGCCGGCCGCAGCGCTGGCAGCGGGTGTACCCGCGAACGCCGAACTTCGGCTTACGGGCGGCCTTAGCGATCAGAGCCTTCTTCGCCACGGTCAGTTCTCCTTGAACGGGAAGCCGAGGTGACGAAGGAGGGCACGACCCTCGTCGTCATTGGTCGCCGTGGTGACCACGGTGATGTCCATGCCCCGGACCCGGTCGATCTTGTCCTGGTCGATCTCGTGGAACATGACCTGCTCCGTGAGACCGAAGGTGTAGTTGCCACGGCCGTCGAACTGCTTCGGCGACAGGCCACGGAAGTCACGGATACGCGGCAGCGCGAGCGACAGCGTGCGGTCCAGGAACTCCCACATCCGGTCACCACGGAGGGTGACGTGGCAGCCGATCGGCTGACCCTCGCGCAGCTTGAACTGCGCGATGGACTTGCGGGCCTTGGTGACGGCCGGCTTCTGGCCGGTGATCGTGGTGAGGTCGCGCACGGCGCCATCGATCAGCTTGGAGTCGCGGGCGGCATCGCCCACACCCATGTTGACCACGATCTTGACCAGACCGGGAACCTGCATGACGTTCTCGTACGAGAACTCCTCACGCAGCTTGCCGGCGATTTCCTCGCGGTAGCGCGTCTTGAGACGCGGCGCAGTGGTGGCAGTCATCAGATGTCCTCACCGGTCCGCTTGGCAACGCGGATCTTCTTGCCCTCGTCGTCAAAGCGGTAGCCGACGCGGGTGACGACCTTCTTGCCGTCCTTCTCCACGATCAGCTGAACGTTGCTGACGTGAATCGGGGCCTCGGTGGTGACAATGCCACCGGTCTGCGAGCCGCGAGCCGTCTGACCGGCCTTCGTGTGCTTCTTGACCCGGTTGACACCCTCGACGAGGACACGGTTCTGCACGGGATAGGCCACGATGACCTTGCCCTGCTTGCCCTTGTCCTTACCGGTGATGACCTGAACCAGGTCGCCCTTCTTGATCTTCATGCTTACAGCACCTCCGGCGCGAGCGAGATGATCTTCATGAACTTCTTCTCGCGCAGCTCACGGCCCACCGGGCCGAAGATACGGGTGCCGCGGGGGTCGCCGTCGTTCTTCAGAATGACGGCGGCGTTCTCGTCGAAGCGGATGTACGAGCCATCCTGACGACGACGCTCCTTGACGGTGCGAACGATGACGGCCTTGACGACGTCACCCTTCTTCACGTTGCCACCGGGGATCGCGTCCTTGACGGTGGCGACGATGACGTCACCGATGCCCGCGTAGCGGCGACCCGAACCACCGAGAACACGGATGGTGAGGATTTCCTTCGCACCCGTGTTGTCGGCGACGCGAAGTCGCGACTCCTGCTGGATCACGTCTATCTCCTGATCGTCTGCCGGTTCCCGGCGGGGTTCGAACCTGGGTAGGTACGAACCCCACCGAGCCTGGCGGAACTTGCCTGAGGGGAGTGCCCCTCAGGAATTACTTGGCCTTCTCGAGGATCTCGACGACGCGCCACCGCTTCGTGGCGGACAGCGGCCGGGTCTCCATGAGGAGGACACGGTCGCCGACGCCGGCGGCGTTCTGCTCGTCGTGCGCCTTGAGCTTGTTCGTACGGCGGATGACCTTGCCGTACAGCGCGTGCTTGACACGGTCCTCGACAGCGACGACGACGGTCTTGTCCATCTTGTCGCTGACGACCAGACCCTCACGGGTCTTGCGGAAACCGCGGTCGGTGTTCGTCTCAGTCACAGTCTTCTCGCTCATCAGGCGCTCTCCACCGTCTCGATGCCCAGCTCGCGCTCGCGCATCAGGGTGTAGATCCGGGCGATGTCCTTACGGACGGACTTGAGCCGGCCGTGGTTCTCGAGCTGACCGGTCGCCGCCTGAAAGCGGAGATTGAACAGCTCTTCCTTGGCCTCGCGGAGCTTGTTGAGGAGCTCCTCGTTGCCCAGCTCGCGCAGCTCGGACGCCTTGGTACCGGCCGACATCACGACTCACCTGCCTCGCGCCGAACGATCCGGCACTTCATCGGAAGCTTGTGAGCAGCGCGGGTAAGCGCCTCACGAGCAATCTTCTCGTTCGGGTAGGACAGCTCGAACATCACCCGACCGGGCTTGACGTTCGCGATCCACCACTCGGGAGAACCCTTACCGGAACCCATGCGGGTCTCGGCAGGCTTCTTCGTCAGGGGGCGGTCCGGGTAGATGTTGATCCAGACCTTGCCGCCACGCTTGATGTGGCGGGTCATCGCGATACGAGCTGCCTCGATCTGGCGGTTCGTCACGTACGCCGGGGTCAGCGCCTGGATGCCGTACTCGCCGAACGCAACCTGCGTGCCACCCTTGGACATACCGCTGCGCTTCGGGTGGTGCTGCTTGCGGTGCTTGACCCTACGGGGGATCAGCATTTCGGTCAGGCCTCCGTTCCGGTGCTCTCAGCCGGAGCAGCGGCGGCGGGAGCCTCGGCCTTGGAGGCCTCGGCTGCCGGCGCGGACTGCTGCGGCTTGCGACCGCGACCGCCACGCTCGCCACCGCGGCCACCACGGCCGGCCGGGCGGTCAGCGCCGCCACGGGCCGGGCGGTTGCCAGCGCGGGCAGCAGCGTTCTCGGCGCGGACCTCGGCGATGTTCTTGACGTCGCCCTTGTAGATCCAGACCTTCACACCGATGCGGCCGAAGGTCGTCTTGGCCTCGAAGAAGCCGTAGTCGACGTTCGCACGGAGCGTGTGCAGGGGCACACGGCCCTCGCGGTAGAACTCCGAGCGGGACATCTCGGCGCCGCCGAGGCGGCCACCGCACTGGATCTTGATGCCCTTGGCGCCGGCCTTCATCGAGCTCTGCATGCTCTTACGCATGGCACGACGGAAGGAGACGCGGGAGGAGAGCTGCTCGGCGACGGCCTGGGCCACCAGCTGAGCGTCCACCTCGGGGTTCTTGACCTCGAGGATGTTCAGCTGGACCTGCTTGCCGGTCAGCTTCTCCAGCTCGCCACGGATGCGGTCGGCCTCGGCGCCACGGCGACCGATGACGATGCCCGGGCGGGCGGTGTGGATGTCGACGCGGACGCGGTCGCGGGTGCGCTCGATCTCAACCTTCGAGATGCCGGCCCGCTCCATGCCCTTCGTCATCATGCGACGAATGGCGACGTCTTCCTTGACGTAGTCCTTGTACAGCTTGTCGGCGTACCAACGGGACTTGAAGTCCGTGGTGATGCCGAGCCGGAACCCGTGCGGGTTTACCTTCTGGCCCATTACCGGGTTCCTTCCTTGCTGCTGACGACCACGGTGATGTGGCTGGTCCGCTTACGGATCCGGTAGGCACGGCCCTGAGCACGCGGACGGAACCGCTTCAGGGTCGGGCCCTCGTCCACGTACGCCTCGCTGATGACCAGCGAAGAGGCGTCGGTGTGGTCGTAGTTGTGTGCAGCGTTGGCAATGGCGCTGTCAAGCACCTTGCCAACCGGCACGCTCGCGGCCTGCGGGGCGAAACGCAGGACCGCCTGAGCCTCCGTGGCATCCATGCCACGGATGAGGTCCACCACGCGGCGGGCCTTCATGGGCGTGACGCGGATGTACCGCGCCTGGGCCCTGGCTTCCATGGTTGTCCCTTCGGTGTAAGTCATAGTCAGTCACCCCGCGTTAGCGGCGCTTCGACTTCCGGTCGTCCTTGACGTGGCCGCGGAAGGTGCGAGTCGGCGAGAACTCGCCGAGCTTGTGGCCGACCATCGACTCGGTGACGAACACCGGGACGTGAATCTTGCCGTTGTGCACCGCGATGGTGTGACCCAGCATGGCCGGGACGATCATCGAGCGACGGGACCAGGTCTTGATGACGTTCTTGGTGCCTGCCTCGTTCTGTACGTCCACCTTCTTGATGAGGTGGCCGTCGACGAAGGGCCCCTTCTTGAGACTGCGCGGCATCTAAACCCGCTCCTAGCGCTTCTTGTTCGTCTTGCGGCGGCGGACGATGTACTTGCTCGATGCCTTCTTCGGCGAGCGAGTACGACCCTCCTTCTGACCCCACGGCGAGACCGGGTGGCGACCACCGGAGGTCTTGCCCTCACCACCACCGTGCGGGTGGTCAACCGGGTTCATCGCGACACCGCGGACGGTCGGGCGAACGCCCTTCCAGCGCATGCGGCCGGCCTTGCCCCAGTTGATGTTCGACTGCTCGGCGTTGCCGACCTCGCCGATCGTGGCGCGGCAGCGGGCGTCGACCAGGCGGATTTCACCCGACGGCATACGAAGGTGGGCCATGGTGCCCTCCTTCGCCAGCAGCTGCACGGAGGCACCCGCGGAACGGGCGAACTTCGCGCCGCCGCCGGGCCGCAGCTCGATGGCGTGGATGGTCGTACCGACCGGGATGTTGCGCAGCGCCAGGTTGTTACCGGGCTTGATGTCGGCGGCCGGGCCGTTCTCGACACGGTCGCCCTGCGACAGTCCACGCGGCGCGATGATGTAGCGCTTCTCGCCGTCCGCGTAGTGCAGGAGCGCGATGCGCGCGGTGCGGTTCGGGTCGTACTCGATGTGCGCGACCTTGGCCGGCACGCCGTCCTTGTCGTGACGACGGAAGTCGATCACTCGGTAGGCGCGCTTGTGGCCACCGCCCTGGTGGCGAACGGTCACACGACCGGCGTTGTTACGGCCGCCCTTGCTGTGCAGGGGGCGGACCAGCGACTTCTCCGGCGTGGACCGCGTGATCTCGACAAAGTCGGCGACGCTGGAGCCACGACGGCCCGGGGTCGTCGGCTTGTACTTGCGGATACCCATTTCTCAGTCCTCGTCCGATTTCGGACGATCCAGACCGCCCTTAGGCGGTCGGACCGCCGAAGATGTCGATACGGTCGCCCTCGGCGAGGGTCACGATGGCGCGCTTCGTGTCGGCGCGCTTGCCGAAGCCGGTCTTGGTGCGCTTGCGCTTACCCTGCCGGTTGATCGTGTTGACCCCGGTGACCTTGACCGAGAAGACCGCTTCCACGGCCTGCTTGATCTGGGTCTTGTTGGAGCCGGGCGCGACGATGAACGTGTACTTGTTCTCGTCGAGCAGCGCGTAGCTCTTCTCGGAAACGACCGGCTTGACGAGAACGTCGCGCGGGTCCGTGAAGGTCTTGCTGGTTACGGTCGCCTCGCTCATCAGGCGTCGCTCCCTTCGGTCTCATCGGCCTTGGGGCCAGACACGAAGGACTCGAAAGCGGCCTGGGTGAAGACCACGTCGTCGGAGACGATCACGTCGTACGTGTTGAGCTGGCCCGGCTCCAGGATGTGCACCTGGGGCAGGTTACGGGCGGACAGCCACGCGGCCTCGTCGGCGCGGTCGACGACCAGGAGCAGGTTCTTGCGCTCCGAGATCTTGCCGAACAGCGTCTTGGCGGCCTTCGTGGAGACTGCACCGTCGACCACGCCGGTGACGACGTGGATGCGGGAGTGGCGTGCCCGGTCGGAGAGGGCACCGCGCAGGGCGGCGGCCTTCATCTTCTTCGGGGTGCGCTGCGAGTAGTCACGCGGCTGCGGGCCGTGGACGACGCCACCGCCGACGAACTGCGGCGCACGGGTCGAACCCTGGCGGGCGCGGCCGGTGCCCTTCTGGCGGTACGGCTTGCGGCCACCACCACGGACTTCGCCGCGACGCTTGGTCTTGTGCGTGCCCTGACGGGCAGCAGCCAGCTGAGCGACAACGACCTGGTGGATCAGCGGAACGCTGGTCTTCGCGTCGAAGATCTCCGCGGGGAGGTCGACGCTACCGGCCTTGTCGCCTGCCGGCGAAAGGATGTCAATGGTGCTCATTACCTCAAGCCCCCTTGGCCGCGGTACGGACCAGGACGAGGCCGCCGTTCGGACCGGGGACTGCGCCCTTGATGAGGAGCAGACCCTTCTCCGCGTCAACCGCGTGGATGGTCAGGTTCTGGGTGGTGACGCGCTCGTTGCCCATGCGACCCGCCATGCGCATGCCCTTGAAGACACGGCCGGGGGTGGCACAGCCACCGATGGAGCCGGGCATGCGGTGCACACGGTGGGCACCGTGGGACGCCTTGCCACCCTTGAAGTTGTGGCGCTTCATCACACCGGCGAAGCCCTTGCCCTTGCTCTTGCCCGTGACGTCAACCTTGACGCCGGACTCGAACACTGCGGCAGTGACCTCCTGGCCCAGCGTGTACTCGCTGGCGTCAGGGGTGCGGAGCTCCACCAGGTGGCGGCGCGGGGTCACGTCGGCCTTGGCGAAGTGGCCCTTGAGGGGCTTGTTCACCTTGCGCGGGTCGATCTCGCCGAAGGCGATCTGGACCGACTCGTAGCCGTCGCTGTCGTTGCTGCGGACCTGGGTGACGACGCAGGGCCCGGCCTTGACGACGGTCACCGGGACAACCCGGTTGTTCTCGTCCCAGACCTGGGTCATGCCGAGCTTCTCGCCCAGGACGCCCTTAATGTTCTTAGCCATCTCGCGCGTCACCTCAGAGCTTGATCTCGATGTCGACGCCGGCCGGCAGGTCGAGACGCATGAGCGAGTCAACCGTCTTCGGCGTGGGGTCGAGGATGTCGATGAGGCGCTTGTGCGTGCGCATCTCGAAGTGCTCGCGCGAGTCCTTGTACTTGTGCGGCGACTTGATGACGCAGTACACGTTCTTCTCAGTGGGCAGCGGCACCGGGCCTGCGACCGACGCACCAGTGCGGGTCACCGTCTCGACGATCTTCTTCGCCGAGGAGTCGATGACCTCGTGGTCGTAGGCCTTGAGCCGGATGCGGATCTTCTGTCCCGCCATGGCTACTAGTAGTCCTGTCTCTCGTAACGCTCTGGAACCCGAGGGCTCTCGTAACTCCACCTCCGACCCACGCGGTCGGGCGTGTCGCATCCCCTCTACGCAGAACTCCCGAAGGAATTCCCAACCAAGGGGGTGCGGGCCGTAAGACCGCGGAACCGGGGGCGGAACACCCACCGGGTGCCTGGTCGGCGCCCCACTGTCACTTCCCGGAAGATTCCCGTACGTCCGGCCCGCATGGGGCCGACGAGTACTGTGGGACTCGCTTCCGGTCCTCCCGGCGGGAGGCGCGCAGCATTGACACTCAACCGAGCAACCTGGTCAGTGTGCCATATGCGGCACGGCGCTGGCCAATCGGGCGGAGGATCTTACCCCCCGTGGCCGACTGGTCAAACGCGGCCGGACGTCGCCCGGGAGCTGCGGCGATGCCGACAGGTCCGGACACAGCCGTTCGGGGCCGCCCCGCCACCGTGACCGACAGCACGCAGCACGCCCTTCACCGGGCCCGCTCCGGCCTGCCGCACGGCGGCTGGAATACTCCGGACATGGATACGATCACCGAGCCGGCCTGGACGCTGCGCACGGCGGAACCGGCGGACCTCGAGGCCATGATCGAACTCCGGGCGCTCGTCATGCGCCCGGATCTGGAACGCCTCGGCCGGTACGACGAACATCGCGTACGGCAACGACTGCGGGACATCTTCGCGCCCGAACACACCTCGGTCGTCCTCGCGGATGGCGAGTTCGCCGGCTGCGTCACCATGCGTCCGGTCGAGAACGGCTGGTGGGTGGAGAACTTCTACCTGTCCCCCGCTCTCCACGGCCAGGGGATCGGCTCGGCCGTCCTGCGGACTCTGCTGGAGCGCGCCGACGCGGAAGGGACGGACGTCCGCCTCGATGTCCTGCAGGGCAGCGCGGCCCGTCGGCTGTACGAACGTCACGGGTTCACGCTGGAGCACGAGGACCCGATCGATGTCTATCTGGTGCGCCGCTCCGGCGTGTAGCCGCGACACGCACCGTCAACGCCCCGATCGCCGTCTAATCTGCCGCGGGAAGCGGCACGCGACCCGCCGCTCGGACAGGGTGAGCGGACGGAGTGCGGCGCGTGACAGATCGATCCCACCCTGAGTGCGGCAGTGGCGGGGTACGGCGGCGCAGCGTCGTCCGGGCCGCCGCCGCGGCCGCCCTGATGGGCGTCGGCGCCTGCTCCGTACCGGCTCCGCGGCGCGGTGGCCCCATGGCGGACCCGGCCCCCGGCCTTCCGGTCGCCGACGCCGGGCCGGCCCTGATGATGCAGCTCCTCGCCCACCCGGACGACGACCTGTACTTCATGAACCCGGACACCCAGCAGGCCCTGGCGGCCGGGACACCGCTGGTCTGTGTGTACCTCACCGCCGGTGAGGTCCTCGGTCTCAACAGGATCCCCGGCCGGGCACGGCCCGCCCCCGACCGGGCCGCCTACTCCTCGGCCCGGCACCAGGGGCTGCGCCAGACCTACGCCGCCCAGCTCGGGCTGCCGATGTTCACCCTCTGGCACAAGTCCGTCCTCGATCTGGCCGACGGACACCGGGCGGAGATCAACACCCTGCTGGGCGGCGGCCGGCGGGTCGAGCTGATCTTCCTCAATACGGCGATGCAGATCGGCCACGGCCGGCTCGGGCTGCCCAGCCTCTGGCACGACCGGGCGCTGAACCTGCGCACCGTCGTCGCCGCCGATTCACCGCTGGAGCGGGTGGGTGCGTACACGTACGACGGGCTGATCGATGTCCTCGTCGGGCTGCTCGACCGGTACCGGCCGACCGTCGTCCACACGCTCGACCCGGACCCGGACATCCAGCACAGCACCGAGGCCGTTCGTCGGCAGGACATCGAGCAGCCCGGCTACTCCGACCATGCCGACCACACCGCGGCCGCCTCGTTCGCCTGGGCGGCGCTGATCCGGTGGGTGGCCCGCGCGACCCAGGACGGCGGGGGCGTGCCGCGGTTCGTCACCACTGCGTTCCGCGGCTACTACAACCGGCACTGGCCGAAGAACCTCCCGGGCGGGGTGCTGAAGGAGAAGGCCGCGCACCTGGTCCCGTACGGCGGCGAGGCCGACTGGCGGTGCGGGAACCGGGCGGGCTGCGGCGACTACAACGTCGGCGGCGACCGGCCCCTGACCAACAGGAAGGGCTGGGTCCGCTCCACCCGGTACCGCTACCCCGGCCCTCGCCCCACCGTCACCACCGAACCGGACGGGCGGCTCGCCGTCTACGGGGTACTGGGGCTGCGAGTGGTTCGGTGGCGCGAGAGCGCGCCCGGCAGCGGGGTCTGGGACGGGCCGGACGATCTCGGCGGCGGGCCTTTCGCGCCGGTACTGGGCCAGGCCGTGACGGTGGACGGCAGGCTGTTCCTGTTCGGGCTGCGCTTCGCAGCGCTCGGCGGACACGGGGCGGAGAACGAACGGGAGATCGCACTCCTGGAGCAGAGCTCCCGGGGCGGCACCTTCCGTGCCTGGCGCGGACTGGGCAACCCGGAACCGGCCCCGGACCGGGGCCGCCGGATCGGCGTCCCGGTGGCGGTGACCGCACCCGACGGGCGGATCCATCTCTTCGTACGGAACGCGGACAAGGGCGTGAGCACACGGGTGCGAGGCGCGTCCGGCCGGTGGGGCGAATGGACGGACCTGGGCGGCGGCGAGATCCAGGACGGGCTGAACGCCGTGGTGGACGGGCACGGCCTGGTCCATGTGTACGGCGCCGGCCATCACGCGGTGCACCACTGGACGCAGGAGACACCCGGAGCGCGGCTGACCGCCCGACGGGAGATCGACGGGGCGCCGGTGCCGGGTGACGGGCCCGCCGCTCGGATCACCACGGGCGGTTCCGTCGAACTGCTGTACCGGGCGGCGGCGCGGGCCCGGCTGACGGCCGTCACCGGGGGGACGGCGGCGGAGCGGACGGACTTCGACGGCTACGGGCCGGTGAACGTCGCCGACTCGCCGCTCGGGCCGGTGCTGCTGGGCCGCACCGAGGAGGGCCGGCTCCAGCTGCGTGCCGGCGAACGACTGTCCGTACGGACGCAGGGACCGGGGGCGCTCGACGGTCCCGCGCTGTACGTCGCGGGCCTGGGACGCCCGGCGGTGGTCGGCCTGGGACCGGACGCCGCCCCCTGGCTCTGGCGTCCGTAACCCGGCACGAGACATGCGGAAGGGCCCCGGTCCACCGCTTGCGCGGCGGGCCGGGGCCCTCCTTGGTGCTCTGTGCGGAGCAACCAGGTCAGACAGTCAGGTAATTACTTGACGATCTTGGTGACCTGGCCGGCGCCCACGGTCCGGCCACCCTCGCGGATGGCGAACTTCAGGCCCTCTTCCATGGCGACCGGCTGGATCAGCACGACGTTCATGAGGGTGTTGTCACCCGGCATGACCATCTCGGTGCCCTCGGGAAGGGTCACAACGCCCGTCACGTCCGTGGTACGGAAGTAGAACTGCGGGCGGTAGTTGTTGAAGAACGGGGTGTGACGGCCACCCTCGTCCTTCGACAGGATGTAGGACTGCGCCTGGAACTCGGTGTGCGGCGTGACCGAACCCGGCTTGATGATGACCTGGCCGCGCTCGACGTCCTCGCGCTTGATGCCACGAAGAAGCAGACCGACGTTCTCACCGGCCTGGCCCTCGTCGAGCAGCTTGCGGAACATCTCGATGCCGGTGACCGTGGTGGTGGTCTTCTCCTGCTTGATGCCCACGATGTCAACGGTCTCGTTGACCTTGAGGACACCACGCTCGATACGACCGGTGACGACGGTGCCACGACCGGTGATCGTGAAGACGTCCTCGATCGGCATCAGGAACGGCTTCTCGACGTCACGCTCGGGCTGCGGGATCGACTCGTCGACGGCCTTCATCAGGTCGAGGACGGTCTGGCCCCACTCCTTGTCACCCTCAAGAGCCTTGAGCGCCGAGACCTTGACGACCGGAAGGTCGTCGCCCGGGAACTCGTACTCGGAGAGGAGCTCACGAACCTCGAGCTCGACGAGCTCCAGGATCTCCTCGTCGTCCACCATGTCGGCCTTGTTCAGCGCGACAACGATGTACGGAACGCCGACCTGGCGGGCCAGGAGCACGTGCTCCTTGGTCTGCGGCATCGGGCCGTCGGTGGCGGCGACCACGAGGATGGCGCCGTCCATCTGCGCCGCACCCGTGATCATGTTCTTGATGTAGTCGGCGTGACCCGGGCAGTCGACGTGCGCGTAGTGACGCGACTCCGTCTGGTACTCGACGTGCGCGATCGAGATCGTGATACCGCGCTGGCGCTCCTCAGGAGCCTTGTCGATCTGGTCGAAGGCCGAGGCCTCGTTCAGGTCCGGGTACGCGTCGTGCAGCACCTTGGTAATGGCGGCCGTGAGGGTCGTCTTACCGTGGTCAATGTGACCGATGGTGCCGATGTTGACGTGCGGCTTAGTCCGCTCGAACTTCGCCTTCGCCACTGGGTCCTCCTGTGGAGTGGTTCTGTACGCCTTGCTTCATCGGCGCCAGGTGATCTTTGCTGGGATGCCGGGGCCGGGGGCATTCACCACATTGCTTGCGCTCTGCGACGAATGCCCCACCAGGCTCCGGTGACAAGCCTAAAGCGTGAGCTCGGGAGAGTTACTCGCCCTTGGCCTTCGCGATGATCTCCTCGGCGACGTTCCGCGGAACCTCGGCGTAGGAGTCGAACTGCATCGAGTAGCTTGCGCGACCCGAGGTCTTGCTGCGGAGGTCTCCGACGTAGCCGAACATCTCCGAGAGGGGCACGAGGCCCTTCACGACGCGAGCGCCGCTGCGCTCCTCCATGGCCTGGATCTGGCCACGGCGGGAGTTGAGGTCACCGATGACGTCGCCCATGTAGTCCTCGGGCGTGGTGACCTCGACTGCCATCATCGGCTCGAGGAGCACGGGGGACGCCTTGCGGGCACCCTCCTTGAACGCCTGCGAACCGGCGATCTTGAAGGCGAGCTCGGAGGAGTCGACCTCGTGGTAACCACCGTCGAGAAGGGTGACGCGAACGCCGACCATCTCGTAACCGGCCAGGATGCCGAACTGCATGGCTTCCTGAGCACCCGCGTCCACCGAGGGGATGTACTCACGGGGGATGCGGCCACCGGTGACCTTGTTGACGAACTCGTAGGACGCGTCGCCACCCTCGATGGGCTCAAGGGCGATCTGCACCTTCGCGAACTGGCCGGTACCACCAGTCTGCTTCTTGTGCGTGTAGTCGATGCGCTCGACGGCCTTACGGATCGTCTCGCGGTACGCGACCTGCGGCTTGCCGACGTTCGCCTCGACGCGGAACTCGCGCTTCATGCGGTCGACGAGCACCTCGAGGTGAAGCTCGCCCATACCACCGATGATGGTCTGGCCGGTCTCCTCGTCGGAGTGCACCTGGAAGGACGGGTCCTCCTCGGAGAGGCGCTGGATGGCGACACCCAGCTTCTCCTGGTCACCCTTGGACTTGGGCTCGATGGCGACCTGAATGACCGGCGCCGGGAAGTCCATGGACTCCAGGATCACCGGGTTCTTGTCGTCACACAGCGTCTCACCGGTGGTGGTCTGCTTCAGGCCCATGACGGCGATGATGTCACCGGCGCCCACCGACGCGATCTCCTCACGCTTGTTCGCGTGCATGCGGTAGATCTTGCCGATGCGCTCCTTCTTGCCCTTGACCGAGTTCAGCACCGCGGTGCCGGCCTCGAGGCGACCGGAGTAGATCCGGACGAAGGTGAGCTTGCCGAGGTGCGGGTCGCTAGCGATCTTGAACGCCAGGCCGGAGAACGGCTCGTCGTCCGAGGGCTTGCGCTTGACGACAACCTCGGGGTCCTTGACGTCGTGGCCCTCGATGGCCTCGACGTCCAGGGGGGAAGGCAGGTAGCGGACGACCGCGTCGAGCAGGGGCTGGACGCCCTTGTTCTTGAACGCCGTGCCACAGAACACCGGGGTGACGGTGACGGAGCCCGCGCCGCCCTTCGATGCGAGGGTGATCCGGCGGATCGCCTCGTGCAGCTGCTCCTCGGTGGGCTCGACGCCCTCCAGGTACAGCTCCATCATCTCGTCGTCGTTCTCGGAAACGGCCTCGAGCAGCTTGCCGCGCCACTCCTGAGCCGCCTCGATGTGGGTGTCCGGGATGTCGACGGTGTCGTACATCTCGCCCTTGACGGCCTCTTCCGGCCACACAAAGGCCTTCATCGACACGAGGTCGACGACGCCCTTGAAGTCGGCTTCGGCACCGATGGGGAGCTGCATGACGAGCGGGACCGCACCGAGGCGTTCGACGATCATGTCGACGCAGCGGTGGAACTCGGCACCCGTGCGGTCGAGCTTGTTGACGAAGCAGATACGCGGCACGCCGTAGCGGTCCGCCTGACGCCAAACGGTCTCGGACTGCGGCTCGACGCCCGCGACACCGTCGAACACGGTGACAGCGCCGTCGAGGACGCGGAGCGAACGCTCCACCTCGACGGTGAAGTCGACGTGACCCGGGGTGTCGATGATGTTGATGGTGTGGTCAACATCATTGAGCGGCCAGTGACAGGTCGTCGCGGCGGACGTGATCGTGATGCCGCGCTCCTGCTCCTGCTCCATCCAGTCCATCGTGGCAGCGCCGTCGTGGACTTCACCGATCTTGTACGAAACACCGGTGTAGAACAGGATCCGCTCGGTGGTGGTCGTCTTGCCCGCGTCGATGTGGGCCATGATCCCGATGTTGCGGACCTTGGCCAGGTCAAGCGAAGTGGTGGCCATAAGGCTCAATCTTCTCTCGGTCTCGATGTGGGTAGCGACTACCAGCGGTAGTGCGCGAAGGCCTTGTTGGACTCGGCCATCTTGTGGGTGTCCTCGCGCTTCTTGACGGCAGCGCCAAGACCGTTGGAGGCGTCGAGCAGCTCGTTCATGAGGCGCTCGGTCATCGTCTTCTCGCGGCGGGCGCGGGAGTAACCCACGACCCAGCGAAGCGCGAGGGTGGCGGCGCGACCGGGCTTGACCTCGATCGGCACCTGGTAGGTGGCGCCACCGACACGGCGGGACTTGACCTCGAGCGAGGGCTTGACGTTCTCAAGCGCGCGCTTCAGCGTGATGACCGGGTCGTTGCCGGTCTTCTCGCGGAGGCCTTCCATGGCGCCGTACACGATCCGCTCGGCAGTGGAACGCTTGCCGTTGAGCAGGATCTTGTTGATCAGCGAGGTGACAAGAGGAGAACCGTAGACCGGGTCGATGATGACCGGGCGCTTCGGGGCGGGGCCCTTACGAGGCATTCTTACTTCTCCTTCTTGGCGCCGTAGCGGCTGCGGGCCTGCTTGCGGTTCTTGACACCCTGGGTGTCAAGGGAGCCGCGGATGATCTTGTAACGAACACCCGGCAGGTCCTTCACACGGCCACCACGCACGAGCACGATGGAGTGCTCCTGCAGGTTGTGTCCCTCACCCGGGATGTAGGCCGTGACCTCGATGCCGGAGGTCAGACGCACACGCGCGACCTTACGGAGTGCCGAGTTCGGCTTCTTCGGGGTGGTCGTGAACACACGCGTGCAGACGCCGCGGCGCTGGGGCGAACCCTCGAGCGCGGGCGTCTTGTTCTTCTCGACCTTGTCCTGCCGGCCCTTCCGGACCAGCTGCTGGATCGTAGGCACTACTTCTCCGGTTTCTGTGTGCCGTTCGTGAAACTAACCTGGAACGTCGCCGACCCACGCGGTCGGGTGTGTCGAATGCTGCAGGCTTCTGCCCTAGGGCAGAAGGGGCGCAGATTGCGGTGGCCAAAGACAAGCTCGCCATGCGGTTGAGGACACGCACACGAGCCCAGGCACACCCCAGGCACAAGGTCTGAGCGTACCTACCTCACGGACTCCGGTCAAAACAAATGCTGTCCACGACGACGCGCTGCGCGTGACATTCCCGACAGTACCGCTGTTCCGGCACCGACGGTGCAACGCCGCAGGGCGGCCACCCCGTACGAAACGGGGTGACCGCCCTGCGGACGGGACATGCGCCTTACTGGTTGTACGGACCGTAGTCGTAGTCCTCCAGCGGAACGGCCTGGCCGGAGCCCGTGCCGAACGGCGAGTAGTCGATGTCGTCGTAGCCGACGGCCGAGTACATCGCGGCCTTGGCTTCCTCGGTCGGCTCGACCCGGATGTTGCGGTAGCGGGACAGACCCGTACCGGCCGGGATGAGCTTACCGATGATGACGTTCTCCTTGAGGCCGATCAGGGAGTCCGACTTGGCGTTGATCGCCGCGTCGGTCAGAACCCTGGTCGTCTCCTGGAAGGACGCCGCCGACAGCCACGACTCGGTGGCGAGCGAGGCCTTGGTGATACCCATCAGCTGCGGACGGCCGGAGGCGGGGTGACCGCCCTCGGTGACCACACGACGGTTCTCGGTCTCGAACTTCGAGCGCTCGACGAGCTCGCCCGGCAGCAGCTCCGCGTCGCCGGACTCGATGATCGTCACCCGGCGCAGCATCTGCCGGATGATGATCTCGATGTGCTTGTCGTGGATCGACACACCCTGCGAGTTGTAGACCTTCTGGACCTCGCCGACCAGGTGGACCTGGACCGCGCGCTGACCGAGGATCCGCAGCACGTCGTGCGGGTTGGTGGCACCCACGGTGAGCTTCTGGCCCACCTCGACGTGGTCGCCCTCGCCCACCAGCAGACGGGCACGCTTCGAGATCGGGAACGGCGTCTCGTCGCTGCCGTCGTCCGGGGTGACGACGATCTTCTTGGTCTTCTCGGTCTCCTCGATACGGATGCGGCCGGCCGCCTCCGAGATCGGGGCGACACCCTTGGGCGTACGGGCTTCGAAGAGCTCGACGACTCGGGGCAGACCCTGGGTGATGTCGTCACCGGCCACACCACCGGTGTGGAAGGTACGCATCGTCAGCTGGGTACCGGGCTCACCGATGGACTGGGCGGCGATGATGCCGACCGCCTCACCGATGTCGACCAGCTTGCCGGTGGCGAGCGAGCGTCCGTAGCAGAAGGCACAGGTGCCGACCGCGGACTCACAGGTCAGGACCGAACGGGTCTTGACCTCCTCGACGCCGGCGCCCACGAGGGCGTCGATCAGGACGTCACCGAGGTCGACGTTGGCAGGCGCGATGACCTTGCCGTCGACAACGACGTCCTCGGCGAGCATGCGGGCGTAGACCGAGGTCTCGACGTCCTCCGTCTTGCGGAGCACACCGTCCGCACCCTTGACGGCGATCTTCAGCTTGAGGCCACGGTCGGTGCCGCAGTCCTCCTCGCGAATGATCACGTCCTGCGAGACGTCCACCAGACGACGGGTCAGGTAACCCGAGTCGGCGGTACGCAGGGCGGTGTCCGCCAGACCCTTACGGGCACCGTGCGTGGAGATGAAGTACTCCAGAACGGTCAGGCCCTCACGGAACGACGCCTTGATGGGACGCGGGATCGTCTCGTTCTTCGCGTTCGACACCAGACCACGCATACCCGCGATCTGACGCATCTGCATCATGTTTCCTCGGGCACCCGAGTCGACCATCATGAAGATGGGGTTCGTCTTCGGGAAGTTCGCGTTCATCGCCTCGGCAACCTCATTGGTCGCCTTGGTCCAGATCGCGATGAGCTCCTGCGTGCGCTCGTCCTTGGTGATGAGACCGCGCTCGTACTGCTTCTGGACCTTCTCGTCCTGCGCCTCGTAGCCCTGGACGATGGCCTTCTTGGCCTCCGGCACGACGATGTCCGAAACGGAGACGGTGACGCCGGAACGGGTCGCCCAGTGGAAACCGGCCGCCTTCAGGTTGTCGAGCGTCGCCGCCACGATGACCTTGGGGTAGCGCTCGGCCAGGTCGTTGACGATCTCGGAGAGCTGCTTCTTGCCCACCGAGTAGTCGACGAACGGGTAGTCCTCGGGCAGCAGCTCGTTGAAGAGCGCGCGGCCCAGGCTCGTACGCAGCCGGAAGGTGTCACCCGGCTGGTACTCCGGCTCGCCCTCTTCAGCGACCGGCGGCACCCAGCCGCGCGGCGGGATGGTGCCCACCGGGAAGCGGATGTCGACCTGCGTCTGGAGCGAGAGCTCCCGGGCGTCGAAGGCCATGATCGCCTCGGCGGTGGAACCGAACGCGCGGCCCTGACCGATGACCTTGCGCTCCTCCTCGTCCGTGGTGAGGAAGAACAGGCCCAGCACCATGTCCTGGGTCGGCATGGTGACGGGACGACCGTCGGCCGGCTTCAGGATGTTGTTCGAGGACAGCATCAGGATGCGTGCCTCGGCCTGCGCCTCCGCGGAGAGCGGCAGGTGCACGGCCATCTGGTCACCGTCGAAGTCCGCGTTGAACGCGGTGCAGACGAGCGGGTGGATCTGGATGGCCTTGCCCTCGACCAGCTGCGGCTCGAAGGCCTGGATGCCGAGGCGGTGCAGGGTCGGTGCACGGTTCAGCAGCACCGGGTGCTCGGCGATGACCTCTTCGAGGACGTCGTACACCACGGTGCGGCCACGCTCGACCATGCGCTTGGCCGACTTGATGTTCTGCGCGTGGTTCAGGTCGACCAGGCGCTTCATCACGAACGGCTTGAAGAGCTCCAGCGCCATGGCCTTCGGCAGACCGCACTGGTGCAGCTTCAGCTGCGGACCGACGACGATCACGGAACGCGCGGAGTAGTCCACACGCTTACCGAGAAGGTTCTGACGGAAACGACCCTGCTTGCCCTTGAGCATGTCGCTCAGGGACTTCAGCGGGCGGTTACCCGGACCGGTGACCGGGCGACCACGGCGGCCGTTGTCGAACAGCGCGTCGACGGCCTCCTGCAGCATCCGCTTCTCGTTGTTCACGATGATCTCGGGGGCACCGAGGTCAAGGAGACGCTTGAGGCGGTTGTTGCGGTTGATCACACGGCGGTACAGGTCGTTCAGGTCGGAGGTCGCGAAGCGGCCACCGTCCAGCTGCACCATCGGACGCAGGTCCGGCGGGATGACCGGCACGCAGTCGAGCACCATGCCCTTGGGGCTGTTGCTGGTCTGCAGGAACGCGGAGACGACCTTGAGGCGCTTGAGCGCACGAGTCTTCTTCTGGCCCTTGCCGGTACGGATGATCTCGCGGAGGCGCTCGGCCTCCTCGTTGAGGTCGAAGGACTCCAGGCGCTTCTGCAGAGCAGCGGCACCCATGGAGCCGTCGAAGTATGTGCCGAAGCGGTCACGCAGTTCGCGGTAGAGCAGCTCGTCGCCCTCGAGGTCCTGGACCTTGAGGTTCTTGAAGCGGTTCCACACCTCGTCGAGACGGTCGATCTCGCGCTGCGCACGGTCGCGCAGCTGCTTCATCTCACGCTCGGCACCTTCGCGCACCTTGCGGCGTACGTCGGCCTTGGCGCCCTCGGCCTCGAGCTCGGCCAGGTCGGTCTCGAGCTTCTTGGCGCGAGCCTCCAGGTCGGAGTCGCGACGGTTCTCGACCTGCTGACGCTCGACGGAGACGTGCGCCTCCAGCGAGGGCAGGTCACGCGTACGGCGCTCCTCGTCCACGAACGTGATCATGTACGCGGCGAAGTAGATGACCTTTTCGAGGTCCTTCGGCGCGAGATCAAGCAGGTAGCCGAGGCGCGACGGGACGCCCTTGAAATACCAGATGTGAGTGACGGGAGCGGCAAGCTCGATGTGGCCCATGCGCTCACGACGCACCTTGGCGCGCGTGACCTCCACGCCACAACGCTCACAAATGATGCCCTTGAAGCGGACACGCTTGTACTTGCCGCAGTAGCACTCCCAGTCCCGGGTCGGACCGAAGATCTTCTCGCAGAAGAGTCCGTCCTTTTCGGGCTTGAGCGTGCGGTAGTTGATGGTCTCCGGCTTCTTCACTTCGCCGTGCGACCAGGTCCGGATGTCGTCCGCGGTGGCAAGGCCGATCCGCAGCTCGTCGAAGAAGTTGACGTCGAGCACTTGTCGTCAATCCCTCTTTCGGGGTCGAGTCTCAATCAATGGTCTGAACGGGTCCGGGGCAGGGCCGGGGCCTCATGAGCGAGGCCCCGGCCAGACCCGTCAGACCTCTTCGACGCTGCTCGGCTCGCGCCGGGACAGGTCGATACCGAGCTCCTCCGCCGCGCGGAAGACGTCCTCGTCCGTGTCACGCATCTCGATGGACATGCCGTCCGAGGAGAGCACCTCCACGTTGAGGCAGAGCGACTGCATTTCCTTGATGAGCACCTTGAAGGACTCGGGGATGCCCGGCTCGGGGATGTTCTCGCCCTTGACGATGGCCTCGTAGACCTTCACGCGGCCGGTCACGTCGTCGGACTTGATCGTCAGCAGCTCCTGGAGGGCGTAAGCGGCGCCATATGCCTCCAGCGCCCACACCTCCATCTCACCGAAGCGCTGTCCACCGAACTGAGCCTTACCACCCAGCGGCTGCTGGGTGATCATGGAGTACGGGCCCGTCGACCGAGCGTGCAGCTTGTCGTCGACGAGGTGGTGGAGCTTGAGGATGTACATGTAGCCGACCGAAACCGGCTCGGGGAACGGCTCACCGGAGCGGCCGTCGAACAGGTTGGCCTTGCCCGAAGGCTGGACCAGCCGGTTGCCGTCGCGGTTCGGGATCGTGGCCTCGAAGAGACCGGAGATCTCGTCCTCGCGCGCACCGTCGAAGACGGGCGTGGCGACGTTGGTGCCGGGGGCGACCTGGTCGGCGCCGATGGCCTGCAGGCGCTTGGCCCACTCGTCACCGAGGCCGGAGACGTCCCAGCCACGGCTGGCGAGCCAGCCGAGGTGGATCTCCAGGACCTGTCCCGGGTTCATTCGGGACGGGACACCCAGCGGGTTGAGGATGATGTCGACCGGGGTGCCGTCCTCCAGGAACGGCATGTCCTCGATCGGGAGGATCTTCGAGATGACGCCCTTGTTGCCGTGACGGCCGGCGAGCTTGTCACCATCGGTGATCTTGCGCTTCTGCGCGACGTAGACGCGGACCAGCTGGTTCACGCCCGGCGGCAGCTCGTCGCCCTCTTCGCGGTCGAAGACGCGGACGCCGATGACCTTGCCGATCTCGCCGTGCGGGACCTTCAGCGAGGTGTCGCGCACCTCGCGCGCCTTCTCACCGAAGATCGCGCGGAGCAGGCGCTCCTCGGGGGTCAGCTCGGTCTCACCCTTGGGCGTGACCTTGCCGACGAGGATGTCACCGGCGACGACCTCGGCACCGATACGGATGATGCCGCGCTCGTCGAGGTCGGCGAGGACCTCTTCGGAGACGTTCGGGATGTCCCGGGTGATCTCCTCCGGGCCGAGCTTGGTGTCACGGGCGTCGACCTCGTGCTCCTCGATGTGGATCGAGGAGAGGACGTCGTCCTGCACGAGGCGCTGCGACAGGATGATCGCGTCCTCGTAGTTGTGACCCTCCCACGGCATGAACGCCACGAGCAGGTTCTTGCCGAGCGCCATCTCACCGTTCTCGGTGGCCGGCCCGTCGGCGAGGACCTGGCCCTCGATGACCCGGTCGCCCTCGGAGACGACGACCTTCTGGTTGACCGAGGTGCCCTGGTTGGAGCGCGAGAACTTGGCGATGCGGTACGTGGTGTACGTGCCGTCGTCGTTGGTGACGGTGATGTAGTCCGCGGAGACCTCCTGGACGACACCGTCCTTCTCGGCCTTCAGGACGTCACCGGCGTCGGTGGCGCAGCGGTACTCCATGCCCGTACCGACGAGCGGGGCCTCCGACTTGATCAGCGGCACCGCCTGACGCATCATGTTCGCGCCCATGAGGGCACGGTTGGCGTCGTCGTGCTCCAGGAAGGGGATCATCGCGGTGGCGACGGACACCATCTGGCGCGGCGAGACGTCCATGTAGTCGACGTCGTCGCCCGGGATGTAGTCGACCTCTCCGCCACGACGGCGGACCAGGACGCGGGGCTCGGTGAACCGCATGTCCTCGGAGAGCGTCGCGTTCGCCTGGGCGATCACGAAGCGGTCTTCCTCGTCGGCGGTGATGTAGTCGACCTCGTCGGTGACCTGGCCGTCGACGACCTTGCGGTACGGCGTCTCGATGAAGCCGAACGCGTTGACACGTCCGTACGAGGCGAGCGAACCGATCAGACCGATGTTCGGGCCTTCAGGGGTCTCGATCGGGCACATGCGTCCGTAGTGGGACGGGTGCACGTCACGGACCTCGAAGCCGGCCCGCTCACGGGAGAGACCACCCGGGCCAAGAGCCGACAGACGGCGCTTGTGGGTGAGACCCGACAGCGGGTTGTTCTGGTCCATGAACTGCGACAGCTGGCTGGTGCCGAAGAACTCCTTGATGGAGGCGACGACCGGCCGGATGTTGATCAGGGTCTGCGGCGTGATCGCCTCGACGTCCTGAGTCGTCATACGCTCACGCACGACGCGCTCCATACGAGCCAGACCCGTACGGACCTGGTTCTGGATGAGCTCGCCGACGTTACGCAGACGACGGTTGCCGAAGTGGTCGATGTCGTCGGTCTCGACGACGATCGAACGACCGGACTCACCGACCGTCTCGGTCTCCCCCGCGTGCAGCTTGACCAGGTACTTGATGGTCGCGATGACGTCGTCGGAGGTGAGCACACCGGCGTCCAGCGGCTCTTCGGCGCCGAGCTTCTTGTTCACCTTGTAGCGGCCGACCTTCGCGAGGTCGTAGCGCTTCGGGTTGAAGTAGAGGTTCTCGAGCAGCGTCTGAGCAGCCTCGCGGGTGGGCGGCTCGCCCGGGCGGAGCTTGCGGTAGATGTCGAGCAGCGCGTCGTCCTGGCCCTGGGTGTGGTCCTTCTCCAGGGTGGCGCGCATGGACTCGTACTCGCCGAACTCCTCGAGGATCTGCTCGGTGGTCCAACCGAGAGCCTTCAGGAGGACGGTCACGGACTGCTTGCGCTTGCGGTCGATACGGACACCGACCATGTCGCGCTTGTCGATCTCCATCTCCAGCCAGGCACCCCGGGACGGGATGATCTTGGCGGAGAAGATGTCCTTGTCGGACGTCTTGTCGATCGAGGAGTCGAAGTAGACACCCGGCGAGCGCACGAGCTGCGACACGACGACACGCTCGGTGCCGTTGATGACGAAGGTGCCCTTGTTCGTCATGAGCGGGAAGTCGCCCATGAAGACCGTCTGGGACTTGATCTCGCCGGTCTCGTTGTTGGTGAACTCGGCCGTGACGAAGAGCGGGGCGGCGAACGTGAAGTCGCGCTCCTTGCACTCGTCGATCGAGTTCTTCGGGGGCTCGAAGCGGTGGTCGCGGAACGTAAGCGACATCGACCCGGAGAAGTCCTCAATCGGTGAAATCTCCTCGAAGATCTCCTCCAGGCCGGACTTGGTGGGGACGTCTTGTCCACTGTCCAGAGCAGCCTCGACGCGAGCCTTCCAGGCGGCATTGCCGAGGAGCCAGTCAAAGCTCTCGGTCTGCAGCGCGAGGAGGTTCGGAACCTCGAGGGGCTCCTTGATCTTTGCAAAAGAGATGCGCAGCGGGGCGGTGCTGGCACCGTTGTTCGTATTCGCGGTCGAGGCGTTGCGCGAGGCGGCCAAGAGGGGGTCCTTCCGAGGGCTCGGACTCACTACGCG
Organism: Streptomyces sp. NPDC051664; assembly: GCF_044453545.1. Taxonomy (NCBI): domain Bacteria; kingdom Bacillati; phylum Actinomycetota; class Actinomycetes; order Kitasatosporales; family Streptomycetaceae; genus Streptomyces; species Streptomyces sp. NPDC051664. The sequence goes on along the minus strand of NZ_JBITCU010000007.1, from coordinate 131,509 downwards.
CGTACCGGTCCCAAGTTGGACACGGTGACGGAAATCCCAGGTCAGGGAGAATCAGTCATCGGTGTTCAAGCATCGGGTATGCCCCTGGTGACGGGCAGGAGGCAGCTAACAGGCAGCGCAAAGGGTCAGTGTAGCCAAACGGCACACTGATGTCCAGTCCGGGTTCTCAGAGACCCTCGAAGCTCGCAACAGCTGTTCTCAACACCTATGAATCGCCCTCGCGCGGATGCGCTCTTCTTTACTGCCCTCTTCGCCCACGATCCATGCATCGGATCCGGATCGAGTGACGACGCGTCCTGAGAATTGCGCGCCGCGTGCGGTTCGTCAAGGCCCCCCTGCCGGAGAGAGCCCTGAGACCCTCATCCGCCGCCCCTCGGCACCGGCCGTGAGCCCCTGTCCGAGGCGTACGGCGAAGATCACGATACTCGTCAACCACGGAAGAGCAAGGCGAGCGCCTCGGGTACGCCGAAGGGCGACCACCCGGATGGGTGATCGCCCTTCGCGATGTGACGTCCGTGCCGTGCGGTACGGGTGTCCAGACGAGTCAGAGGACTCGCAGGGTCACTTGACCTCGACCGAGGCGCCGGCGCCCTTGAGGGACTCGGCAGCCTTCTCGGCGGCCTCCTTGGCGACCTTCTCGAGGACGGGCTTCGGGGCGCCGTCGACGAGGTCCTTGGCCTCCTTCAGACCCAGGGAGGTCAGCTCACGCACGACCTTGATGACCTGGATCTTCTTCTCGCCGGCACCGGTGAGGATGACGTCGAACTCGTCCTGCTCCTCGACGGCCTCGGCGGCAGCAGCAGCGCCACCGCCGGCGGCAACGGCGACCGGAGCGGCAGCCTTGACGTCGAACTTCTCCTCGAACGCCTTGACGAACTCGGAGAGCTCGATGAGGGTCAGGGTCTCGAACTGCTCGAGCAGCTCGTCCTGGGACAGCTTCGCCATGATGGCGTCCTTCCACTAAGTCGGCAGGTGCCGGGTGTATATGAAGGCGGGCGTACGGGCCCGCTGCGAGCCGTGGAGCGGAGTGTTACTCCGCCACCTCGGCGTCGGCGGGAGCCGGCGTACCGGCACCGCCCTGCTCGACCTTGGCGCGAAGAGCGTCCGCGGTGCGGACGAACTCCGACAGCGGGGCCTGGAAAGTCGCCGCGGCCTTGGCCATCGACGCCTTGATTCCACCGGCCACCTTGGCGAGCAGAACCTCGCGGGACTCGAGGTCCGCGAGCTTCTTGATCTCATCGGCGGACAGCGCCTTACCGTCAAGGACACCGCCCTTGATGATGAGGTTGGGGTTGTCCTTGGCGAAGTCACGAAGACCCTTCGCCGACTCCACCGGGTCACCGGTGACGAAGGCAACCGCCGTCGGGCCTGCGAACAGGTCGTCCAGCGTGTCGATCCCGGCCTCGTTGGCCGCAATCTTGGTCAGCGTGTTCTTCACCACGGCGTACTGGGCGTTCTCACCGAGCGAACGGCGCAGCTGCTTGAGCTGTGCCACGGTGAGACCCCGGTACTCGGTCAGCACAGCGGCGTTCGAGCTGCGGAACTGGTCCGCGAGCTCGGCTACCGCGGCAGCCTTGTCGGGCCTTGCCATGAGCGTCGGCCTCCTTCCGGGTGATGAGGACCGCTCAGAAGGGGCCGGGAAAGACGAAACGCCCCGGCACAAGTGCCAGGGCGCAGCTCGACCGGACAAAAGTCCGGGAGCGTTCCACAGTCACCTGCGCAGGTCGTCCGCACTCAACGGATCCTTCGGTCACTGCCCCCTCTTACGAGAGCACAGCAACGACCAGCGGTCTTTGGCTTCTGTAGGAGAGTACGCGACCGGGGCCGCGCCGAGCAAATCCGTCCCGGTTCGGGCGGTGCGGGAGGTTTAAGACGCGCCGGCAGCGCTGCCCTGCTGCTGCTCCAGAAGCTTCTGGAAGTCGACGGTGTCGGAGGCCGGGGGCTCCTCGACCGTGACGTCGGTGCCGTAGTCGCTGTAGAACACCGTGGAGTTCAGCTCGCCGGTCTTCATCCGGCCGCGCTCGGTCTTCTTCACCAGCAGCTCGTCCTTGTCGACCCAAATGTCGACCTTCTCCGTCGTGATGCCGGCGTCGCTCAGCTGCTTCTTGAGCTCGGCGAGCTGATCGCCGTCGATGGCGGAGTTCTCGGCACTCAGCTCGGCGACGTCGACCGTGCCGGAGTAGTGCGTCGTGGCGACGCCCCGTACGTCCTCCTGGCCGACCTTCTTCACGTCACCCGAGGCCAGCAGCGCCTGCACTCCCTGGCCGGGGGTGCTGCTCTGCAGCTGGTCCTTCATCACGTCGCCGGAGGCGCCCGCCAGCTCGGCCAGGTCGTCGTAGGAGTAACGGATCCAGTGCTTGCCGCCCGCCTGCCTGGCGAACGTCTCGCCCATGTTGGCGACGTACCCGTCCTTGAAGTAGCGGGCCTGCATCGTGCCGTCACCGCCGGCCTGCTTCAGTGCATCACCCATGGTGCCGCCGGTGTACGTGATCTCCATGGTGCCGGTCATGCCGTCGGACCAGTCCATGGCACCGGTCTGCTTCATGGACATCGTCGTGCCCATCACCGTGGTGCCTTCGATCCTGGCCGAGCTGGCACCGCTGGTCTTCTTCTGCACACTGCGCAGCGCCGCGATCGGGTCGGCCCTGACGACGCCACCGGCGCCGCTGCCGGTGTCGTCCCCTCCCCCGCAGGCCGCCACCGCTGTCAGCGCCGCCAACACCGCAGCCGACAGACACACGCGTCGCACGGTCATCGTCGTCATCGTCTTCTCCACCCTCGCTCCGTACGGTCGCCTCACGCCGACGCACGGCGCGGACGGCCACTGCTGCGTACAAGAACGAGGACGGGCCCCGCACCTCGAAAGGTTGCGGGGCCCGCCCATGTCACTCGAGACGCGGCTTTCGTACGAGCGCGGAGGCTCAGACGGCGGCCGGGTCCTCCTCGACGAGGAGGTTACGGGTGCGGTTGCCGTCCAGCGGGATGCCGGGACCCATCGTGGTGGCCAGGGTGGCCTTCTTGATGTAGCGGCCCTTGGCGGCGGACGGCTTCAGACGGAGGATCTCGTCCAGCGCCGCGGCGTAGTTCTCGACCAGCTTCGTCTCGTCGAAGGAGACCTTGCCGATGATGAAGTGCAGGTTCGAGTGCTTGTCGACGCGGAACTCGATCTTGCCGCCCTTGATGTCGTTGACAGCCTTCACGACATCGGGGGTGACCGTACCGGTCTTCGGGTTCGGCATCAGACCACGCGGACCGAGCACGCGGCCGAGGCGGCCGACCTTGCCCATGAGGTCCGGAGTGGCGACGACGGCGTCGAAGTCCAGACGGCCCTTCGCCACCTCGTCGATGAGCTCGTCGGCGCCGACGATGTCGGCGCCCGCGGCTTCCGCGGCCGCAGCACGGTCACCGGTCGCGAAGACCAGGACCCGGGCGGTCTTGCCGGTGCCGTGCGGGAGGTTCACGGTGCCACGGACCATCTGGTCGGCCTTGCGCGGGTCTACACCCAGGCAGAACGCGACCTCGACGGTGCCGTCGAACTTGGTGCTGGCGGTGTCCTTGGCGAGACGGACGGCCTCGAGGGGGGCGTAGTTGCGCTCCCGGTCGATCTTGGCGTCCGCAGCGCGGAGGTTCTTGCTGCGCTTCACTGCTGCTCCTGTGGTTTCAGGTGTGGAGGCGTGGTGCGGGCCAGCGCTTGGCCCTACCACTGAGGGACGACGGGGCTGATCAGCCTTCGACCGTGATGCCCATGGAACGGGCGGTGCCGGCGATGATCTTCGACGCGGCGTCCAGGTCGTTGGCGTTCAGGTCGGGCATCTTGACCGTGGCGATCTCGCGGACCTGGGCGCTCGTGAGCTTCGCGACCTTGGTCTTGTGCGGCTCGCCGGAGCCCTTGTCCACACCTGCGGCCTTGAGGATGAGCTTGGCAGCCGGCGGGGTCTTCGTCACGAAGGTGAAGGAGCGGTCGTCGTAGACCGTGATCTCCACCGGCACGACCATGCCACGCTGCGACTCGGTCGCGGCGTTGTAGGCCTTGCAGAACTCCATGATGTTGACGCCGTGCTGGCCGAGCGCGGGGCCGACCGGCGGGGCCGGGTTGGCCGCACCGGCGTTGATCTGGAGCTTGATAAGCCCCGTGACCTTCTTCTTCTTGGGAGGCATTGCTCTCTCCGGGTCCTAGTGAGAGTTTTTCGCCGTCATCCGGATCATCCGGATGCAGGCATACCGCACAACGATAACGGGTATAGCTGCGCGACCAAAAACCGAGCAGGTCAGACAGGCTGTAGAGCCTGTCTGACCTGCTCGGTAGGCATGTGTCCAGAAGTCGGCGAAAACCGTCAGTTCTTCTGGATCTGGTCGAAGCTGAGCTCGACCGGGGTTTCGCGACCGAAGATCTCGACGAGGCCCTTGACCTTCTTCGAGTCGGCGTTGATCTCGTTGATCGTCGCCTGCAGCGTCGCGAACGGGCCGTCGGTGACGGTGACCGAGTCGCCCACCTCGAAGTCCAGCACCTGGACCTCGACCTTGCGGGACGGAACCGGCTTGCCCTCGGCCTCGGCGGCCTCGCGGGCGGCCTTCTCCTCGGCCTCCGGGGCGAGCATCTTGACGATCTCGTCCAGGGTCAGCGGGTACGGGTCGTAGGCGTTGCCCACGAAGCCGGTGACACCGGGAGTGTTGCGCACGACGCCCCAGGACTCGTTCGTCAGATCCATGCGCACCAGGACGTAACCCGGGAGCTTGTTCTGACGGACGTTCTTGCGCTCGCCGTTCTTGATCTGGACGATCTCTTCCTCGGGCACTTCGGCCTGGTAGATGAAGTCCTCGACGTTGAGCGAGACGGCGCGCTGCTCCAGGTTGGCCTTCACACGCTTCTCGTAACCGGCGTACGTGTGGATGACGTACCACTCGCCGGGGAGACCACGGAGCTCGTCACGCAGAGCGGTGACGGCGTCGACCGGAGCGGCCGGCTCGGCCTCTTCCTCGGTCTCGTCGTCGCCCTCGTCCTCGGTCTCGTCGTCGCCCTCGGCGGCCTCGTCCTCGCCGGACTCCTCGTCGGAGTCGGCCGCAGCGGCCTCGTCCTCGACGTTCACGGCGGCCTGCTCGGCGGGCTCACCCGCGGCGTCGGCGTCGGCAGCTTCGGCCTGGTCCGGCTCCACAGCGTCAGCCGCCTCGACGATCTCGGCCTCGTCCTCGGCGGACTCGAAGGCGCCCGCCGTCGGCTCGACGGCGTCGTTCAGGTTCGGGTCAGACACGGTGGCTGCTTCTTCCTGGATACAAATGGGTGGAACATGCGAAAGGGGCGCCCATGAGGCGCCCTCCGCGGGATCAGCCGAAGACGTACTTGATGACCCGCTGGAATCCGAAGTCAATCACGGTCACAAGACCAATCATGACGACCACGAAAACAATCACCACGGACGTGTACGTCGTCAGCTGATTGCGAGTCGGCCAGACAACCTTGCGCAACTCGGCGACGATCTGACGGTAGAACAGCGCGAGACGACCCATGGGGCCCTTCTTTCCGCGCTTGCCGCCCTTCCGAGTCCTCTTCTTGGACTCGGGTACTTCATCCTCAGCATCAGGCATGTCGATGGAGCCCACGGCGTCCGTCACGCTTCTCACCTGATTCCGGGTCATGGCCGTGCCGCGCCCGGTGGAGCCGCACGGCGGTGCATTGAAGTACGTACATGCGCACACATCCTGGCGAAGGAGTGTGTAGCAGGGCCGGAGGGACTTGAACCCCCAACCGCTGGTTTTGGAGACCAGTGCTCTACCAATTGAGCTACGACCCTTTGTGGTTTCCACCAACCTACCGCATCTCCCCCGATGCTCCGGGTGCAGGAAGGGTCCGGCTGGTGAAGGCCAACGACAGGTGAGTGTACGTGCTCAGCGGCCCGGCGTCGAACAGATAGCTCCGGACAACTCCTGTCCGGTTCTTGTCCGCATGCTGTCCGGGTGCTGTCCGGTCCCTGAAACCCCTGTGCCGACCGGGATTGCGGTCTGGGAGCATGGGCCCATGAGCGCTGCAACTTCTCCCTCCGAGCGCCGGGTCTCCGCCCGCATCGGTGCAATCTCCGAGTCCGCCACTCTCGCCGTCGACGCCAAGGCCAAGGCCCTCAAGGCCGCCGGCCGTCCGGTGATCGGCTTCGGTGCCGGTGAGCCCGACTTCCCGACCCCCGGCTACATCGTCGATGCCGCGGTCGAGGCCTGCCGCAACCCGAAGTACCACCGCTACACCCCGGCGGGCGGGCTCCCCGAGCTCAAGGCCGCCATTGCAGAGAAGACGCTGCGCGACTCCGGGTACCAGGTCGACGCCTCCCAGATCCTGGTGACCAACGGCGGCAAGCAGGCCATCTACGAGGCGTTCGCCGCGATCCTCGACCCGGGCGACGAGGTCATCGTCCCGGCGCCGTACTGGACCACCTACCCCGAGTCGATCCGTCTCGCCGGCGGTGTCCCGGTGGAGGTCGTGGCCGACGAGACCACCGGCTACCGGGTCTCCGTCGAGCAGCTGGAGGCGGCACGCACCGAGCGCACGAAGGTCGTCCTCTTCGTCTCCCCGTCGAACCCGACCGGTGCGGTGTACAGCGAGGCCGACGCCAAGGCGATCGGTGAGTGGGCCGTCGAGCACGGCCTGTGGGTGCTCACCGACGAGATCTACGAGCACCTGGTCTACGGCACCGCGAAGTTCACCTCGCTGCCCGCGCTCGTGCCCGCCCTGCGCGACAAGTGCATCGTGGTCAACGGTGTCGCCAAGACGTACGCGATGACCGGCTGGCGCGTGGGCTGGCTCATCGGCCCCAAGGACGTCGTCAAGGCCGCGACCAACCTGCAGTCGCACGCCACGTCCAACGTCTCCAACGTCGCCCAGGTCGCCGCGCTGGCCGCCGTCTCGGGGAACCTGGACGCGGTCGCCGAGATGCGGACCGCCTTCGACCGCCGCCGCCAGACCATCGTGCGGATGCTCAACGAGATCGACGGCGTGCTGTGCCCGGAGCCCGAGGGCGCGTTCTACGCGTACCCGTCGGTGAAGGCGCTGCTCGGCAAGGAGATCCGCGGCAAGCGTCCGGCCACCTCGGTCGAGCTGGCGGCGCTGATCCTGGACGAGGCCGAGGTCGCGGTCGTTCCGGGCGAGGCCTTCGGCACGCCGGGCTACCTGCGGCTGTCCTACGCACTGGGCGACGAGGACCTCGTCGAGGGCGTGTCGCGGCTCCAGAAGCTGCTGGGCGAGGCGAAGGACTGACCTCCGCGCCCTTCCGCTCAGGTGCCCCCCGGCCGAGGCCGGGGGGCACCTTTTTTGTGCACGCTTTCGATCGAGCTGTCGTACGAGCTTGCGTTCGAGGATCAACTCAATGGGGAATCCCGCTACCGCCACAGCCCTCGGGTACGGCAGGATCTTCGAATGGAGCGTGACGTACGGCTGTTGCCCAAGGCCCACCTGCACTTGCATTTCACCGGGTCGATGCGGCCCACGACGCTGCTCGAACTCGCCGACAAGTACGGCGTACGGCTGCCCGAGGCGCTGACCGGTGGCGAGCCGCCCAGACTGCGGGCGACGGACGAGCGCGGCTGGTTCCGCTTCCAGCGGCTCTACGACATCGCCCGGTCCTGCCTGCGGGCGCCCGAGGACATCCAGCGGCTGGTGCGCGAGACGGCCCAGGAGGACGTCGCGGACGGCTCCGGCTGGCTGGAGATCCAGGTCGACCCCACCTCGTACGCCCCGCTGCTCGGCGGGCTCATCCCGGCGATCGAGATCATCCTGGACGCGGTGGACTCCGCGGCGCGCGAGACCGGGCTCGGGATCCGTGTGGTGATCGCGGCGAACCGGATGAAGCACCCCTTGGACGCGCGGACGCTGGCCCGGCTCGCGGTGCGGTACGCGGACCGCGGTGTCGTCGGCTTCGGGCTCTCCAACGACGAGCGGCGCGGGATGGCGCGCGACTTCGACCGGGCCTTCTCCATCGCCCGGGAGGGCGGGCTGCTGGCGGCTCCGCACGGCGGCGAACTGGCCGGACCGTCGAGCGTGCGGGACTGCCTGGACGACCTCGACGCGGCCAGGATCGGCCACGGCGTCCGGGCCGCCGAGGACCCGCGCCTGCTGCGCAAGCTGGCGGAGCGCGGGGTGACCTGCGAGGTGTGCCCGGCGTCGAACGTCGCCCTGGGCGTCTACGAGAAGCCTGCGGACGTACCCCTGCGCACCCTGTTCGAGGCCGGCGTGCCGATGGCGCTCGGCGCGGACGATCCGCTGCTCTTCGGGTCCCGCCTCGCCGCGCAGTACGAGCTCGTACGGCACCACCACGCGTTCACCGACGAGGAGCTGGCGGAGCTGGCACGGCAGTCGGTGCGGGGGTCGGCGGCGCCCCCCGACGTACGGGCGCGGCTGCTGGCTGGGGTCGACGACTGGCTGGCAAAGCCGGCCGACTGAGGGCACCCCTGTGGCGGGCCTGAGCCTGTGCGTGGACTCAGGCCTGTGTGCCGATCCCGTGCAGCACTGTCCGTGCGACGGAAGCGGCGAACTCGTCCAGAGACTGCGGCGGTCGGCCCTCCTCCGTCGCGTCGTACGCGAACGCGCGCTGGACACAGGCGCCGAGCAGCAGCGACGCGGCCGCGTAGGTGTCGGCGCCGGGCCGCACGCGGCCGGCCGCCTGTTCGCTGTGGAGATAGCCGGCGACGCCCCGGATCGGCACGTGCGGGCCGGTGCCGAGCTCGCGCATGGCCGCGTCGTGGCGGCTCTTGAGCCGCGGCTCGGCATAGAGCGAGGCGGCGATCGGGAAGCTCTGGGCGTAGAAGAGCGCGGCCTCTCGGGCGATGTCGGTGAGATTCTCCTCGACGGTCCGCTCCCCCGCCCCCGCGTCGGCGGTCAGCCGCTGCAGCAGCCGGTTGAGCTTGGGCAGCCGTTCCTTGAGCACGGCCACGAACAGTTCTTCCTTGCTGGGGAAGTGCTTGTAGAGCGCCGCCTCCGAGCAGCCCGCGGCCCGGGCGATCTCCTTGGTGGTGGCCCGTGCCAGGCCGATGGTGAGCATCAGCTCGTGGGCGGCGTCGACGATGCGGACGCGGGCCGGCTTCTGCTCCATGGGCACTCCAATGAGGCTTGACGCGTGGTGAGTATCCGCTCACTCTAGGGGTGAGTGAATACTTACCCACCTTGGGAGGGTGCGCAATGAGACTCACGGTGTTCGGCGCGACAGGCGGCATCGGCCAGGAGATCGTCCGCCAGGCCGTGGCAGCGGGCCACGAAGTGACGGCGGTGGTCCGCGATCCGGCGCGGCTGCCGGTTCCGCTCTCCGACGTCACGGTCCACACCGCGGCGCGGATCGACGATCCGGAGGGGCTGCGCGAGGCGGTCGCCGGGCGGGACGCGGTGCTCTCGGGGCTCGGCTCGCACGGCCGGAAGGCCGACGGGATCGCCGAACGCCTCACCGGCTCGGTGATCCGCGCCATGGAGGCCGAGGGGACGCGGCGGCTGCTCGTGGTGAGCGCGGCCCCGGTCGCACCGAAGCCCGCGGACGATCCGCTGCTGGACCGGATGATGCTGAAGACGATCGGCGCGATCCTCAAGGAGGTCTACGCCGACCTGACGCTGATGGAAGGTGCGCTGGCCCGCAGCGCCACGGACTGGACGTCGGTGCGGCCGCCGAAGCTCACCAACGGGCCGCTGACGGGGACGTACCGGACGGTCTACGGCAGCAACCCGCGCAGCGGCAGGTCCATCTCGCGGGCCGATGTGGCACACGCGATGCTGGCACTGATCGACGATCCGGCGGCGGTCAAGCAGGGCGTGGGCGTGGCGTACTGACGCCCTGCCCCCGCACACCTCCAGCGGCCCTCGAAAGGCCCGTAAGGCGGGGACTCAGAGGCTGACGCCGACCGTCACCGGCTCATTGACGAGCGTGACGCCGAAGACGTCCTGGACCCCTGCCACGACCTCGCGGGCCAGCGCGAGCAGATCCTCGGTGGTCGCCCCGCCGCGGTTGGTGAGGGCGAGCGTGTGCTTGGTGGAGATACGGGCGGGGCCGGTGCCGTACCCCTTGGTGAAGCCGGCCCTGTCGATGAGCCAGGCCGCCGAGGTCTTGGTGTGTCCCCCGTCCGCCGGGAAGGCGGGGGGCGTCACCTCGGGACCGAGCCGGTCCTTGGCGCGGGCGAGGAATGCCGCGTACTGCGCGGCGTCGAGGATCGGGTTGGTGAAGAAGGAGCCCGCCGACCAGGTGTCGTGGTCCTCGGGGTCGAGCACCATGCCCTTGCCTGCGCGGAGCCGCAGGACGGTCTCGCGGGCGGCCGTCGCAGGCACCCGTTCGCCCTGCTCGACGCCCATGGCGCGGGCCGTTTCGGGGTACTTCAGGGGCGCGGAGAGACCACCCGCGTCTTCCAGCTCGAACCGGACCCGCAGCACCACAAAGCGGTCGGGTTCGGCCTTGAAGCGACTGTGCCGGTACGAGAATGCGCACTCGCCGTTCGGGATGGTGACCGTTTCGCGGGCGTACCGGTCGTAGGCGACGACCTCCGTGATGGTCGACGCCACCTCCTGACCGTACGCACCGACGTTCTGGATCGGCGTCGCGCCCGCGGAGCCGGGGATTCCGGCCAGGCATTCGATACCGGCGAGGCCGGCTTCGACGGTCCGGGCGACCGCGTCCGTCCAGACCTCTCCGGCGGCCAGTTCCAGCGCCGTGCCGGCCAGCTCGAACCCCTTGGTCGCGATGCGTAGGGCGGTGCCGTCGAAGCCCTTGTCGCCGATGACCAGGTTGCTGCCGCCGCCGATGACGAGGAGCGGCGTACCGCTGTCGTCGGCCTCGCGCACGGCTGCGACCACCTCGGCGTCGGTCGTCGCCGTGAGGAGGCGGGCCGCGGGGCCGCCGAGCCGGAAGGTGGTCAGGGGGGCGAGGGGGGCGTCGTGGAGTTCCTGCACGGGGACAAGAGTACGGTCCGTGGCCCCGCCGCTCGGGCGGGGCCACGGACCGCGTACGCAGTGGGCCATGGATCAGGCGGCGACCGGGGCCCGCCCCTCGGCCGGCTCCGCACCCGCCATCGCGGCCGACTCCGGGTCCGCCTGGGGCGCCTGTGCGGTGCGGCGGCCCGGGATCAGCAGGGCGGCGGCCGCGGCGAGCGCCACCACCCCGGCGCCGATCCAGACCGCCGGAACGGTCCCGTCCGTGAAGGACTCCGCGGAGCCGTAACCGCCCTGCGCCGAGAAGACCGAGCCGAGCACCGCGACACCGAGGGCGCCACCGACCTCGCGCAGGGAGTTGTTGGCGCCGGAGGCGATGCCCTGCTCGGCGGGGCGGACGCTGGACATCACCAGGCTGGCGGCCGGCGCGAAGTAGAGCGCCATTCCGATGCCGCCGATCATCAGGGCGGGCAGCTGGGCGGCGTACGGGGCGTCGGGGGCGATGACCATGGCGAAGAGGGCCAGTCCGACGGCCTGGAGCGCGAGGCCGGTGACCACGACCGGACGGCCGCCGAACCGGTCGGAGAGATATCCGGCGATCGGGGCGACCAGCATCGGCATGCCCGTCCAGGGCAGCATCCGCAGCCCGGCCTCACTCGGCGAGTAGCCCAGCACACCCTGGAAGTACTGGCTGAGCAGGAAGATCGAGCCGAACATCCCGAGGAACATCAGCAGGCCGGCCATGTTGATCCCGAAGAAGCCGCGGTTGCGGAAGAGCCGCATGGGCAGCATCGGGTTCTTCGCGTGAAAGCCGTGGTGGATGAATCCGCCGATCAGCGCGGTGCCGGCGATCAGCCCGGTGAGGACCGTGGGGCTGGTCCAGCCGTCGGCGTTGGCGTTGACCAGCCCGTAGACGATGCCGAAGAGGCCGCCGCTGACCAAGAGGGTGCCGGGAATGTCGAGACGGGCGTTCGGGGCGTACGACTCCGCCAGGCGCAGCCGGGCCAGCGGCAGCAGAACCAGGCCGATCGGCACGTTCAGCCAGAAGATCCACTGCCAGGAGAGGTGCTCGGTGAGGCTGCCGCCGATCAGGGGCCCGCTGGCGACGGCCAGTCCGGTGAAGGCGCTGAAGATGCCGAGCGCCATGCCGCGGCGGGCGGCCGGCACGGCGACCGTGAGCAGGGTGAGCGTCAGCGGCATCATGATCGCCGCACCGACCCCCTGGACGGCCCGGAAGGCGATCAGCTCGTTGATCCCGGACGACAGGGCCGCGGCGGCGGAGGCGCCGGTGAAGACGGTGAGCCCGGCGAGGAAGAGCCGTCGCCGCCCGAACCGGTCACCGAGGGCCGCACCGAACATCAGCAGAACGGCGAAGGTCAGGGTGTACGCGTTCACCGTCCATTCGAGCTCCGCCAGTTCGCCGCCGAGGCTCTTGCGGATGGAGGGCAGGGCGGTGGTGACGACGAGATTGTCGAGCGCCGCCATGAAGCCGGCGACGCTGGTGATCACGAGGGCCCAAACCGCTCCTGAGCGGCCTGCGGCGTGCTGGTTCACTGCTCCCCCTGAGGGTTAGTTATTGATGACTAACTTTTCTGGGCAGAAAACCGGGCCGAACCCGGGTCGCGCTGTTCAGACGGTCGGCCGAGCCGAGGGGTAGAAACCGGCCCACACCCGATGGTCGGACGGGAAGCCGAGCGAGGCCAAGGTGTTGATGAGCATGCCGTAGGCGAGGAATGTCGTGGTCTCGCCGGCATCGGCGCCGAGCGCGAGGTGGATCTCGTCCCACATCTGCAGCCAGCCGGCCCGCGCCGACTCGCCGAACTCGTGGTCCCCGGCGGCCTCGGCCGCGGCGATCGCCGCGTACATCTGCATCTGCATCTGCAGCTTGTCGGGGTCGTCGACGATGAGGCGCTGATACGCCTCCGCCATGGCCTGGAGCGCTTCCTCGCCCTCCAGGCCGTCACCGGCCTCGGCGAAGACCTTCCGGGTGTCCGCCAGGCAGCGGTCGGAGGCGGCGAGGAACATGGCCTGCTTGCTCGGGAAGAGGCGGAAGAGGTACGGCTGCGAGACACCGACCCGCTTGGCGATCGCCTCCGTGGAGGTGCCGTTGTACCCGCCGCGGGCGAACTCGGCGATCGCCGCGAGGATGACGCTCTCGCGTCGCTCTTCTGCACTCATCCTGGCCATGCAGCTAAGTTAGTACTCAATCACTAACTTGGTCAAGCGATATGCGTGAGCCCAGGAAAGCCGCACAAGGAGCCGACGCGTAAGGGGCACCCACCATGAGCGGGTGCCCCTTACGCACAGATCGACTCAGCAGCTCAGGCGAGCCGCACGACGGCGCGGGACATGCCCAGCACCTTCTTGCCCTCACTCATCGCCGTCAGGTCCACCCGCACCTGGTTGTCGTCCAGCAGGGCCGCCACCTTGGCGCTGACCTCGACCAGCGCACCCATGTCGTCGTTCGGCACGACGACCGGCTTGGTGAACCGCACCCCGTACTCCACGACCGCACCCGGGTCCCCGGCCCAGTCCGTGACCACCCGGATCGCCTCGGCCATGGTGAACATGCCGTGCGCGATCACATCCGGCAGCCCGACCTCACGCGCGAACTTCTCGTTCCAGTGGATCGGGTTGAAGTCACCGGAGGCACCCGCGTACTGCACCAGCATCGCGCGGGTCACCGGGAACGACTGCGCGGGCAGCTCCGTACCGACCTCGACCGACTTGTACGCAACCTTCGCCGTCATCACGCCTCCTCGGCGGCGCGCGCCACCAGCTTCGTCCACGCGGTCACGACATGCTCGCCGGCCTCGTCGTGGACCTCGCCACGGATGTCGAGGATGTCGTTGCCCGCCAGGGACTTGATGCCCTCGATCGTCGAGGTGACCGTCAGCCGGTCCCCCGCCCGCACCGGACGCACATACGTGAACCTCTGGTCACCGTGCACGACACGGCTGTAGTCCAGGCCCAGCTGCGGGTCCTGCACCACCTGCCCCGCAGCCTTGAACGTGATCGAGAAGACAAAGGTGGGCGGCGCGATCACATCGGAATACCCGAGCGCACGAGCAGCCGCTGGATCCACATACGCCGGATCGGAGTCGCCCACCGCCTCGGCGAACTCACGGATCTTCTCCCGGCCGACCTCGTACGGCGCGGTGGGCGGATAGGTCCGCCCCACGAAGGACTGGTCGAGCGCCATGGGCTCGCTACCTCCTGATGGAAAGACGAATGGGCCGAAGAGCAGCCCTGCACAGAACAGCCCTATACAACGACACGAGGCCGCCCCCAGTGGGGACGGCCTCGTGTACGAGCCTGTTTCAGCGGGTTTCGCGGTGCGCAGTGTGCGAGTTGCAGCGCGGGCAGTGCTTCTTCATCTCAAGACGGTCCGGGTTGTTACGCCGGTTCTTCTTGGTGATGTAGTTCCGCTCCTTGCACTCCACGCAGGCCAGCGTGATCTTCGGGCGGACGTCGGTGGCAGCCACGTGAGTGCTCCTTGGACGGACGGATGGACGGATGAACGCAAAAAAGAGTAGCCGATCGAAGGACCGACCCCACAATCGGCTACCGTAAGTAGCGGTGACCGGACTTGAACCGGTGACACAGCGATTATGAGCCGCTTGCTCTACCGACTGAGCTACACCGCTTTGATGCCGAGTCCCCCCGCCGCGAGGCGGGGTTCCCCGATCACCAGAGCCCCAATACGGAATCGAACCGTAGACCTTCTCCTTACCATGGAGACGCTCTACCGACTGAGCTATTGGGGCGAGCGATGAAGACATTACACGGTCCTTCGCCGATCGCCCAAATCCGTTTCGGAGCCCCCCGCCGAGACGTAGATCGCCGCCGCCCCGATCCCTTGGATCGGCCACTCGTCCCCAGCCGGTCGAAGACCGGACCGGCCACCTGATCAGCGACTTGATCCACCCCCGGCCACCCCCGGTCCGGCCACCGCACCGACCGTCCCGGCCCCCCACACCCGCCCCGTACGCCGCGTCAGGCCACACCGGTACGACTATTTCGCCCCTGCTCGAACCGGGACGAACACGCCCCTAGGCTCGACTCACTCTGCGTGATCTTGCAACCCGTTCAGGAGCACGATGCCCGACAGCCAGCCACGGCAGCCGGACGACCCCGCCGCCGACTCCACCAGCACCACCGAAGCCACCCCGCTGGTGCTGTGCGGCGCCCGTCTCACCGACGGCCGCATCGTGGACGTACGGCTCGGCAGCGGCCGCATCGAAGCTGTCGGCACCACAGGCAGCCTGACCGCACCCGGCGCCCGTGTGGACCTCCGCGGCTACCTGCTGCTCCCCGCCCCCGCCGAACCCCATGCCCACAGCGACACCGCCCTCACGGCCGACAGCGCAGGCCCACACAGCCTCGGACCCGCCTCGCACCACCCCGAGGACATCCAGCGCCGCGCCACCGAAGCTGCCCTCCTGCAACTCGGCCACGGCGCCACCGCACTGCGCTCACACGTACGGATCGGCGACGCAACCGGGCTCGCCCCGCTCGAAGCGATACTGCAGGCACGCCACTCACTGCGCGGACTCACCGACCTCACCCCGGTCGCCGTACCCCGCCTGCTCACCGGAACCGCGGGCGCCGACAGCCTCGCGATGCTCCGGGACGCGGTGAAGATGGGCGCCGGCGTCGTCGGCGGCTGCCCCGACCTCGACCCCGACCCGGCCGGGTACGCCGAAGCCGTCCTGGACATCGCCGCCGAACACGGCTGCCCCGTCGACCTGCATACGGACGGTGACGATCCCGCCCGCCTCACCCGCCTCGCCGCAATGGCAGCCGGACTGCGGCCCGGAGTCTCGATCGGCCCGTGCGCCGGCCTCTCCCACCTCCCCCCGCAGACCACGATCCGCGCCGCCGATCAGCTCGCCGCCGCCGGAGTGACCGTCATCTGCCTCCCCCAGGGCGGCTGCTGCGGGGCGGAACGTCGAGGCACGGCACCGGTACGGCTCCTGCGCGCGGCCGGGGTACACGTAGCGGCCGGCAGCGGGGCGCTGCGCGACGTCGCCAATCCGGTCGGCCGAGGCGACCCGCTGGAGGCCGCCTACCTGCTCGCCTCACAGAGCGGACTACGGGCCGAGGACGCGTACGACACGGTGTCCACCGCCGCCAGAAGGGCCATGGGGTTGCCCGAAGTCCGCGTCGAAGCGGGCTTCCCCGCCGAACTCCTCGCCGTACGCGGCGAACAACTCCCGGGCGTGCTCTCCCTCGCGTACAGCCGGATCGTCGTGCATCGCGGACGAGTAGTGGCACGCACGAGCGCGGTACGCGAGTACTGCGACTCGGAGGCCGTCGTGGCCCTCGACCTGCCACGCCAGGGGCGACCGGATTTCGGTCCGGGCGGCGGGCCTTGAGCGAGGCGGCGCGCTGCGGCGTACGGTCGTGACCATGCGCATTGTCATCGCAGGTGGACATGGTCAGATCGCGCTGCGGCTGGAGCGGCTGCTCGCTGCGCGCGGGGATGAAGCGGCAGGCATCATCCGCAATCCGGAACAGCGCGAGGACCTCCGGGCGGCCGGCGCCGAACCGGTCGTCCTGGACCTCGAATCGGCCACCGTGGACCAGACGGCCGAGGTCCTGCGCGGCGCCGACGCCGCGGTCTTCGCAGCCGGCGCGGGCCCCAACAGCGGTACGGAACGCAAGGACACGGTGGACCGCGGCGCGGCAGTGCTCTTCGCGGACGCCGCGGAACGGGCCGGCGTACGGCGCTACATCGTGGTGTCGGCCATGGGTGCCGATCCGGACCACCCGGGCAACGAGGTCTTCGACGCATACCTGAGAGCCAAGGGCGCCGCCGACGCGTACGTACGTTCCAGGACGGCACTCGACTGGACGATCCTGCGCCCCGGAATGCTGACGAGCGACGCAGGCACCGGCCAGGTCCAGCTGTCCGTCTCGACGGGACGCGCACCGGTGCCGCGCGACGACGTGGCGGCAGCGCTGCTGGAACTGCTGGACACCCCGGCGACGGCCGGCCTGACGCTGGAACTGATCTCGGGGAGCGTGCCGGTGACGGTGGCGGTGAAGGACGTCGCCGGGAACTGAGGGGCCGGCTGCGCGGCTCCGGGTTCCCGGAACCCGTTCGACGGTGATCACACGCAACCACCGTCGAACGCCCCCTCATGCCCCTCACCAACTCTTGATCGCACGGGCGTTCTTGGGCCGGACGAGTGACGACCTCTACGCATGTCGTTGTCGCATTCAGCGCCCCGTCCGGCTGTCCGGCCGCGACGGGAGGAGGAAGCGTGAGTCGCACAACGGCCCTGATCCGCACGGCCACCTGCCGCGTCGCGCGTGGCCTCCATGAAGCCATCGGAAGCCAACAGCTGACCGCACGCCAGTCGGCCCAGCACGTGGGGCCGGCTGGGCAGTCTCGTCGCCGAGGCCGGACAGGCAACGGGCGATGCCCACCGGGACCAGGCGTCGGCAGCCCTCACCGCGGACATCGCTCCCACCGGCGCCAAGCCGTCCAGCCAGTGCTTGACTGCCTGCCGACAGCTGTGAGGCGCCCCGGGCTCCCTGCAGGCGCCGCCGGTCCTCCGGTCGGTCCTATGCTGCGGGCGGCCACGTGCGGCCGGCCTGAGGGGGGCGTTCATGCGGCTTCCCCCGCGATGCACTGATCGCAGCCAAGTCGGCGATCAACGCCATCAGCCTGCCGGCTCCTGCCGAAGTACGCGCAGACGCCGCGCTGTTCCAGCAGCTCGTCCGAGGCGAGGGAGTACAGCAGCGCACCGCTGAGTTGTTCAAGCAGGGCTTACAGACCCGCGGTGCCACCGAACTCGGCCTCGGAGACGCCCTGGGCGACTTGAAGGCCGTCGACTGACTCACTGAAGACGGTGTCCTACGTGGTGGCCTCGACGATCGCTGTTGAACTGGCCGGCCAGGTCCGGGTCACCCAACGCACGACTGATATCCCGGTCCGTAACGTGAAATGCACCGGCGCGTCGGTTGGCCCTGATTTCCTGTACCTCGGCCCACACATGCCCCACGGCCACCCGAGTCGAGCACATGGCGAACGCCCCCACTCCGGTCGGGTACGCGTCGACTCGCCGGCGAACCACAGGGTCGACTACCTCACCAGCACCCAGTGCTGCATTTCGCCGCGTGTCACCGTCTGTAACTGCGAGTGTCCCCGTCCGGTCATGGAGGGTTGAACATCCTCCGGTCGGTCTCAGTCGGCGGCGGCTCGGCGGCAGCGCCTTACCCGTCGTGGCCGTCCCTCCCGTTCCTTCCCCTATGGCCAGGCCTACCGTAATGACCGTGTTCCCCGTCTCGCCCGTGCCTGCCGTCCCTGCCTGGCGGACCGGAGGGGCCGCGCGGACCGGGAGGGCCGGAGGGTCCGGGCTCGACGTGGTGCGCCTGGAGGTCGATGTGCTGTGTCTGCAGATCGTCGATCTGCATTTGGTGGGCGACGAGTGCAGCCGACTGCGCGACAAGCACGCCGATCAGCACGGCGCCGAGCGCAAG
This sequence comes from Streptomyces sp. NPDC051664, assembly GCF_044453545.1. Classification (NCBI taxonomy): domain Bacteria; kingdom Bacillati; phylum Actinomycetota; class Actinomycetes; order Kitasatosporales; family Streptomycetaceae; genus Streptomyces; species Streptomyces sp. NPDC051664. Next base: position 113,136 of record NZ_JBITCU010000007.1, on the reverse strand, counting down.
GGGGCGCCACGGTCTACGCGGCGTTTCGTTTACGGTGCTCACATCATCCCTCACAGTGCGTGACGGCGAAAGTGTAGATGCCGAGGAGCTGGAGGAGGCGGACCTCCTCCTCGAGTCCGCCCCGCGCCGACCCGACAGCCCCCGAGTTCGCCCATCCCTGCACGGAGCCGCTGAAGCATTGAGGCGAAGCGCGACCTCACGGTTCGCCGGCACAGGACAACGGCCACCCAAGTCGAGCGCATGGCCGCGCGTCGGCTTATGGCCAACCACAGGATCGACTACCTCACCAGCATCCAGTGCCGCAGTTCATCGCGTGTTGCCGTCTGTAACTGCGAGCGCCCCCGTCCGGTGATGAAAGGGGTGAACATCTTCTAGTGCATGACGGAGGAGCTGCCCGGGAAGGCTCTGCCGTCGGCCTCTCCACGGCGACTCCGGGTCTCAGTCGGCGCGGGCTCGGCTGCAGCGTCTTGACCGTCCTTCCCGTCCTTGCCCGGCGGGCCGTCACGGCCCTCGCGCCCATCCCGCCCGTCCTTCCCGTCCTGCCCGTCCTTCCCGTCCTTGCCCGGCGGGCCGGGGGGGCCGGACGGACCAGGCGGGCCGGACGGAGCGGAGGCACTGGGTTCGACGAGGTGCCCCTGGATGTCGATGTGCTGCGTCTTCAGATCGTCGAGCTGCTCTTGCTGGGCGACGATCGCAGCCGACTCCACGATGAGCGCGACGATCAGCGCTGCCCCGAGCACAAGGGGGCGCCACGGTTTACGCAACATTTCAGTTACCCTGCTCACGTGTTGCCTCACTATGTGTGACGGCGGAAGTCTAAACGACGAGACGTTGGAGGAGGCGGACCTCCTCGTCGAGTGTCTGCCCCGTGGCGACCTCGAAGGCCCCACACGCACTGGTCAAAGCTGGGACAGCACGAATCAGGGTGAGACGAGGTGGACGCTGCCCGCCCATCTGGGGTGCGGTCCCTGACCTCGGATCAGGGCGCCGTGATGGCCGCCCACGGCTCGTTCACCATCGCCACCGACGTCCCGGCCTACTGCTGCGACCCGGCCAGCCCCTGGCGACGTGGCTCGCACGAAAACACCAACGGCCTGCTACGGCAGTACTTCCCCAAGGGCACCGGCCTGGCCGTCCACACCCGCGAACACCTCGACGCCATCGCCGCCGAACTCAACGGCCGACCACGCGAAACGCTCCGCTGGGAAACCCCGGCCGAGCGCCTGCATAAACTGCTCGCGGCCCGATGGGCTGAGGCACGATGCTCACCGCGCGGTAGTCGTGCCCGTCCTGTTTGAAGCCGGGGGCCTCCCAGTGGTCAGTGGTCCCGGCATTTGTCGTCGCCACCGCCGTTGTGGGGAGCCGACTTGTGGTCCGGGCGGTGCTTGCACTGTTTGACGGTCGGGGTGAGGGTTTCGGGATTTCCGCTGTTGGAGGAGTAGTTGGTGTCGCCGGAGTAGATCGCCGTGATGGTGTGCGTGCCGGTGCACTACTAACGGGTCAGCGTCTCGAAGCCGACATCTTCGCAGTACTGCACGACATGCGCCTCCGCGTTGCCGTCACCGTTGTTTATCGCCAACACCGTCTCCTCCCCCAAGGTGCGGCTTCCGCTGACGGTCTCATCCCGGAGCGGTCGCATCGCGAGGAAGACGTCCGGAGCGACGAGCCCGGCCTCCTCGTACGCTGGTGACTCCGGCGTGACCCCGACCGCGGCGTTCCGCGCCTTCTGCCACGTCCCCAGTTGCAGGCAGTAGTTCTCCCGCAGCCCGGTCAGCCGCTGCTCGTCCTTGCCCTCGGACGAGGAGCACCCCGCCGCCACCGCCACCGCCACCGCCACCAGGGCGAGGACTGGGACTACCGCCTTAAGCATGTGCACCACGTCATCCCCGGCTGAAACTGCGTCCGTTCGCCCCTGGCACCTGTATCTCCCGCAGCAGGGTACCCGTGTGGGACATCCAGGCCGCCTCGGCGGTCGCTGACTGAGCGGTGCAGCGCCCGTAGTGGCCAGGCCGGTGTGTCCCCGTAGTGCTGGATCCATGCCCGGGGGCGGGCGCGGCCGCTGGGGGACTGCTGGACTCCCGCTCTGCGCCTGCCGCTAAAGTGCGATGCTTGTTCGATTCGCCGCGGGGCGGAGGGGGAGGGGTTGTGAGCGCACAACTGAGGGACACCGCAGCTGAGTTGGCGGAGATATTGTGGCGGGAACACACCGTGTATAGGGAGCGGTCCGGCGGTGTGGTCATCCGGGGTGAGCATGTACGACGGTGGATCAGCCTCGCTCCGGCGGGCGGCCGGGACGAGCTTCTCGTACGCGCGGGGCGCATCCTGGACGGCGGCACCACCGCTCCGGCGCGTTCGGAGGCCGTGGTGCCCCTCTCCGCCGGTACGGGCGTGCTCGCCGCGACCTGCCGTCGCCTGCTCGCCGAGGCGGCGGCCGATGTGGCGCCGGTCGCGCCGGGACGGGCAGCGCCCAGGCGGTCCAAGCGATCCAATCGGTCCAATCGGTCCGGGAAGACCGCGCGGCCCAAAGGCACTGGGAAACACACCGGTTTCGGTTCATGGGTGATCCTCGCCTGCGTCGCCGGTGTCATCGCCCTGTACGTCTACAGCACCGCGATGCACGGCTGACCAGGGCGTGCGTGAGGCCGTGATCAATGTCCGGGTTCTGCCTGTCGGTTGGTCCGGTGTGCGGCGTCCTGTGACAGCGAACCTTGATCATTGCCATCGAAGTTCGGCGATCGTGACGTCGCGCCGCCGAAGGTTGACCATGCAGGCGCGCACCCATTGAGCTCGACGAAGCCCTCTCGTCCACTGCTCCACTCGGATCCCACGATCCGTTCCGCCCTTCGACTGCCCCCATCGCGGCTGGCATTGCCGGGTTACGGAAGCCACTACCTCTCCCGGACTGCCGTCCGACCTCGTTGTGTTCCGACTTGCGGCTACTGGAAGCTGGGCGGAGGGGGTAAGCGATGACAACACGGGCGAGGGCCCACAGCACGGGCAGGCGGCCGGGCAAGGATGGTGCCGGCCGACGATCGCCGGGCCGGACGCGATTCACGGGCGTGTTACTGATCCTGCTGTCCCTGATATCGGCAGCAGCCTGCTACTTGGTGTTCGCCTGGTGGCTGCCCTCCGACAGTGAGCGCTACAAGGACTACCGCGCGGCCGAGCCGTGCTCCTCCCGCGCAATGCGGCAGGGCCGGACGGACTGCCTGAGCACCTGGCACCTCACCGTGGTGAAGACGGCGGTGGACAAGGCCGTCGGGAGGAGCGTCGCCAACGAGGCGACACTGACGTATCAGGACTCCTGGCGGGGAACCGTGTCCTTCGGCAACCCGGGACCGCTCCTGAGACGGCTCAAGCCCGGCGACCGGGTCACGGCCACCGCCTGGCGGCACGACATCGTGGTGCTCAGCAAGGACGGCGTAGGGCAGAACACCTCGGAGGCCCCCCGTGACGAGATCCAGATGAACGCCGCGGTCGGCGTGCTCGCCGCGCTCTTCGCGGCTCAGGCCTTCGTGTTCGGTGCGGTGCGCCTTGCCAGTCCCCGTGACTACGAGCCCTTCATCTGGGACCCGTACGGCAAGCAGCTGCTCATCACCAGCACCGCGGCCTCTTTCGGGGTGGGCCTGCCGGCGGCGTGGATCGGAATCCCGTGGTGGGCCGTGCCCGTCATCGCCGTCCCCGCAGTGGTGTGCGCAACGGAGATCACCCACCACCGCCTGCGCCGCAACGCCGCAGGCAGGGGCAGTGCCGTACGCCGCACCCGATAGCGATCAGCCGCCGGAACGACAACTGCAACCACATACGACGAAGGGTCCCACCGCGGACGGTGGGGCCTTTCGTCATCGTGCCCGGTGAGGAACTGGCGGAGGATACGAGATTCGAACTGACTGTGGGCCTGGCACCACGATCGGCGTCTGCGGGGCATCGTCGATCGACGTGGGCGGCCGGCCAGCCTTTTCGGGCTTCCAGCATGAGCTTGGGAATCACGGACAGTCCAGCCGGTAGCGCTGTCGTGACGGGCCTACCGGCCGCCATGACGCCAGGGCCGTCATGCCCCGCCCATCTGGTCCGGCGCGCTCAGGTAATGCTTTCCGAGCGCCCGTCGGGGAAGTTGCACATGGAGGAGCGGTAGGGGCCGCCAGGGCTGACCGTTCCGCCCTGGGCCGTGCACTGTTCGGACGAGACGGCCGGATACGTCGCTGCCTGAGCGGCAGCGCCGCCGACGGCGCTCACGCCGGCGAGGGTTGCTGTGGCGAGGGCGAGGCCTAGCAGTCGTCGTATACGCATGGCTTTCTCCTCCCGAGTGCCCCTGGTTCGGTGCTTCGGGATGACCGGGCTTATGCCAGGGACGCCCTATTACCCAGAATGGGTGACGGTGAGCAGACCTGCGAATCGTGGCAGGCAGGAGCCGCAACCCCTCGGCGCTGGACGGGGCGAAGACAGAGGCAACCCCCAGCCGGGGTCTACGGCGCGCGCCGCGCTTGCGAGGCGCCTTGATGGGAAACACACCGGTTTCGATTCATGGGTGATCCTCGCCTGCGTCGCCGGTGTGATCGCCCTGTACGTCTACAGCACCGCGATGCACGGCTGACCAGTACTACAGAGACACATCAGCCTGGCCATACGGGAAGGGGCCGGGTCCCAGAGGCGGCCAGGCGGCGGCCCTTGCACATCGCCGCAGGTCGCAACCAGATGCACGGTCCCCCGCCGGTGACCTGTGGTCTCCGGCGGGGCGGACAGTCGGTACGGGGCGCGGGAATTCGCCCGTTGGGGCGTGATCAGATGCGCACCGCGGCCTGGAAGCTGCCGATGGTGTTCATCGACTCGTAGCGGACGTAGGCGCCCGGATACGGGGCGTGCAGCACGGTGTTGTTGCCCGCGTAGAGGCCCACGTGCGTGGTGTTGTTGAAGAAGACCAGGTCGCCCGGCTTCAGTTGGCTGCGCGCGATCCGGGTGCCCTGGTTGATCTGGGTGTACGTGGTGCGGGTGATCTGGGCACCGGCCTGGGCGTAGGCCCACTGGGTCAGGCCCGAGCAGTCGAAGGAGCCGGGACCCGTGGCGGAGCGGACATACGGCATACCCACCCGGGTGTCGGCGGCCTGGAGGGCGGCGGCACCGAGGGCGGAGGCGGGGGCCTCGTTGCCGAGGTCGACCCGGTCACCGGCGGCGCGGCTGGCACGCAGGTCGTCCTGGCGCATCTTGTTGCGCTCGGCGACGGTGAGAGTGTTGAGCACCTCGCGGGCCTCGGCGAGCTTGGCCTGCTGTTTCTTCTTCTTCTCGCCAAGCGTCTTGCGGATGTCCGCGAGGTCGCTCAGCTTGCCCTGGGCCTCTTCGCGCTCCTGCGCGAGGGACCGCTGCTTCTCCTGGATCTTCGCCAGCGAATCGGCCTGCTTGGCCGTCAACTGGTCGAGCGCGGAGGCCTGGTCAAGGAAGCTGTCCGGGTCGGAGGCGAGGAAGAGCTGCACGGAGGGGTCGATGCCACCGGAGCGGTACTGTGCGGCGGCGAGCGAACCGAGGCCGCTGCGGAGCGTGTTGAGTTCCTGCTGGCTGCGGGCCACCTTGTCCTGGAGCGCGCCGATCTGCTTCTGGAGCTTTTCCTGCTTCTCCTTGGCCAGGCTGTGCTGCTCGGTTGCCTCCTCCGCCTCGTGGTAGAGCTTGTCGACCTTCGCCTTGACCTCGCTCTTGGTCGGCTTGGGGTCGGCATGGGCGGCCTGGGAGGTCAGGGCAACGGCTGCAGCGGCGGTCGCGGTGAGCACGGTCACGCGGGTACGGCTCGGCTGCTTGGGACGACGGTGGGACGCCACGAAGGCGAGCTCCTTCTTCCTCGAGCCGCCTACCGGGCTATGAGGGGACGTGAATCCCCGGCTCCGTGCACGTCACGGACTCGGCGGTTCCTTCGCTGCCACCCCGGATGGGTGATCAATCGTTCGAAGGTTCGATGCCCGACCCTAGTGACCATCTTGTGATCTGTTCAAAGCTTTACAGGAAGAATCTCTTCACAGGAGGTACTTATTTGCTCACATCACACAGGGCGTAGCGGCTACTTGACGGTCCGTTCCATAAATCCCGGCAAGTCACCACAACTGACACTGGACGCGCGAAAGCCTCTTCAGGGGCAAGACGGTCCGCCTCGAACACCTCCGTGCCGATACCGAGGCCGGCCGCACCGGCCAAGGCGGCCGCCCGCCGCTCCTTCGGCCCCGACCCCGCCGGTCCAGCCCGATCTCGGCGGCGATGGAGTGCGCGCGGCGAGCGGGGATAGAAGCGAACCGCCGGGCTCCGGCCATTCAAGCCGCCGGGGTGAGGAACTGGTGGGCGCCGCGCAGCGTGGTGCGCAGTTTGCGCTGTGTTGCGCGGCCGTCGAGGCGTACGTCGAGGGCCCCGGGAACGGCGCTGTCTGCGCGCAGACCCGTGGGCAGTCGGGAGTCGTCAAGTCCGTCGCGCCTGGCTATCAGGATGCCGAGATCGTGACGGCTCAGGGCCTCGTTTCCACCGAGATGGTGGATGCCGCTCGCATCTCCCGACGCGAGTTCCATGAGAGCTGCGGCCAAGTCGGTCACATGCACCGGGCAACGGATGTCGTCTGTGAACAGGACGCCGGCGCGGGCCCCGGTGGCAAGTTCGTGTACAGCACGTTCGTGTACGGACTGCCCGTCACCGATGATCAGCGAGGTGCGGGCGACCACGGCGTCCGGATGCACGAGAAGAACCGCTGTCTCCGCCGCGGCCTTCGCCGCCCCGTACGGGGTGATGGGATCGGGCAGGCAGGACTCGTCGTAGTGGACGCGGGCGCCGGAGAACACGGCGTCACTGGAGACATGGATCAGACGGCTGCCGGACTTCGCCGCCGCCATCGCCAGACGGGCAGGCCCCTCGGCCGTGACCGCCCAGTTCGCCCCGCCGCTCGACGCGTTGACGACGACACGAGGGCCGACCTCGGCCACGAGCGCTTCCACATTTCCGGGATCCCGCAGGTCGAGGGCGTGCCACGCGACCTCTCGAGTGCTCCCGGGCCTGGTTGCGTAAGTCGCGGCCGTCGTGAGCCCGGCCACTGCCGCTTGCCGGACCAGCTCGGCACCCAAGAACCCGGAACCACCAACGATCAAAACTGTCACGACGCGCCCCCCTGAACCGGCCGTGCCAGGGCCCGTTCTCGTGGACAGAGCCGCGCAGCCCTGGTCGTGGGCCACCCGCTCCCGGAGCCCCAGTCACGTGCCTACGGCCCACAGACTGCCGGCTCGGTACCCTGCAGATTTACAGCGGGCTCCATCTACCCCGCCTGACCTGCTGTTTTCTTCCCAGACCCTGCCGTTGGGGACACCTGGGGAAATCAAGATTGCGACTGCCATGGTGGCGCGAGACTAGATGACGACCCGCACCTGTGGGACCTGGATGTACGGTCCACAACCAGCCCCGCTCCAGTCCTTGATCAGCGGATGAAGGGGAAGAGCGCGGTACCGCGAAGAATGGTGGGGGCATGAACGCTCGGCGCGTGAACTGGCAACGCTTCCTGAAGTCTGCCGGTGGCCAGTTCACCGTGGTCACCCTGCTCGTCCTAGCGCTGTTCGCGTTGGTCGGCCTCGGCGTCTCATATGTTGGGGCCCTTTTCGGGGGCGGCTGGTCCGTTTTCTGACCACTGCGGCAGGGGTGCTACTGGACACCTACCGCTGGGTCGTCAAACGCAGCTTCGCCCACCGACAACTCGGCTCACGGTGTGAGCCGTTGTGAGGTCGCGGCGCCGGTCCGGTTACTTCCAGACGGTGAAGTAGTCCTTGGTGGGGAAGGTGAGTTTGAATACCATCCCGTACTTGCGACGCAGATCAGCCACGCTGGTGGAGGTCGGCTCGTGCAGACACCGCCGCACCGGCGGATCATGGGGTGCGCACGGGCGCGGCTCTTCGATCAGTTCACGCGTGCCTCTGGTGTGCACCTGGTCCCAGTTGAGAGTGATCGTGCCTGCGCTGAACAGCTCCTTCGGTTCGCCGGTCCCAGGCCCTTGCGGGTCGCCCGCCTTCCCCCGGTAGTAGTCGACGACTGTGCGCGCGTACTGGAAGTCGTGGCCGAAAGGGATGGGGGATCCGGTGCGGTCCCCTGCGGTGAGGACACCGTCGACAGTGTCGGCCACATGGCGGGGGTCGGCGCCGAAGTAGGCAGTGACGTACATCGTGCAGCGGATCTTGTACCGGTCGTCACCCGTTTGGAAGAACCACTCCTTCGCTTGCCCGCCAGCGCACGCATCCTCCAAAACGACCAGACCGAGCGTGAGCGGGGTATCGGTGTCCCAGACGGCGATGGTGTCCCGGCTCGCAGACTCGGCTTCCTGCCGTGCCTTCACTGCTTCTGGGTTGCCAGCGAGTCTGCGCACGGTCTTCTCGCTGGTCGCGCGACCGCACGCTGCGAGAGCAAGCACCAGGACGACACCGAGAGGTAAGAAGAGGACGCGGCGTATGCGGGACCTCTGCTGTTGGCGTGGAGCTGAGGAGCCGGGCCAGGCCGCAACGGCAGAAACCAAAAGAACAGCCGGGACGAGCATCACGATCCACGAGGTGGTGGTCATGACGGCCATCATTTGTTAAATGTACGGACCACTGCTACCCGTACAGATACTCAAAGAGCCTGGGGCGTTCGGAAGCGCCTCTGGCACTGCGGCAGCAGCGGTTCCAGGCGATCCGATAGCCCATCCGACACGAGCCACAGCGACGACGTCCCCGCACACCAACCGACGTCGCGACGTTCCTCGCTACCGACGACACCTGAACCAAGGTCAAACAGACGAGTTAAAGATCTGCACGCCCCAGAAGACGCGCCGGTTCGGCGCACTGTCTGCGGCTTTCAGCCGGTCGGGGTGAGCGTCATCCTGAGAGGGCCGACAGCGGCCGACCACTGCTTACCGCGCGACGTCGCACTGTCTGCTTCGTCGAGCATCCGGGCGCGCAGGAGCCGCGCGCACTGGCCGAGCCGATCGGACTCAAATGGGGGCAGGCCCGCGCGCTCCTGGATCCGCATCACTGACCCGTCCAGCCAGTACACAGCTTCTTGCACGTCGCGCACGGTCTGCCCTGCCGCCCCAGAGAAGGGGCCTTCAATCGACCACTCCATGCGAAGCGCCATAACTCGACCCTACCGGCCGTCCCATAACCCCTGATGGATCTACGCGCGGCGTCGGATGCGGTACATCGCCAGGCAGAGGGCGTCCTCATACAGGTCATATACGGGCATTCCGACAAACGGTGAGGTGCCGTAGCTGTCGTCGTGCGCCTACCAGGGGGCAGCCCTCAGTTAGGGCGTGTTTCTTCGATCACGTGGTTCGTTGTCGGTCATGACTGCGACTGGCCCTGAGTGGGAGCGGCTTGAGCCGTTGCTGCCGGTGCGGTTCTGGGTCCGGTGTAGGCGGCATTGGGCGCGGGCCAGTCCAGGCACAGGACGGTGGCGTCGTCGCGGGGGTCGTGGTTCGAGAATTCGAGGACGGCTTCGGTGAAGACACGTACAGCGTCGCGTGGGTGCCACTCGCTGGTTTGTCGGATCAGGTCGCACAGGTCGGCTTCGGGCCCGTGGGGATCCAGCATTCCGTCGGTGAGCAGGATCAGTCGGTCGCCCTGACGCAGGTCGAGGCTCTGGACGCGGTATCCCGGGTTCGGGGTGATACCGAAGGGCAGGTCGACCAGGGGAGCGATTTCCTCGACCTGCCCGTCGCGCAGGCGCAATGGCCAGACGTGGCCGGCGTTGACGAAGGTGGTCTGGCCGGTGTCGAGACTGACACGCAGCAGTTGACCGGTGGCCATGGCCTGTCCCCCGTGCTGGGCGACGGCCTGATGTACCTGGTCCGATTGGTTGGCGTACGCCTGATGTGCTTGGTGGGCGTAGTCGACGACGGCCTGATGGGCATCGTTTGCCTGGTCGAGGAGGCTGCCGCTCCCTCGGCGGGCATTGCGCAGGGCTCCGACGATCACGGTCGCCAGCAGTGCCGCCTGTACGTCGTGGCCCATGGCGTCGGTGAGGGACAGGTGCAGGGCGTGACGGTCGAGCGTGTAGTCGAACGTGTCCCCGCCGATGTCGGCAGCTGGTTCCAGTGCACCCGCGACGATGAACCGGCCGGTGTCGCACGTGAAGGAGTCGGGGAGCAGACGGTGCTGGATCTCGGCGGCCAGCGACAGCCGTGTGGTGCGCCGGCCCCATTCGTACAGATCGGTGAAGCGCCGGTTGACGATCACCACGTAGGCCAGCGCGTGGGCGGCCTCCACGATGAGCTGCATCGTCTGACGGTCGGGGCGGGCGGGCAGAGTCAGCTCCAGCAAACCGATCGCATCCCCGCGGTCGGATACCGGCGCGATGACCTCGACCGGGCCTGGTCCGGCCTCTCCCGCCCGCTCGCCACTCGCCACGTGCGCTTGCTGGGAACGGACCACTCGGTCGTAGATCGAGCCGCGCAACTCGATCCGCTGCGGCTGCTCCGGCCCGCCCTCCCCAGCGGCCCCGGTCAGCCGTACGACGGCCTTGCCGCCAAGGTCCGTGATCAGAAAGGACACCTCGGTCGCGGCAAGCCTCCTCATCAGCAGCTCGGCCAGTACGGCGACAGCCACCTCCGGGGGTGCTGACTCCACTGATGCCAACAACTCGCCCAACCATGCCCGTTCATCAGCCACGCGGCACACCTCCTCGGCGACATCAACCGACCAGTCGACCGGTCCCCCTGGCCAGGACCGCTCGGACGAGTCATGACGGAACAACGAACCACGTGATCAGAGAGACACGCCCCTAGGCGTAAGGCCATGCGGCAGCCCGCAGCCCACGCCGGTGCTGTGGGTGACGTACAGCCGCCCCGCGCGTTGGACTTCCTATGACAACGCTGCTGATTACGCCGCAGCTCCTACCGATAGTGCCAGCCATCGCTGGGCAACTCGTGACGGGTGCCAGCGACCGCGGGCAGGCTCGCCCGACCGGGCTACTCCGACGGCGGGCCGGGGCTCGGGACGCGATGCGCTCGCCTTGGTTAATTAGGCGGCCCTTACGACACGGGGTCATTGGCGCGGGTCCAGCAGCCGCCGATGGCGTTGGTGTCCTTGGGCAGCCGGTCGTCGGTCAGGCGCCGCAGAGCCTCGCGGATCACCGGCTCGACGGCGCGGTCGCGCCAGGACGTCCTACTGGTGCGGATCGATTGGAGTGGGAGCACCGGTGCTACTCCTTCGACTCCGCCTGGGCCGTGGGTGAAGAGATGGCCGCCCCGCGAAGGCGGCCGTCGGGGCGAGGTGTGAAGTGCCCGATCGGAGAGGCGACCGCCGTGGTTCGCCCGATTGGGTCGCTGGGTTGCCATTCGACCAAGGCCGCTCACATTTCACTTGTCGGCCGACTTGGTTCCGAAAACCCCGCCGAAGCGGTGAGTCACCTCGTCACCTCTTGGACCTCACCGTATTTCTTTACGCGGGCTACGCTTCGCTGGCGATGCGAGAGGATTTGCCTGCTGTTCTGTAGAAATAAATTACCGGGAGGGTTGACTGTACTTTCGCGAGAGCGAAGGTGTGTGTAAATGGATTGACTGTTCGTTTTCATGGTATAGTCCTAATGAATTTACAGGACGCCACGAAAAAAGGGGAATGGCGTGAATACCGAGAAGGTTACGGCTCGACGTCTTACGGTCGGAGAGGTTTCGGAATTGGGCCTCCAGGACGCCATCTTCGTCTCGGCGGAGATGGATGGCCTTCCTCTCGACTGCTACGCCCCGGCTTTCCTTACGGGGCCGGGTAAGAATTTCGAGGGAGGGTCCTTCACTGCGAGGACAATCTTCGGTGAGGAAATTCATGTCCTCCCGGACAATGCCGAAGAGCGCGGGATCTGGATTGCCGACAAGACAGGGGAAGAAATCGAGGTTCTCCAGAGTGCCGGCGTCCTCCTGAACCTCGCGCTCTTCGTGCCTGACGGGAAAAAGGAATCCCTGGAGTCGCTCTACTCCGCCGCACGGGACGCGTTCGGCGCGGGGATCGTTCAGCGCTGGAGCGAGGAAACCGTCGCGGTGCCGGACGTCAAGGTCGACCTGTACGAGGAGCCGGCCCGGGGGCGGAAGAACACGAACAGCCAAAACCGCGACCGCCGTGCCCTGGACATCTACCCGACCCGAGTGCGGTTCCTGGAGCCCAGCGATGGCTGGAGGTTCATTGTCGAACCGCACAAGGAGATCGTCGATGACACACCGACGATCTGACCTGATGGCAGGTTAGCCTCGAAATTTCGCGGGAGCCCGTCAGCTTGCTGACGGGCTCTTCTTCGCTTGTTGGGGCGTGTGGGCAGGCCGCCGGCCCGAATGAGTCCACGTACTCTGCGAGAGTCATCGGTCCGGGCGCGCTGACGATCTCGACTTGCGGCCGGAGCTTGCGCGCGGTCGCGTGGGCTCTCCGTTCCTCGTAGGGCTTGCTGACGAGCAGGACGGACAAGATGTCGACCCCGCATTCTGCGAGCAGTGAGCGCGAAAAACGGATGTTCTCGCCGGTGTTTCGCGCATTCGGTTCGACTAGTACGGCGTCCGTCGGTACGCCCAGCTCCAGTGCCCGCTCCCGGTAGTGCTCTGCCTCTCCCCTGGGCATCCGCTCACGCGTGGTGCGGCTCGTGGCACACGTGAAGACGATGAGCGGCATCATGCCGCGCTGGTACAGGTCGACCGTTGCATCGGCCACCCCCAAGTCGTGGCTGCCTAGTCCGATGCCCACCGAACAGGGACGCGGCTCATGGTGCATCTGCTGGAAGTTCCAGAGCCGTTGGGCATCGGCGGTGTACGTGGTGCGGTGAAGTTCCACGACCCATTCCCCTGGCGACAACTGGAGCAATGCTGCCTCCTCGGGCGACGCGATCCTCGCGAACAGCTCTTCGCGCATGTGGTCGATCTCGTATCCCGCGTCATACAGCACGCGGAAGCCACCGCCCCGGCCGGCAGGCCCTGGCGTCGGGTCGACGATCCGCGTGCCCTCGACATGCTCGGGCGGGTAATAGCTCGTGAGGGAGGTAGTGGCGCAACGCGCCGACCACAGCGTGGCCGTGCTGTTCCACGTCTACGCCAAGTGTCTGGATGGTGCCGCAACGACAGCGAACGCTCGGATCGAGGCGACGCTGCGGGGCGGAAGGTAGCCCGCTGAACGCTGCCCCACGCCTGCCCCACACAAGCTGGCCACCACGCGAGATCCGACGCGACAAGGTGAGACAAAAGTCCTATAGCGAGCTGTCGGGTCCGACCAAAGCGAAAGGGTCTGCGACCAACGTTTCCGCTGGTCGCAGACCCCTTTGTTCGTGTGGCGGCGCCAGGGTTCGAACCTGGGTAGGCTGAGCCGGCAGATTTGCAGAGGGCTCCCCTTAACCCCTCTCACCTGCGACTTCTCCGTTGCTAGACGCCCCTGGGGCACACCCGGGGGAAGGGGCCGCAGGAACACCGCTTTAGGAGTTCCTTCCGGCGGCCCAAGGGCCGGGTATGCGGCTCGCTAGCGTCCTGCGCAGCGTCCGGCATCGACTTTCCTGGTACGGCAGGGTGCACCGGTGTTGCCGTCAAAGACTGCAGTCAGACCAGCGGTCTCGATGCCCTCCGGCGACAGAGTTCTTCAGGTGGTCACGTCACCTGAATGGCTGCCGCGAATCCCAACCATTCCGATCACGTGCCCGAGGGTCGTGGCACCCCGCTCCGATGCTGCCCGAGGGTCGTGGCACCCCGCTCCGATCCTGCCCGAGCGCGGTCCCATAGCGGGCGGCGGTCAACGGCGCATCCCATCCGACGACACATGATGTGGCGTCAGTCTGTATTTGGCGAAGGGCTACTGAGTTCACGTCAGGCATTGATCTCACAGCCTCAAAGGCAGGTTCGGCAGCCGTGTGGCGCCGCCGCGAACTGGGTCGCTTCTCTACCGCCTCGGGAGACATCCGCCGAGGTGTCACACACCCACACGAGGGTGGTCACTGTTTGTGCATGAACGAGCACTCTTAGGCTGATCTAGGTACGTTCATGGAGGGTTCCGATCGATCACCCCAGTCCACGCCGGATTGCCCAAGGGGTCCCACCCCAGCTGCATGAATGTCTTCGGTGCCGTTGGGGCCGATATCAGGCAACCAATGGGCTGCGAAGTCCTTCCGGCACATCCAGTCACACAGGAGGTACGTCATGAGCGCATTCTCGATCTTCAACGGCCGCGGTGGCCGAGGTGGTGGCCGCGGTGGTGGCCGTGGCGGACGTGGCGGCTACGGCGGCCGTGGCGGCTACGGCGGACGCGGCGGCTACGGCGGACGCGGCGGCCGTGGCGGCCGTGGCGGCCGTGGCGGCGGCTACGGCGGCGGCTTCGGCGGCGGCTACGGCGGCGGTTACTAAGCATCGCCGCCTCACCCGAGGATCGTCATCGGGGGGGGCGACGGCGCGTCCCGTCCGTCGCCCCCCTTCCGCCGCATGCCCCCACCCGGCTCCCTCCCCGAGAAGGTGACCCCGCTTGGCGGACGCGACACCCGCCGACTCGGCTCACATCAAGCCCGTGGCCCCGGCAGCCGAGGACAGTCCAGTGCCCCTTGCGGCGGGCGTGTCTTCGGCCGACGCGTTCCTCCGCTTCTGGCCGTGGGCACGCCCCGACCGGTACCGGCTCGCCGCGAGTGTCGTCCTCCTCATCTCGAGGTCCGCGGGTGAAGTCGCTTCGGTGTGGCTCTTCAAGAACCTGGTCGACCAAGTCCTGATCCCCCACCGGTTCACAGCGTTCCTGCCGCTGGCCGGACTCATGGCCGCTGTGGCTGTGGTCGCGGCGCGCCACGGCATCCGCTTCGACCATTCGCAGGAAGCGAGCGATCTTCCACTACGCGCTCGGCTACGCGGTCGACGCCGGGCTTCTGCCCCAGAACCCTCTCCCCCAGGTCCAGTGGAAGGCGCCTGAGCAGGTGGAAGAGGAGTTGGCCCCTCGCATCCAGAAGCTGCCCAACGGTCAGCTCCGTGTGAGCCGTGCAGACCTGGACGCATGGTGGGAGCGCTGCGAGCAGCGCGCTGCCGCCTGACCCGAAGCGATGCACGCACCCCCGAGGGCCCGCCGTAGCGGCGGGCCCTCGGCCCGTTCCTGGAGAGTCATGCCCCTTACGTACGACGTGCGCCTCTATACGATCGGGGCGCGACCGGACCGCCCTAAGCCTTATCGGGTGCGCTGGGTGGTCGGGCAACGCAAGCATTCCAAGAGCTACAAGCTCAAGGTGCAAGCCGACGGCCGACGGTCGGAGTTGATGGCCTCGGTTCGCCGCGGCGAGCAGTTCGACGAGGACAAGGGCCTGCCCACCTCCGAACTACGGGCCCTGCACGGCTCGATCACCTGGTACGAGCACACCCGGGCCTACATCGACCGCAAGTGGTCGGTGGCGCCGGCCAAGTCACGTAAGAACTACGCGGATGCCCTGGCAACGATCACCCCGGCGCTCGTGAAGTCGACCGCCGGGAAGCCCGACTCCGCGCTGCTGCGGCGAGCCCTGTACGGGTGGGCGTACAACCGAAACCGGTGGGAGGAGGAACCACCCGAGGACATCGCCCGCGCTCTGCAATGGATGGCCAAGAACTCGGTACCGGTCTCCACCCTCGAGGACGCAGCCATGGTCCGCGTGGCACTGGACGCCCTGGGGTTGAAGATCGATGGAAAGCCGGCCGCGCCTCGCACCGCCCGGCGCAAGCGCGCCTGCCTCAGTGACGTGCTGGGCCTCGCGGTCGAAGAGAGGTACTTCACCACGCCCGTGAACCCGCTGACGACCGTCAAGTGGGCCGCGCCGAAGTCTGCCGAGGAAGTCGACCCCGAGAGCGTCGCCAATCCTCGCCAGGCTCGCTCGCTGCTCAAGGGTGTGCGCGAGCAGGGGCCGCGCGGTGCGCACTTGGAAGCATTCTTCGGTTGCCTGTACTACGCGGCCATGCGGCCGGCCGAAGCAACCGCCCTTCGTCGCGAGCAATGCCACCTGCCGGAAACGGGATGGGGCTCCCTGACGCTGCGCCAGGGGGCTACTCGGGCTGGGCGGAATTGGACCGACGACGGGCAGGCGCACGAGATGCGGCACCTCAAGGCGCGGGCGGTCAAGGACTCGCGGCCCGTACCGATCCCGCCGCATTTCGTACGGCTGCTGCGTCAGCACATCGCCACACACGGCGTCGCTCCGGACGGTCGGCTGTTCCGGACGAGCCGTGGAGGGCTGCTCCAGGAGACTGGATACGGCGAAGTCTGGGCGCGGGCCCGCAAGGACGTGCTGACCGAGCAGGAGGCCGCGTCTTTGCTCGCGCGCCGTCCTTATGATCTGCGCCACGCCGGGGTCTCGTTCTGGCCCAGTTCCGGGGTGGATCCGATGGAGTGCGCGCGGCGGGCGGGGCACACCATCGCCGTTCTGTTCCGGGTGTACGCGAAGGTGCTGGCACAGACGCAGGAGCGTGCCAACCATCGGATCGATGCGGCGCTGCGTGAGTGGAACGAACCGGAGTGAGCATGCCACCTGTCCCCCGGGGGACAGGTGGGGGACACGACCTGATCAGAGGCGGGATACCGGCGGTATGAGGTGAGACAAGCCGCGCATTTCGGCACCCTCCCCCGGGGACGTCCGGAGCATGCAAAAACCCCCGCTGATCTGCTGTGTTGGCAGGTCAGCGGGGGTTTCCCGTTCTGTGGCGGCGCCAGGGTTCGAACCTGGGTAGGCGAAGCCGGCAGATTTACAGTCTGCTCCCTTTGGCCACTCGGGCACACCGCCTCGAACGACGCATTGGAACTCCGTTTGACTGGGGCTCCTTGGCGACGACGTAAACGATACCTGATGACCGGGGGTGCTCCGCCACCTGATTGATCAGTGCTCGCGGCGGTCGGCGGTGGCTAGGCTTTGCCCTGTACCCACCGCATACGACGCAAGGAGCCACACGTCATGGCCGACTCCAGTTTCGACATCGTCTCGAAGGTCGAGCGGCAGGAGGTCGACAACGCCCTCAACCAGGCCGCCAAGGAGATCTCGCAGCGCTACGACTTCAAGGGCACGGGTGCCTCGATCTCCTGGTCCGGCGAGAAGATCCTGATGGAGGCGAACGGCGAGGAGCGCGTGAAGGCGATCCTCGACATCTTCCAGTCCAAGCTGATCAAGCGGGGCATCTCACTGAAGTCGCTGGACGCGGGCGAGCCGCAGCTGTCCGGCAAGGAGTACAAGATCTTCGCCACGATCGAGGAAGGTATCTCCCAGGAGAACGCCAAGAAGGTGGCCAAGATCATTCGCGATGAGGGCCCGAAGGGCGTCAAGGCGCAGGTCCAGGGCGATGAGCTGCGGGTCAGCTCGAAGAGCCGGGACGACCTGCAGGCCGTGCAGGCGCTACTGAAGGGGCAGGACTTCGACTTCGCCGTGCAGTTCGTGAACTACCGGTAGGTTCTTCAGCCGCCCCGGCCGGGCGCGGCGCGAGGTCGGGGCGGGGTGGCATGTGCCGGCCGGCCTCGCACCTCCGGGTGCGATGTCCGAATACCGCCGGGCGCAGGGGGCGGGCGGGCGCAGACTTGTCCGTACGGAACGACGAATCGGGTGATTCGCGCGATACGGGTGGCTCGGTGATTCGTCGCCCTGTACGGAGTCACTCTGTACGGAGTCGCCCAGCACGGATGAAGAGAGGGACCGGCCATGACCATGTACGCGACCGTCGACAGCCCGCTGGGCGAACTGCTGCTGGTCGGCGAGGAAGCGGCTGCCGAGGCGGGCGGTGTGGCGCTCGCGTCGCTCTCCATGCCCGGCCAGAAGGGCGCCGCGGTCGTCAAGGACGGCTGGATCCACGCGCCGGAGGCCTTCGCCGGGATCGCCGGCCAGCTGCGGGCCTACTTCGAGGGCCGGCTGACTCACTTCGACATCGCGTACGTGCAGGGGCAGGGCACGGAGTTCCAGCGCCGGGTCTGGGGCGCGCTGGACACCGTCCCGTACGGGGAGACGGTGTCGTACGGACAGATTGCCGAGCGGATCGGCACGCCCGGGGCGGGCGTGCGGGCCGTGGGGGCGGCGATCGGGCGCAATCCTCTGCTGGTCGTGCGCCCGTGCCATCGGGTGATCGGTGCGGACGGGGCACTGCGCGGTTACGCAGCCGGCCTGGAGCGCAAGGAGCGGCTTCTGGGGCTGGAAGGTGCGCTGAGGAGCCGTGTGCTCCGTGGATGTGCGCTGAGCGGCTGAGTGCCGAATGACGCTGGGTACCGAATGGCGGTGTGCTGAATGGCGGGCCTCTTCCCCAGGCCGCGGACCGTTGTGGCGCCGGGGGCGGTGCATGTGCCGGAGTGGCTGTCGGTGGAGCGGCAGCGGGAGCTGGTCGAGGTGTGCCGGGGGTGGGCGCGGGGGCCTGTGCCGCTGCGGCACACGGTGTTGCCGGGCGGCGGGGTGATGTCTGTGCAGACGGCCTGTGTGGGCTGGCACTGGCAGCCGTACCGCTATTCGCGTACCGCGGATGATGTGAACGGCGCCCGGGTGGCCGAATTCCCGGACTGGTTGGCTGAGTTGGGTCGGGAGGCGCTGGTCGAGGCGTACGGGGAGGAGTACTCGGCCCAGGCGTATGCGCCGGACACCGGACTGATCAACTTCTATGACGGTGCGGCAAGGATGGGCATGCACCAGGACAAGGAGGAGCGGTCGGGCGCTCCGGTCGTCTCGCTCAGCATCGGCGATACGTGCGTCTTCCGATTCGGCAATACGGAGGACCGTGGACGGCCTTTCACGGATGTGGAGTTGGCTTCCGGTGACCTGTTCGTCTTCGGCGGGCCGTCACGCTTCGCGTTTCACGGCGTGCCGAAGGTCCGTCCCGGGACGGCTGATCCTGCGACGGGTATGAGCGGTGGCCGGCTCAATGTGACGTTGCGCGAGACCGGGTTGGGCGGACCGGGTGCGGGCGGGCGTCAGTGACGTTCTCGCGAGTTCCCGAAGAGCAGCCGGTAGATGATGAGCAGCACGAGTGAGCCGCCGATGGCGGAGATCCACGTCGTGGTGTCGTAGAAGTCGTTGGATATCGGGCGGTCGAGGAAGCGCGACGATATCCAGCCGCCGATGAAGGCGCCGATGATTCCGATGACGGTGGTGCCGACCAGCCCGCCCGGGTCGCGGCCGGGGAGCAGGATCTTGGCAATGGCTCCGGCCAGCAGTCCGAGAATGATCCAACCGATGATGCTCATGTTGCCGAACCTACCCTTCGCCTGGTTGTGAAACCCAAGACGTTGCACGGGCCTGCGTGGTTGCCGGTTGAGCAGAAAGAGCGGCAGGTCACAGCAGGCTCAGATGCGGGCGTTGTAGTCCGGCCAGGATTGCAGTTCCGGTGCGTCGTCGTCGGGGTCCTCTCCGTACCAGCCGGTTCCGTCCAGCAGGGCGACGAGGGACTGCTGCCCGTAGAGGGCGGTTCCGCCGGTGAACGGCAGCAGCCCGTGTCCCGGGCCGAGGTCGCCGTCGGTGATTCGGTTACGGAGGACGGTGGGCAGTGGCGGCGGGAAAAAGCCGGGGGCCGCTGCCGCACGGGCGACGTCTTCGGCGGGGACTGAGGGGAGCGGGAGCGGGTGCTTCACCCGTCGCGGAGCGGTGTGCGCTGTCTTCTCGGCGGCTGTCGGCAACTGCTCGGTGTCGTTCATGGGTTCATGGTGGACGACGGCACTGACAGTGGGCCGTTGACGGGTCGACGAGGTGGTCCTCGGCGGCTGCGCCGCCTCGCTGTCCGGTTGTCCGGCCTGCGTCAGCGTCCGGCGAACGGCTGGTCCGTTCGGACGATTTCCTTGCCGAAGGGCAGGAGGGAGACCGGGATCAGCTTGAAGTTGGCGATGCCCAGTGGGATGCCGATGATCGTGAGGCAGAGGAGGATGCCGGTCGTGATGTGGCCGAGGGCGAGCCACCAGCCGGCGAGGATCAGCCAGAGGACGTTGCCCACGCAGGAGGGCGCGCCGGCGTCGCGGCGGTCGACGACTGTGTAGCCGAAGGGCCAGAGGGCGTAGAGGCCGATGCGGAAGGCGGCCAGGCCGAACGGGATTCCGATGATGGTGATGCAGAGGAGAATGCCGGCGGCTATGTAGGCGAGGAACATCCAGAAGCCGCACAGGACCAGCCATATGACGTTCAGGATTGTCTTCACGGGCGATGACCTGCCATCTGCTCGAGTCGGGCGATGCGCTCCGCCATCGGTGGATGTGTCGAGAACATCTTGGACATCCCCTGGCCGGGGCGGAACGGGTTCGCGATCATCATGTGGCTCGCGGTCTCGATCTTCGGCTCGGGGGGCAGGGGGAGCTGTTTTGTTCCGGCGTCCAGTTTGCGCAGGGCGCCGGCGAGGGCCAGGGGATCGCCGGTCAGCCGGGCGCCCGAGGCGTCTGCTTCGTACTCGCGGGAGCGGCTGACGGCGAGCTGGATGACGGAGGCGGCGAGGGGGCCCAGGATCATGATCAGCAGCATGCCGAGGATGCCGGGGCCTTCGTCGTCGTTGGATCGGCCCACGGGGATCAGCCAGGCGAAGTTCACCAGGAACATGACGACGGAGGCGAGTGCTCCGGCGACGGATGAGATCAGGATGTCGCGGTTGTAGACATGGCTGAGTTCGTGGCCGAGGACGCCACGCAGTTCGCGTTCGTCCAGGATCTGGAGGATGCCTTCGGTGCAGCAGACTGCCGCGTTGCGCGGGTTGCGTCCGGTGGCGAATGCGTTGGGTGCCTGGGTCGGGGAGATGTAGAGCCGTGGCATGGGCTGCCGGGCTGCGGTGGAGAGTTCACGGACGATGCGGTAGAGCTGTGGTGCTTCGAACTCGCTGACCGGGCGGGCCCGCATGGCTCTGAGTGCGAGCTTGTCACTGTTCCAGTAGGCGTAGACGTTGGTGCCTACTGCTACGACGAGCGCGACGACGAGGCCTGTACGTCCGAAGAAGCTGCCGATGACGATGATGAGTGCTGACAGGCCCCCGAGGAGTACGGCGGTTCTCAGCCCGTTGTGCCGGCGGTGCACGGTACGCCCTCCAAGTGGTGCAGCAGGGGAACCCTTTGCTGGTGGTGCTCCACTCCCCAGTGGAGCCTCCTGTACTGGTCAACGCCAGGCGAGGAGAGCTAGTTCCCTTGTGCGCACGGCCGGAGGGCGGGCCGTGTCCGGCGGCTTGTCCGGCTGTTCGGGCCGGAGCAGGCATTGGGCCGTACGGGTGTCGGGGGGTGCGATGCGCGGCGACGCCGGGCGGGTCAGCGCTGGGCGGGGAGTTTGACGAGCGCGAGGGCCTCGGGGTCGGGCTTGACCTCGCTGGTGCAGTGGGCGCAGCGGGAGGCGATGGCGGGGATCTCGGTGTAGCAGCGGGGGCAGTCGCGCAGGGCTGCCTTGATGTCGACCTTCTGGTCCTTGCTGGACGCGAAGCGGTTCTGGACCTTGGTCATCGGGACGACGACGCAGAAGTAGAGCACCGCGGCGGTGATCAGGAAGGCGATGGCGGCGGCGAGGAACTTGCCGTACGGGAAGATGGCGCCCTCGACCGTGAACCGGGCCGTGCTGAAGTCACCGACGGAGCCGGTGGCGAGGCCGATCAGGGGTGTGATGAAGGCGGTGCTGAAGCCGGTGACGACTGCGGTGAACGCGGCTCCGACAGCGAGTCCGATCGCCATGGAGATGACGTTTCCGCGCAGGATGAAGTCCTTGAACCCGTTCAGCACTGCTCTCGCTCCTCTTCGCTGTGTGCGTGTGTGTGTCGTACGTCTGTGTCGTTGTGCGGGCATGACCCTGCCCTGTTCGGTCCGCCCGGGGCAAACCGATCTTGGGCGGGGGTGTGCGGTCAGAAAAGGTTGACCGCGGCGAACCGGAGTACGAGCTGCGGGGCGCCGGAGAGCACGATGCCGACTGCGGCGGTCAGGGCGATCGCGGTGCTGAGGGAGACGGGTGCGCGCAGGGTCTGGACCCCGATCGCCGGGCCGTCGGCCAGAGCGGCGGCCGGGGCCGGAGCGGCCGGCTCGGCCTCTTCCGGGGCGCGGAACAGCGCCGCCGTCCACTGCAGGTAGTAGTAGAGCGCGATCACGACGTTCACGGCCATGATGACGGCGAGCCAGCCGAGTCCCGCGTCCACGGCCGAGGAGAAGACCGTGACCTTGGCGAAGAGGCCGACGATGCCCGGCGGGAGGCCGGCCAGGCAGAGCAGGAAGAAGCCCATCGCAAGGGCGGTGAGGGGGCGGGTGGCGTACAGGCCCCGGTAGTCGGAGAGGCGGTTGTCCGGCTTCGTGCGGGCGACAAGGGCGGCCACTGCGAAGGCGCCGAGGTTCACGACGGCGTACATGAGGGCGTACGCGACGGTGGAGCCGATCTGTTCGTCGCTGGAGTAGGCGGCGGAGGCGATCGGCACGAGGAGGTAGCCGGCCTGGGCGATGGACGACCAGGCGAGCAGACGTACGGCGCTGCGGGCGCGGGTGGCGGTCTGGCGCAGGGCGGCGACGTTGCCGACGGTCATGGTGAGAGCGGCGACGACGGCGAGGGCCGGTCCCCAGACGTCGGCGTACGACGGGAACGCGATCACGGTGACGAGGATCAGCCCGGAGAAGCCCACGGCCTTGCCGACGACCGACAGGTAGGCGGCGACCGGCAGCGGGGCGCCGACGTAGGTGTCGGGGACCCAGAAGTGGAACGGTGCGGCTGCCGTTTTGAAGGCGAAGCCGACAAGAGTGAGGGCGACGCCCGCCTTGGCGAGGGTGGAGAGCTGGTCGGGGACGTCGTGGAGGCGGGTGGCGAGTTCCGTGAGGTGGAGGGTGCCGGTCGTGGCGTACACGAAGCTGACGCCGAGGAGCATCACGGCGGTCGCGACGACGGAGGAGAGGAAGAACTTGAGGGCCGCCTCGGAGGAGCGCCGGTCGTCGCGCTTGATGCCGACGAGGGCGAAGGCGGGCAGGGATGCGACTTCGAGGGCGACGACGAGGGTGGCGAGGTCCCGGGCGGCGGGCAGGAGTGCGGCGCCTGCCGCGGAGGACAGGAGCAGGAACCAGAATTCGCCGGCCGGGAGTCTGCGGGTGTCACCGAAGGAGAGCAGCGCGGTGAGCAGGGCGCCGCCGAGGACGAGGACCTGGATGATCAGGGCGAAGTGGTCGGCGGTGTAGCTGCAGGCTTCGGTGCCGGTTCCCGTGGTGAGGCAGAAGGTGGAGTGGCTGCCGTCGCGCAGCGGGATGAGGAGGGCGAGGGCGGCGACGAGTCCGGCGATGCTCGCCAGGCCGAGGAGGGGTTTGCGTTCCTCGGGGAGGAAGAGGTCGGCGACCAGGACGATCAGGGCGACCGTCGCGACGACGACGGGAGGCGCGATGGCGAGCCAGTCGACGGACTGGACGAGGCTGGTGGTGCTGTCGGCCGCTGTGGTCACGACTTGCCTCCTGCGAGGAGCTTCTGCACGGCCGGGTCGGTGAGGCCGAGGAGGACGGCGGGCCACAGGCCGGCGAGGACGGTGAGGGCGGCGAGCGGGGTCCAGGCGGCGAACTCGTACGTCTGGATGTCTGCGATCCGGTGCGGTTCCTCGCGCTTCTCGCCCATGCAGACGCGGCGTACCACGATGAGCATGTATGCGGCGGTGAGCAGGGTGCCGAACGCGCCGATCGACATGAAGGTGAGGAAGGCCGGGCGGCTGAGGCCCCGGGCCGGGTCGAAGGCGCCGAACAGAGTGAGCATCTCGCCCCAGAATCCGGCGAGCCCGGGCAGGCCGAGCGAGGCTACGGCGGCGAAGGCGAGGAGGCCGCCGAGGCGGGGGGCGCGGCCGTAGAGGGCGGCTCCGGTGGCGCCGGAGAGGGTGTCGAGGTCGGCGGTGCCGTATCGGTCCTTGACGGCGCCGACCAGGAAGAACAGCAGGCCGGTGATGAGGCCGTGGGCGATGTTGGCGAAGAGCGCGCCGTTGACGCCGGTGGGGGTCATGGTCGCGATGCCGAGCAGTACGAAGCCCATGTGGCCGACGGAGGAGTACGCGATCAGGCGCTTCAGGTCGCCCTTGGAGCCGGGGCGGGCGAGTGCCAGGCAGGCGAGCGATCCGTAGACGATGCCGACGACTGCGAACGCGGCGAGGTACGGCGCGAAGGTGTGCATTCCGTCGGGGGTGATGGGCAGCAGGATGCGGACGAATCCGTACGTGCCCATTTTCAGCAGGACGCCTGCGAGGAGCACCGAGCCGACGGTCGGGGCGGCGGTGTGGGCGTCCGGCAGCCAGCTGTGGAGCGGCCACATCGGGGTCTTCACGGCGAGCCCGATGCCGATCGCGAGTACGGCGATGACCTGCACGGACGAGGTGAGCCCACGGCCGTTGTCAGTGGCGAGTGCCACCATGTCGAAGGTGCCGCTCTTCAGCCCGATGAGGAGCAGGCCCAGCAGCATGATCACGGAGCCGAGCAGCGTGTAGAGGATGAATTTCCAGGCGGCGGCCTGCCTCTGTGCGCCGCCCCAGCGGGCGATGAGGAAGTACATCGGGATGAGGACCATCTCGAACGCCAGGAAGAACAGCAGCAGGTCGAGGACGGCGAAGGTCGCGAGGGTCCCGGACTCGAGGACGAGGACAAGTGCGACGAAGGCCTTCGGGGAAGGGCCGTCGGGCATCTTGAAGTAGCTGTAGAGCGCGCAGAGGAAGGTCAGCAACGCGGTCAGTACGAGAAGGGGGAGCGAGATACCGTCGATGCCGAGGTGGATACGGACGTCGAGCGCCGGGATCCAACTGATGTCGGTGGTGGCCTGCATCTTCGACGGGTGGTCGTGGTCGAAGCCGAGGGCCAGCACGATCGCGGCGACGAGGATCGCGCCGGTGACGGTCACGCCGTGGCGGAGCACGGCCTGGTCGCGGTTCTTTCCCCGCAGCCCGGGCGGGGCCGGCAGGAGGGCGGCGACGGCGCCGATGAGCGGGCCCACGACGATGAACGCGAGAAGGAACTGCATCACGGATTCGCTGATATCGATCACGGCTCACGCCCCGGCGTTGACGGTGGCAAAAACGACGGCGGCGATCGCCAGGACAAGGGAACCGGCGAGCAGTGCGCTGAGGTAGGTCTGCACATTGCCGGTCTGGGCGCGGCGGACGGCGGTGCCGAGCAGGCGTGCGCCGGTGCCGGAGCCGCGTACGTACGTGTCGACGACCTCGCGGTCCAGGAAGCGGACGAGGCTCGCCGCGGCCTGGACGGGGCGGACGAACAGTTTCGTGTAGAGGGCGTCCAGATGGAAGCCGGTGGCGGCGTGGCGGTGGAGCGGGCCGAGCAGCAGACGGCCCGGGTCGGCCGGGTCGGGGGCGCCCGGGGTGTCGCCGTAACCGGCGGTGTGGTGGGTCATGGCCTCGGCCTCGACGAGTGCGGGTTCGGCGTCGGGGTGGGCGACGACGGCGCCGACGGGGATGCGGGCGGCGAGGGCCGTGGTGTGGCGCCAGGCGGCGTAGGTGACGAGGCCGCCGACGAGGGCGACGCCTGTGGAGAGGACGGCGGTGGTCACGGTCGGGGTGAGGCTGTGGCCGTCGAACCAGTCGGTGATCACGCCGACGGTCAGTCCGAAGGCGATGGTGGGGATGGCCAGGACCCAGAGGACGGCGGTCATCGCGACGGGCTGCCTGCCGTGGTCGGGGACCTCGGCGCCGCGGCCGCGGAAGGCGAGGAGCCAGAGGCGGGTGGCGTACGCGGCGGTGAGGACGGCGGCGAGCAGTCCGGCGACGAGGACGGTCCACCCGGCGGCGGCCGGGGCGACGTGCCGGTCGCCGAGCGCGGTGTGTTCGGCGGCGACGAGGACGGCTTCCTTGGAGAAGAAGCCGGCGAACGGCGGGATGGCGGCGAGCGCGAGGAGGGCGACGGTCATCGTCCAGTAGGCGTCCGGGATGCGCTTGGCCAGTCCGCCCATGCGGGACATGGCGGCCAGCGAGTTGGTCCCGGAGGCGTGGATGACGACGCCCGCCGCGAGGAAGAGGACGGCCTTGAACGCGCCGTGCGAGAGGAGGTGGAAGACGGCGGCCCCGCGGTCGCCGACGGCCAGTGCACCGGACATGTAGCCGAGCTGGCCGATCGTCGAGTACGCGAGGACGCGTTTGATGTCGTCCTGGGCGAGCGCTGCGAGCCCTGATCCGATCATCGTGACCGCCGCCATCACGGCGAGGACGACGAGGGCGGCGCCGGATTCGGCGAAGACGGGGAGGAGCCGGGCCACGAAGTAGATGCCGGCGGCGACCATCGTCGCGGCGTGGATCAGCGCGGAGACGGGGGTCGGGCCGGCCATCGCATCGGGCAGCCAGGTGTGCAGGGGGAACTGGGCGGACTTGCCGGCAACCCCTGCGAGGAGCAGCAGGGCGATGACGGTGGGGTGGTCCAGGCCGCCGTTGGCGACGGCGCCGAGGATGCCGGTGATCCGGAAGGTGCCGGTGTCGGCGGCGAGCGCGAACAGCCCGATCAGGAAGGGGACGTCGCCGAGCTTGGTGACCAGGAAGGCCTTGAGGGAGGCGGCGCGCGCTTCGGGTGTCTCCCAGTAGTGGCCGACGAGGAAGTACGAGCAGATGCCCATGATTTCCCAGCCGACCATCAGCACCATCAGGTCGCCGGAGTAGACGACGAGCAGCATCGCGGCGGTGAAGAGGGAGACGAGGGCCGCGTACGAGGGGTAGCGGGGGTCGTCGCGCAGGTAGCCGGTCGAGTAGATCTGCACGCAGGTCGCGACGAGCCCGACCAGGACGGCGACGAGGACCGCGAAGCCGTCGAGATGGAGGGCGAGGTCGATCGGGACCGAACCGGTGGGGGTGAGCCGGGTCGCGGCGTCGATGGCCGGACCGCCGCCCTGGCGTGCGGCGACGACAACGGCGAGTACGGCCGCGACGAGGGTGGGGAGGACGGCGAGGGGGCGTACGTAGCCGGGGGCGGTGCGCCCGAGGAGCAGGCCGGCCGCGGCGCCGAGGAACGGGAGGAGGGGGACGAGGACGGCGAGGGTCGTGGTGGTCACGCGGTGGCCTCTGCCTTCTTTGCCTTCCCTGCCGGAGCAGTGGCCTGGTCTTCGGTGCTGTCGCCGGGGAGGGCTTCGGCAGCGTCGGTTTCGGCGGTGTCACGGAGGCGGTCGACGTCCGAGCTGCCTCGGTTGCGGTAGACGGCGAGGACGATCGCCAGGCCGATTCCGATCTCCGCCGCCGCGATGGCGATGGTGAAGAGGGTGAGGGCCTGGCCGGAGTGGAGGGCGTCGCGGAGCCAGACGTCGAAGGCGACCAGGTTGAGGTTGACGGCGTTGAGCATCAGCTCGACGGACATCAGGACCAGGATCGCGTTGCGGCGTGCGAGGACTCCGTACAGCCCGGTGCAGAAGAGGAGGGCGGCGAGCACGGCGGGGTAGGCGAGGTGCATCAGCTCTGCTCCTTACTGCGCTTGCGGGACAGGACGATCGCGCCGACGAGGGCGGCGAGCAGCAGGACGGAGAGTGCCTCGAAGGGCAGGACCCAGTGCCGGAAGAGGAAGGCGCCGGTCGCCTCGGTGGACCCGTGGGCCGGTCCGTCCAGGTCGATCCAGGTGGTGCGGAAGGCGTCGACGACGACCCAGACGAGGGCCGCCGCGGCGGCGAACGCCACGCCGAGGGCCGCCCAGCGGTTGCCGGAGTCGGCGTCCGGCGAGGGGCCGATGGGGGCCTTGGTGAGCATCAGCCCGAAGAGAAGGAGGACGACGACGGAACCGACGTAGATCAGCACCTGCACCCAGGCGATGAACTCGGCGGTGAGCAGGAGGTACTCGACGGCGAGGCCGCCGAGCGCGACGACCAGCCAGAGGGCGGCATGGACCAGCTGCTTGGTCGTGACGGTGATGAGGGCCGCTCCGAGGGTGGCGATGCCGACCAGGAGGAAGGCGATCTCGATGCCGGTAGGGGAGAGGAAGCCTGGGTGGGCCGTGGCCGCGGTGGCTGCGAGTGTCACTCCTCCCCCTCTTCCTCTTCGTGGGCCTGCTGGGACGGCTGGGCTGCTGCCTTGGCCTGCTCGGCCTCTTGGGCGCGCTGGGCTTCGAGTTTCTCCGCCGTCTTGCGGGCGGCGGCGATCTCCTTCGGGTCCTCCGCGCCGGGGTCGAGCGCGGGCGGTTCGGGCACCGTCCACATCCATTCGCGGAGCTTGTCCCGCTCATGGGTGAGGTCGTGGATGTCCGTCTCCGCGTACTCGAACTCCGGCGACCAGAACAGCGCGTCGAAGGGACAGACCTCGATGCAGATACCGCAGTACATGCAGAGCGAGAAGTCGATCGCGAAGCGGTCGAGGACGTTGCGGCTGCGCTCGCG
Source organism: Streptomyces sp. NPDC051664 (assembly GCF_044453545.1). Classification (NCBI taxonomy): domain Bacteria; kingdom Bacillati; phylum Actinomycetota; class Actinomycetes; order Kitasatosporales; family Streptomycetaceae; genus Streptomyces; species Streptomyces sp. NPDC051664. The sequence continues at coordinate 84,948 of NZ_JBITCU010000007.1, read as the reverse complement.
GCCGCCCGGGGCGGCGGCAGGCACCGTCTCCTTGTGGGAGTCGATGTAGATGCACCAGTCCGGGCACTCACGGGCGCACAGCATGCAGACCGTGCAGTTCTCCTCGAACAGCCCGATGACACCGCGGGAGCGGGGCGGGAGTTCTGGCTGGACGTCCGGGTACTGCGCGGTGACCGTCTTCTTCGTCATCGTCCGCAGGGTGACGGCCAGGCCCTTGGCCAGGCCTGAGCCGGGGATCGGAGGCATTAGTTGATCGCCACCTTCACGATGCCGGTGAGCGCGATCTGCGCGAGGGCGAGCGGGATGAGTGTGGTCCAGGCGAACTTCTGCAGCTGGTCCTCGCGGAGGCGAGGGTAGCTCACCCGCAGCCAGATGACGACGAAGGCGAGGACCGCGGTCTTGAGGAGCGTCCAGACCCAGCCGAGTCCGTCGGCGCCGAGCGGGCCGTGCCAGCCGCCGAGGAAGAGGACGGTGGTCAGCCCGCAGAGGACGACGATGCCCGCGTACTCGGCGAGCAGGAACAGTGCGAACCGCAGACCGGTGTACTCGGTGTACGCCCCGAAGATGATCTCCGAGTCGGCGACCGGCATGTCGAACGGCGGGCGCTGCAGTTCGGCGAGTCCGGCCACGAAGAAGACCAGGGCGCCGACGATCTGCCAGGGCAGCCACCACCACTCGAAGGCATTGACAATGCCGGGGAGGGAGACGGTGCCGGCCGCCATCGCGACGGATGCCGCGGCGAGCAGCATCGGCAGTTCGTAGGCGAGGAGCTGGGCGGCGGTGCGGAGGCCGCCGAGGAGGGAGAACTTGTTCGCCGATGCCCAGCCGGCCATCAGCGAACCGAGCACTCCCACGCCCATGACGGCGAGCACGAAGAAGATGCCCGCGTCGACCACCTGGCCGACCGCGCCCTCGCTCGGGCCGATCGGGATGGCGACGAGCACCAGGAGGTACGGGAGGAGGGCGACGGCCGGCGCGAGCTGGAAGATACGGCGGTCGGCGTCGGCCGGGACGATGTCTTCCTTCTGGGCGAACTTCACACCGTCGGCGACGAGCTGGGCCCAGCCGTGGAAGCCACCCGCGTACATGGGGCCGAGGCGGCCCTGCATGTGGGCCATCACCTTGTGCTCGGTCTGGCCCACGACGAGTGGGACGACCATGAACACCCCGAAGACGATGACGAGCCGGAGGGCGACGTCGAGTACGTCGTTCACGCGGTATCGCCTCCGGCGGGGGGGTTGGGGGTCGGCTCGGGTGCGGGGTCAGGGTCCGGGGTGCCGGGCTGGTCCGGGGTGCCGGGCTGCGCCTGGGACTCAGGCTCGTCCGGGGCGCCGGGCTGCGCCGGGGTACCGGGCTGCGCCTGGGACTCAGGCTCGTCCGAGGTGCCGGGCTGGTCCGAGGTGTCGGGCTGCGCCGGGGTGCCGGGCTGCGCCTGGGACTCAGGCTCGTCCGGGGCGCCGGGCTGCGCCGGGGTACCGGGCTGCGCCTGGGACTCAGGCTCGTCCGAG